>NZ_CP029002.1:1245971-1557464 GCF_003073375.1 Lysinibacillus sp. 2017
TTTGAAAATCAAATACGGCTAAATCAGTGATAAGACGATGAACAACACCGCGCCCTGTTAATGGAAGGATGCATTCTTTTTTGACCTTTGATTCGCCGTATTTATTTGTGTGTTCCATAATGACGATTACTTTCTTTGCACCTACGACTAGATCCATAGCACCGCCCATGCCTTTAACTACTTTTCCTGGAATCATCCAGTTGGCAAGATCGCCTGCTTGTGAAACCTCCATACCGCCTAGAATGGCTAGGTCTATATGGCCTCCACGGATCATGGCAAAGCTACTAGCACTATCGAAGTAAGCAGCGCCTGGTCTGGCTGTTACAGTTTCCTTACCTGCATTTATGAGATCTGCGTCCACTTCTTCTGCTGTAGGGTAGGGGCCAATACCAAGTAGGCCGTTTTCAGATTGTAAAAAGACGTCGATGTCTGCAGGAATTTCGTTGGCAATGAGAGTTGGTAAGCCGATTCCTAAGTTCACGTACATGCCGTCCTCAATTTCTTGAACAGCAGTTTTGATAATCTTTTTGCGTGCATCCATTAGTTTTCCCCCCTTAGCATTATGCGTTCAATACGTTTTTCAAAATGAGGGCTATGAATAATTCGTTGAACATAAACGCCCGGTAAGTGAATTTCATCTGGATCTAGTTCACCGATTTCGACCAGCTCTTCAACTTCGACAATTGTAATTTTCCCAGCAGTAGCTACAAGTGGGTTGAAATTACGAGAGGTTTTACGAAACAGTAAGTTGCCTGATGGATCGGCTTTCCAGGCTTTTACAAGAGCAAAGTCACCTTGAATGGCCTTTTCAAGGATATATGTTTTTCCATCAAATTCTTTTGTTTCTTTTCCTTCTGCGACGAGCGTTCCGACCCCTGTGGCTGTATAAAAGCCTGGAATACCGGCACCTCCTGCGCGGAGTCTTTCAGCTAATGTGCCTTGAGGTGTTAGTTCAACATCTAATTCACCAGATAAAAATTGTTGCTCAAATGTTTTATTTTCGCCTACGTAGGAAGCAATCATCTTCTTGATTTGACGATTTTTTAGTAGTAAACCGAGACCGAAATCATCGACGCCACAGTTATTGCTAACAACGGTTAAGTCCTTTGTATTTTTTGCTTGAATGGCAGCAATTAAGTGATCGGGAATACCACAAAGACCAAATCCACCTACTAATAATGTTGCACCATCTTTAATATCTTCAACAGCCTTATCAAAGGATTCAAAAACTTTATTCATAAAAATAGCCTCCTATAGTTGTTCACACTGACTCAATATCTAGAAATATCCATTTTGGAAAATCCTAAGCTATATGTAATACTTCTATTTTCGCTCCTTATTTAATTAGGATTCTATCTTATGTATAAAAATCAGTAAAACGAATAAAGAGACTTCTAATTATTCCAAAACGGAATATTAAGGCTTAAAGGAATCGATATTTTTAATGAAGCTCTGAAGCGCAAATGATTTATAGGAATCTTTTAGAGTAATGAAAACTAATGACCATAACAGTGGTTTTCCTTTTATTTTGATTAATTTTATTCTTTTATTGACGTTTTTGGTATAGATAGATTTAGGTAGTAAGGTCACGGCGTTATGAGAGGCAGTAAGCTCCAATATTAAATCCCATTGAGAGCTTTTGTACAAAATATTAGGGAAGAAACCATGTGCTTTGCAGGTATTAATAATATAGTCATGCAAAGTAAATTCCTCGGGAAATATAATGAATTTTTCATTCTTTAATTCTGAAATAGAAATCTCTGTACGATTTGCAAGTGGATGATCCTCGTTTAAAAATATATAAAACTCATCTTCAATAAATGGATAAATATCATAATTATCTTTTGTTAATTGTGTTTTTACAATCAATGCAATATCAACTTTTCCATCTGTAACAATTCGCTCTAACTTTTTTGCACCATTTTCGATCAGCTCGATTTTAATATTGCCATGTGATTCATAAAATTCTTTCGCAATTTTAGGGAAAAAGAGTGTACCGATTAATTGTGGAATACCTAATAAAATACTTCCGTATTCACCATTTTTCGTTTGATTAATAGAGAGATTCAAATCATTGACGGAATTAATAATTTCACGGCCTTGTTGATAAACGATCTTGCCGATATCCGATAAATGTAAATTATTTTTAATCCGAACGATCAGCTGGCTTCCGAAATGTATCTCCAAACGTTTCACACTTTTACTTAAAGATGATTGAGTAACATACATTTCTTCTGCAGCCTTCGTAAAACTTCCCTGGTCTACAACTTTAATAAAATTTTTCAAATCCCTTATTTCCAAAATAACTAACCCCTTCACGTTCAAATATAACTAATTATTATAAATTATTAGTTATATAGTGTACGATATCATATTTGGGAGGGAAAGATTTTATTAAAATCTAAAGACTTGAGCACAGGATTAAGCCGATGAAGAGATATACGCGTAGTTTTCAACAAAATTGCATTAGAAACATATGGGATTGACGGATACAGCACATTCATACTATAGGGTAAACAAGGGTGATTATTTCCTAGAGAAGACAAAATTTTTTTATAGAAAATATTGATTCTATAAAACGTTTTACTATTTCTCTATAAAAAAATACAATAGCAGTAAGTGAAAAATACGAAAAGGTCGTGTTAATCTAAATGAATTTAGTAGAAGTAGGTTCAAAAATTAAGCAAATGCGCAAAAAATCGAAAATGTCTCAGTTGGAACTAGCAGATTTAATCGGGCTAACTAAAAGTCATATTTCCAAAATTGAAAACGCTAAAGCAACGCCAAGTCTCGCTACATTATCCAAAATTGCAGGGATCTTCCATGTTCCAATGGCATGGTTTGTTATACAGGAAGAATTCGATGGTATTTCAATCGTCTCTAAAAAACAACGTGCTGAAACTGTCGAAACAAATGAACTTGGCTATCAATATGAACTATTAGCAAATAAATCTTATATGAGTAATATTAATCCTTCGATCGTAACTGTTCATAATGGGGCAGAAAACTTAACTCCCTATCTACATGATAATGATGAATTTATTTATGTGATTACAGGAAGCATACTTTTGAAGTACGATAATAAACTATATACATTGGATAAAGGCGATTCTGCGTACTTTTCTGGTAAAAAGGAACATATTTTCATCAATAATTCTCCCGAAAATTCAAAAGTACTTACAATATACGTAGATGAATAATTTATCTAGTTAAAACAAAAATATTATCGAAAATACAATATTTCTATTTACATATAAATAATTCTACTTTATATTAGTGTAATACCATTCAACTAAGTTGAATGGAATTACACTTTTTGAATTTAATGGGGGAATACAAATGACATCACGTGTTAAAGGCTTCTATCTACTATCGGTTGAGGAACGCTTACAACTTATTGCAGAAAAATCAAACTTATCAACAGAGGAAATAGCTTCTTTAGGAAGCGGTATTTCTTTAGAACTTGCCAATTCTATGGTAGAAAATGTTATCGGACAAATTTCTATTCCATTAGGTGTAGCAGCAAACTTCAAAGTAAATGGTAAAGACGTATTCATTCCAATGGCTACAGAAGAACCATCCGTTATTGCTGCTGCTAGTAATGCTGCGCGTGCGGCTTATGATTTGGGAGGGATTTTTACTTCAAGCTCAGGGACTGTCATGCGTGGTCAAATCCAAATTTTAAATATTGAAGATCCTCACGCAGCCAGAGCTAAAATTTTCGAACATAAAAATGAAATTATAGAACATTGCAATGAAAAAGATCCAACTTTAGTCCGCTTAGGTGGGGGTGTTAAAGATATCGAAGTGCATCTTATCGAAACGGCTAAAGAAACAATGGTCGTTATACATTTAATCGTTGATACAAAAGACGCTATGGGGGCAAATGCTGTTAACACGATGGCAGAATCAGTTTCTCCATTAATCGAGCGTATTACAGACGGAAAAGTAGTACTACGAATTATTTCGAACCTTGCAGATAAACGTATTATAAGAGCTCGTGGCGAATTTTCAGTTGAAATGTTAGGCGGTATTGAGGTCGCTAAAAATATCGTGAGTGCATATGAATTTGCAGATGCTGATCCATATCGTGCAGCTACACATAATAAAGGTGTCATGAATGGTATTACGGCAGCTGTATTAGCTTCAGGTAACGATACACGTGCTGTTGAAGCTGGTGCCCACGCATATGCTTCGCAATCTGGTAGATATCGTTCCCTAACAACATGGGAAATTAATAAAGCGGGTAATCTTGTAGGGACATTAGAACTACCAATGGCTGTAGGAATTATCGGTGGTGCAACAAAGACACATCCTGTAGCAAAAACAGCATTAAAAATTATGGGTGTACAAACAGCTGAAGAACTTGCAAGTAACATTGCTGCTGTTGGCCTAGTTGAAAACTTAGCAAGCTTACGTGCACTATCTGCTGAAGGTATTCAATCAGGACATATGCGTCTTCACGCAAAAAATCTTGCTGTAATGGCTGGTGCAACAGCTGAATTAATAGACCAGGTTGTTCAACAAGCTGTAGAAGAAAAAGACTTCCGCTACGATCGTATTTTAGAAATTACGAACGCTTTAAGAGGTGAATAAAATGGCGCATTCGCAAAGTAATAAAAACAATGAACCTAAAGAAAAAAAATTCATTGAAATTCTTGGTGATACAGTTTCTAGTAATCAACTTATTATTTCGATTATTTTAAGTGTCACTGCTAGCCTTTTAGGTTATGAGTTTGGGCAATGGCTATTCCCTAAATTTGCCGAGGCGAATATGGTCAATTCTTACTCTCTGCTAACAGGTATTGCTGCTATATTAATTATTGTCGCAATTAATACAACGCTATTCAGACCAAAACGAATACTTCTAGATGATCAATCATCCGCTACTTCAATGAGAGAAGCTTATGAAGATTTAAAATTAGATATCGATGAAGAGATTCGCTTAATTCAGGAAGATGCTGTAACGAGAAAAGAACTTGAAGAATTAGGTGTACTAGCAAACATAGAAAGCATGAAAGGAGCAGATAAGAAATGAGTATTTATTTAGTAGCCATGCTCTTTGCACTATTGGGAGCTATCATTTTCACGATTATCGGCCTTATCTCGGGTACAGATGAAACAGCAATCATGGTGCCTATTACATTACTAGTCATTTTATTAGGTGCTCCTCCTGAAGGTGTATTTGCCTTCTTCATGGCAGCTGTACTAGCAAAACATTTAACACATGCTATTCCAACAGCACTTTTAGGTATTCCTGGAGATACGACTGCTGTACCATTAATCGATCATGCTAACACATTACGTCGCATGGGAATGCCACATGTTGCCTTACGAAAAATGATTTCTGGTGGTATTCTTGGTGCATTTATCGCTTTACCGACATCAATTCTTTTAGGAAGCTTTTTAGGGCAGTTTGCAGATTTCTTTAAATCATCATCAGGTATTATTTTCACACTTGCTGCCATTTTAATCGCCTTCTTCTCTAAAGGGAAATGGGCAAGTCTTTTAATCATTATTCCTTTTGCATTTTTCATCAAATCTTTAGATTTTATGAGCTTTTCATTACTTGAAAAACACTTATCTATCACATTCTTTTTAGGGATTGCAATCGGTCCAATGTTTAGTAATATTTTAATGGCTACTTCGCCAATTGCTAAACATGAGTTAATCAGAAATAAACCGAATGAATATAATCTTGCACCCGAAACAAAAGCATGGAAGGGCTTTTTCCCTAATCCATTCAAAATTCTATCAAAAGAGCAATCTATCTTTACAGCTATCACAACATTTATCTCATCTTTAACGTTTGTATTCAGCCCAGTAGGTATGACATCTTTAATGGGTGAAATTGTCGGCTCTAGAACAAAAGGTGCTTACAAAAAGTCTACAACTAGCTTAACCGTTATGAATGGTGTTACTGAATCTACTTATATCGCAGAAGTAATCATTCCATTAATTGCATTCGGTATTCCCTTAAGCCCTGTTGCACTCGGTCCTGCTTCACCATTATTTAATGCGCCACCTGTATTTAGTGTTGATCCAATCAATAACTTACATACAATGTTGTCGACATGGGACTTCTTTATATTCGGTTTAATTGGACTAGGTATTAGTGCATTAATCGCTTATCCATTTTCGATGAACTATGCACGTAAAGCTTCAGTTTTAGTATTAAAATATATTAGCCAAGAAGCAATCGTTGCTATGTTTATTGGTCTTGCCTTCCTACTTGCTTATAATGAAGCACAATTATTAGGTGTTGTATTAACATTTACTGTTGCTACTGTAGGGGGACTACTGAACCGTATTTTAGGTGTTGGTGCTGGCGTACAATTCATGGTATTCTATGCTTCAAGCTGGATAATGCTAAAATTATTCGGAATTTAATGTAAGGATGTGTAGCACATATGGTACTACCGAAATTTGTTGAAATTAGAGAGGTTGGTCCGCGAGATGGACTACAAAATGAAAAGGTAATTATCCCGACAGATGTAAAAGTTCAATGGATCAATTTATTGAGCAAAACAGGATTGAATTATATTGAAGTAACTTCATTCGTCAGTCCAAAGTGGATTCCTGCTCTAGCAGATCATAATGAAGTTTTAGAACAGATCACACGCAATGAAAGTATCATTTATGCTGCACTTGTACCCAATCTAAAAGGTGTAGAAGGCGCAGTTAAACAAGGTGTTGATGAAATTGCTCTATTTATTTCATCTTCAGAAGAACATAATAAAAGCAATTTAAATGCTACGATTGCCGAGTCACTTGAAAATTTGAAAACCGTCGCAGAAATTGCTACTAATGAAGGAATCCCACTCAGAGGATATATTTCAACTGTATTTGGAAGTCCATTTGGTGATGATATAAGCATCGAAAAGATTAAAGAAATCATCGACGCTTATATTGAAATGGGCGTGAAGGAAATTTCACTCGGTGACACAATTGGTGTTGCAGATCCAGTACAAGTGAAGGAAATCTTGTCAGAGCTATTTAACAACTATGACCCTAAACTGTTTGCACTTCATTTTCATGATACGTATGGGCGTGCATTAGCCAATATTTATGCGGCGTTGGAAATGGGTGTGACAAAATTTGATAGCTCAATAGGCGGATTAGGAGGTTGCCCTTACGCTCCTGGAGCAAGCGGTAACATCTCTACCAATGACCTTGTCAACTTCCTTCATCGACTCAAAATCGAGACAAATATTGATGAAGATAAGTTATACGAAGCAACAAACTTTATCCAACAAGCACTTAATAAGCAACTCGATAGTAAAATTTATAAGGTGCAGAGTAGTAAATAAAATATTTTATTTTGAGTGTAGCTGATGATGGCTACACTCTTTTTATTTTTTCTGGACCAAATAATTGTCAAATGGAAATTTATGAAACACCTCTTGAAGCAGGCTATTTTCATTAAGAATTCATTAAGAAAAGTCTTTATAGAAAGTGATAAAATTAAAATGTCAGCCAATGGTATGTCTTGAAAACAACACCAAATCAATAAGCAGAAAGGTGGTTATGTTAAGTTTCTTTACTTGTAAGAAATGTAAATATTAAATAATAGGTACCTTTTATTGGAGTGAATATGTTCATTTGTTTGAAGAATTACAGGAGGGTTATTATGAGGAAAATAAAATTAAAATCTTTAGTCGTCTTTTGCAGTATCGTTTTTATGTTTAATGCTATGTATTCTACTACTTATGCCGCGGTCGCTGGGAGTATATCTGGTACGATCAGCAAACAAGAATCTATAATACAAATATCTAACTTATATACAGCATTATTTAATCGAGCACCGGATAGAGATGGATTAACTTTTTGGTCGAATGCACTCTCATCAGGTGGTAGTGTTTCAGCAATAACTCAAGGATTTTTAACTGCACCTGAAAGCACATCGAACTATTCTAGCAGTCAAACACACGAACAATTTGTAACTACTTTATATCAAAGTACTTTTGGACGAGTACCGGATACTGCTGGGCTTACTTTCTGGGTTAATGCATTAAACAACGCATCAACAGATATGGATGAGGCGAAAGCTATTTTAGCATCTCAAATAGTGAGTATTGTTTCTACCCCTTTGGTACCCACTGATGTGAATCCTTTTTTAAGTGCTTTTACTTCGAATGGAGGAGCAGCTTCAGGGAACACAGGATCTCCTTTGTCGGGTACACCTACTACTGCCGCTGAGGTGGATGCTTTTTCGGATGATGTTACTTCGAATGAGGGAACAGCACTTGGGACCTTTAGTGATGTACCAGTAGATGATCCTTCATTTGAAGCGATTGAGGCTTTTGTTAAAGCAGGTTTTATTTCAGGAACTGGTAATGGTATATTCGGTTTTGATAAAGATTTAACAAGACAACAAATGGCTGTTATATTTGTGAGAATACTTGGTATAGATGTAACAGGAATGGGAAAGGACCTTAAATTTAGTGATACAGATAGTATTTCAGAATATGCAAGAGATGCAGTTGCAGCAGCAGTAGCACTTGGTCTATTTCAAGGATACCCAGATGGAACATTTAATCCAAAAGGACCTGTAACATATAAGAACTTAGGTACAGTAATGGCCAGGTTAACTGACTTTATGAATCGATTTGATGATAAAGTGGAGGAACTAGAGGAACTAGTCCTTACACTACCATCAAATCCAGAGCCAGTGAACCCGACTCCGGTAAATCCAGAGCCAGTGACTCCAACTCCGGTAAGTCCAGAGCCAGTGAACCCGACTCCGGTAAATCCAGAGCCAGTGAATCCGAACCCGAACAACCCGAACAACCCGAACAATCCCAATCAAGCAATTGAGGAAGCAAAGTAAGCTTTTGATCTTGAAATTGAAAAAAATTTAATATTAATAGAAAATAAACCACAAATTAAATTTTGCGGTTTATTTTCTATAGCCTCCGTTAATACAACAAGTGGTAACATCTCTACGTATATTTCCATTGCCTTCTATATAAACTATGCCATGGATTTAATGTCTTTCATTTCTTTCATTTCTTTCATTTCTTTTAAATCCATACGTATCTTATAATGAACATTTACCAATTCTATATAAAAAGAGGTGAAAGTATATGGAGAGAGAGACCCATTATTTTTGGGCAGTACGTATTCCGGATAGTGTTAAACAAACAATTCACGATGAACTGGTTCAAATTAAACCAGTATTTCAGTTTAAACGTTGGGTGGATTTGAATGATTATCATATAACCCTTGCTTTTCTTGGTTCAGTAAACCCACAACAACTTTCGCCCGTTATTAGCTTAGTTGGCGATGCCATTAAGAAACAAAAGGTTTTTCAGTTAGAGATTGAAGGACTAAATGTGTTTGGTCCTCAAAAATCTCCTCGCATCTTTTGGGGAGCAGTGAATGAAGTGAATCAATTATTTCAACTTCAAGAAATTGTCCATAAAACTTGTCTTGCGGCGGGCTTCTCTTTAGAAACACGGCGCTATCATCCCCATATCACATTGGCCCGAAAATGGGGAGGAATTGAAGATTTCAAAATGGGCGATTTAGCCACACATAATCCTTTTGGAGAAAAGGTTTTGTCTTTTCAAGTAAGTGAAATCGTGTTATACAAATCAAATCTAGAAAATACACCAAAATATGAATCAATTGCAGCGTTTTCTTTAGTAGAAGGTTAGATGAGCAGTTCATGAAGAAAAAAGCATGATACAGAAGGGGAGATCGAAATAGTACAATACTTTACCGTCGAAACACCCCAAAAGTAGGTGGTACTTCTAGGGCGTTTCTTACTTTATTGCCATTATTGAAAAGGATGTAAAGCGTTCGTTTGATTGATATAAATAAAAGCATCGTACCTGCTACCAACTCTAGAAGGAACGTAATTTCCGTAAGCCTCAAACTCAGGATTATACACAACACCAATCGCACGGTGACCAATCCAATCATTAAACAATTCTCTATTTTCATCATTAAATAATAATACTTTATCATATGGACTCACTGCGTGGAGTTGGCCTTCCCATTTGCTTAGTTTTGCAGGTGGGACTTTTATGATTTCAAAAGGGTCTTCCCAACGATCTGCAGCAATTACAGTGCCTTCATACGTGCCAAAACCAATTGCATAGGTGTTATCCTTCCCGCATTGCTCTCGAATAACTTGGCCAACATTTATCAGCTGCTCATCTTTCATCGATGTTTCAGAAGCATCCCCAATATGTGTGTTATGCTCCCACAGAATAATCTTTGTTTCTTCTCCGTAATAGTTGCGTAATTCATGAATCGCGTCCACCATATGATAATCACGCGTATTCCACGATTTTTCATCTGACATCATCTCTCGGTAGTACGATTCTGCATTTTTTGCTACGAGCGCATTCATCACGACATTTAAATCTTCTTCCTGCTTACTCGAATAATGTTCTTTATGATTCCGTAATGAGCGTAATAAGCTAACGACTTCACTAATACATTCATCGGAAAATTGAATTGCAGAAAGGGCGTAATGCTCATGACTTCGATTATACGGTTCAAAGCAAGTAAAAGCCTTTTTAGCATGTTCTAAGTCAACTTGATGTTGCGGATTATTCGATAAAAATTTCAATACTTCATCAATTGATTCAAATAAGCTATATAAATCGATGCCATAAAAGCCTACTTTTTTTTCGCAATTTCTATTGTTTTCCTTTAGCCATTCTGTAAAGGTTGCTACTTCTTCATTTGCCCACATCCATGTTGGCCAACGTTGGAAAGCTTTCGTTAATACATCTTTTGCAGTTTCACCTTCAGTGCTGTAGCCCTTTACATATCGGTTTACTACTTGGGTGGATGGCCAATCTCCCTCTACCGCAATGAGTTGAAATCCTTTATGTTCAATTAACTTTTTCGTAATCTCCGCACGAGTTGTATAAAATTCGGATGTTCCGTGGGACGCTTCACCAATCATTACAATTTTGGCATCTCCAATGGCCTCCACCATTTTATTTAAACTCATGTCACTTAATGGCAAGGAATGATCTGAAATAGCCTTCATTAATTTTTTTGTCATGAGAAACTCCTTTTTAAAAAATGAATTCTCATTATTATTAACCATTTTATTTAGAAATATTAACCTATTAACCAAATCAAACAATAAAACAGCAAAGCGATAAATAGGAAAGTCCATACGCTACCTAAGACTTTTTGGTTATGCGTATTTTTACCTTTATGGAGCTTTTCAATAAAGGTGACTAAATTTAAGAACCAAATAACTCCGACTATCGGCAACACAATAAATATTACGAAAAATTCCATCGTTAAAAGCTCACCTCCTACCAGTTTGTATTCTTATTATATTCTGTATCCACCTATCTCTTAATGATCTATATAGTAAGTGATATTATACTATAGGCTATATACGAGGTTTGGTACAGAAATTGTCTCAAAGGAGAATAGCCTGTAAACGTGATATAACAACATTTGTAGGCTGTTTACTCTTTTTTTGTTTTCTGTCTTATCTGTGTTAAAAATCCATTGCTGTAATGTGTAGAATGCATAAAAAACTGTGAAAAAGAAAATTGATGAAATGAACATTTTCTGCTAGTATTTTTTGCTCTTTATTGCCTATGCTAGTATAAAAGGAATCAAAGAAAAATCGAAACAAAATTCTTGTACATGAAGCTAGAAAAGAGCTTGATCAATTAAAAACGAAGGTAATCGGTACTAGCAAACCTGAAGAATTGTGGCGAGTTGGTTTACTGTGATTTTCTTGTAGATCTAATTTCTTTTCAATTTTTCGCTCTTTTTCGAATATTTTTACTTATTTTATTAGAAAAACTTATTCCAATTTATACTATTGACGTTTTAAATTAAACTTGATATTATTCTCCTATTGTTTTTAAAAAGAAGATATTTACCTTGTATAAGTTCAAGAATACGGCTTGAAAGTTTCTACCAGCTACCAATAAATAGCTGACTACAAGGAATGGAAAATAAATGATATATTTTTATTCCGTTTTGTAGAGAAAACTTTGGCCTCATTTTGTGGTCAAGGTTTTTTCTATTATTAAGGGAAAATAAAAAAGTTGGTTGTAAAAACGAACTCGGCATCATTCCCTTTCTATCTTTAATCTATAAATAGGAGATTACAACATGAAAAACTTTTTTAAATTTGCGGAACGTGGTACTTCCTATAAAACGGAAACACTCGCGGGTATCACAACTTTCTTATCAATCGCATATATATTAGTCGTAAACCCTATTATCCTAAGCCAATCTGGCATGGATCATGGGGCTGTATTTACTGCAACTGCGCTTACTGCGATCATCGGTTCATTATTAATGGGCTTACTGGCAAACTTCCCATTTGCAATGGCACCTAGTATGGGATTAAACTCATTCTTTACATTTTCTGTATGTATTGGGATGGGGATTGATTGGGAAGTTACGTTAACGGGCGTTTTTGTAGCTGGTGTCATTTTTATGATTTTAAGCTTATTCAAAATCCGCGAGAAAATTATTAACATCATTCCAATCGATTTAAAATATGCCATCGCGGCTGGTATTGGTTTCTTCATCACATTTGTCGGCTTAAAAAATGGCGGTATTATTGTTGGTAACCCAGATACATTCGTATCAATTGGTGATTTAACTTCACCAATGACATTACTTGCGGTTCTTGGTATTATTCTGACAGTTATTATGCTAGTACGTGGCATTAACGGCGGTATTTTCTACGCGATGGTTATTACTACAGCTGTTGGTATGATCTTTGGATTAATCGATATTCCTTCATCAATTGTAGGTAGTATTCCAAGCATAGAGCCAACATTTGGTGTTGTATTTACGCACTTAGGTGACATTTTCAATGCACAAACATTAACCGTTATTTTCACATTTTTAATCGTTGCATTCTTTGATACTGCGGGTGCATTAATTGGTTTAGCGAGCCAAGCTGGTATGATGAAGGATAATAAAATTCCTAACATCGGGAAAGGCTTACTTGCTGATTCAGCTACAGGTGTCATTGGTGCCATTTTAGGTACGTCAACTCCTGCAACAAGTGTTGAATCTTCTGCTGGTATTGCTGTTGGCGGTAAAACTGGCTTTACATCAGTTGTCATTGCAGCTTGTTTCGTCGTTGCATTATTTTTCTCACCACTTGTAAGTGTTATTTCTGTCGAAGTCACATCTGCTGCATTAATCATTGTTGGTGCGTTAATGGCAATGGAAATCCGTCGAATTAACTGGACGAAGTTAGAAATTGTTATTCCAGCGTTCTTAACAATTATTATGATGCCACTTACTTCAAGCGTCGTAATCGGTATTGGTTTAGGCTTTGTTTTCTATCCAATCTGTTTAATAGCACAAAAGCGTTATAAAGAAGTTCACCCAATTATGTATGTGCTTTGTTTATTATTCATTTCATACTTTGCGTTTATCGTATAGGAAAGAGCATTAGAGACCTAGGGGAACACAGTTGCGAGTAGATAGAAAGCAACGCCAAAAGGAACATACATCGAAAGAACGTAATGACCTACATTCTCTTTGGGTAATTTAATTAATGGATTAAACCGTATATAACCTTAAAGGATAGAAGAGCTTATTTGCTCTATCTATCCTTTTTTTTGTTATCAAAAATTAGAGGAAGTTAAACCACTTAATATAACAAGTAATGCAATTGCTGCTAGTAATAATGGTTTGCTACTAGAGTTTTTGCAGAGCATCGAAAAAAATCCAAATCCAAATGAAAGTTTTCATTAAAGGTACTGATGCTAAAAAATGTGAATAAGAAATTGATGAAATGATTAACATTATCTGCTACTCATTTTTTGCTCTTTATTGTCTAAGCTAGTATAAAAGGAGTGATTCAAATGGCAAAGAAAAATCGAAATAAAATCCTTGTACCCGAAGCTAGACAAGAGCTTGATCAATTAAAAGCGAAAGTCATCGGTACTAAAAATCCTGAAGATGCAGCATTAGAGGTAGCTAAAGAATTAGGTATTCCCCTAAAAGATGGCTATAATGGTCAACTTACTTCTGCTGAAGCTGGTAAAGTAGGCGGAAAAATCGGAGGGAGTATGGTGAAAGAGTTAGTTAAAATGGCACAAGAAAACATAAAGAAAGATCAGTAAATTAATGGTGGATGGCTCAAATTTCACTTGATATAGTGTCTTTGAAAAGTGACTAGAGAAACGAGAGCTGCATAACAAATTTTTAAACATTTTTGTGAAATGAATTGGATATGAACTGGGCCCTGAATAGTGGACACTTTAAAAAAAGTGGATCTATTCGGGGTTATTAGTTTGATTTGTTTGATGCATTTTAATACTGACGCTGTTTAACGTAATGATTATTGGGTATTTAAAAATGTAACAGAGATTAGTTTATGAAAGTTTTAAAAGTGTGTTAAAAGCTTTTCTGAACTTTTATTCTTTGGCTATAAATATTAAACAAGATAGGAGATGATTTTGATGGGAAACCCACATCTAACTGATCCACGCAAGAAATTTCATACAGGAAAATTCCCGAATCAAGAGCAGAATACTCCAGCGCTACAGAATGAAATGAACCCTAAACCTGACTGCGGAGAAGAAATATATAAAGGAAACAATCGCCTGGAAGGGCGCAATGCCTTGATTACTGGTGGTGATTCTGGAATAGGCCGTGCCGCCGCCATTGCCTATGCGCGTGAAGGTGCAAATGTGGCCATACAATTCTTCCCTGGTGAAGAGGAGGATGCCAACGAAGTCAAAGTATTAATTGAAAAAGCAGGAAGAAGAGCATTACTGCTGCCATATGACTTGCGAGAAGATGGTTCTGCGACAGAGATTGTTACAAAAACAGTGGAAGCGTTTGGGGGATTGGACACGCTAGTATTGAATGCTGCGCAACAAATTGCACAGCCAACTCTAAGTGATTTAACAATCAAACAAGTGCATGATACCTTCAAAGTAAACATCATCAGCATGTTTGAGACCGTAAAAGCCGCCGAAAAGCATCTAGAACCAGGAAGTGCGATTATCACTACCACATCGGTTCAATCCTTCGATCCGTCGACATCATTAATGGATTATGCAGCTACAAAAGGTGCGATAAGCAACTTTACGGTAACTCTTTCCTCGTACTTTGCTTCTAAAGGGGTGCGTGTCAATGGCGTTGCACCAGGACCAATTTGGACACCATTGCAGTTGGATAATGGAAAATTGGAAGGACAAATTCCTAAGTTTGGACAAAATACTCCTCTTGGTCGTGCGGGACAGCCGGTAGAGCTTGCGCCAGTGTATGTTCTTCTGGCCTCCGATGAAGGAAGTTATATCACCGGTCAGATTTATGGGGTTACGGGTGGCGAGCCAATCAACTTGTAATCTAAAATGTTAGTCTAAATAAAAACCCCGTAAAACTAATAAATATTGATATGCCTCCTACAGTTGGTGTTATGTATCCAATTGTAGGAGGCATTTAATTGTAGGTACGTCTAAAAAAAATGCAGATAAAAGAGTGAAAAGGTGATCTGTACTACTCCTTTGTGGATTATCTGTCTAACGGTATTAAGTTTGAACTTTTCTCATAAAATAATTCCGAGTCGAATAAATTGAATACCAGTGGAAAAAAAGGGGATGTAAATAGCATGGAAAATGATTATTTGAAGAGTGCTGTTTTTGAACATCAGTTTTGGCTTCAGGTATTAGGAGATCATTCACGATTTATCTATGATTCGCTATATCCTTCTCAAATAGAGGATATTTCTAAAGCTGCCTCCTTTATCAATCACTTCGATCAACTTCTTTCTCAAGTAAGTTCACTTAACGAATCCAATGCGATTCTTTTCACTAATAATGTTGAAGAATCAGTAAAATATTTAAGGACCTTCAAACTATCACTTATTGAACGCCACTTAACAAGCGAAATGAAAATCCATTTAACACCTACTTTCATAAACCATATGGTGAACGAATTAGAAGAATACTTACGTATATTAAACTATCTCAAACAGGGGAAAGTGCCACCAATATATCACGAATTACATCATCATCTAATCTGGTTGGTAGATGCCTCTGGTCATGCAGGTGCCATTAATGACCGATTGGATGGTGTAGAGAAAAGATTAAAGGAAAAAAGCAGTACTTTTACAAAACACTTTGAACAGTTCTATTTGAAAGCAGTAGAATTAACTGGATATTTACGTACTAATGTGAAGAAATTTCCAGCGTTAAACAGATTTAACCATGAGGTTGAAGTAGAAATGGGCTTATTTAAAACTTTTTTAAATGAACTGGAAGAAATGGAGTTAAGTGCGGAAGTGTTAGGGATATTTTCTGCGTCTATGGCTGACCACATGGCTAGGGAGGAAAAGTACTATTTAATAAAATTAGCAGAGTCGGCTGAATGAGGAGCAAATCAAGTATAGCGACAGTATTCGAACTCAAAATCCGTAATTGATTTCAACAGAAAATGATCACTAGCTAGGAAGATTAATGTCGATAGTTTGTTTGTAAATCAAAAAATTATTCTATGTAACGAGCGCCTTCTCTGAGTGGCGCTCGTTTTTTTCCATTGCGAAAAATTAAAGGATAATATTCTCGGACTTTGAGCTTATTTAGAAATCCAGAAGTCCAAAAACCTAATAATAAATCTAATCACAATTAGACAAAAACATACTAGTAACAATGTAATAAGAATTTTTTTACCTCTACTCCTCATTTTCTTCGCTCCTTTTTGCAATATAATTTTTGGCAGGATGAAAGAGATATTTGAACACTAAGGATCTACTGTAATATAATTAATATTGTAATATACTATAATTATAAATAGGTTAACAATGTTAATTTATGTTTTATTCAAAGATCTCTAGAATGTTCAGTAAAAAAATGCTATAAGGAGTCCTAAAATGAAAAAGAAAGTAAACTATTTAATCATACTTTTAACTGCCATCTTTATAGTTGGTTGTACCAACGTAGAAGATGCATCCATTACATATGGAGAAACAGATTCACAAGAAGTAACCACAGTTAATACAAATAATAATGGAAAAGAAGAAACAATCACTACAGATGATAAACCAGTAGTAGAGGAAATACCAACACAATCAAATAATGACCTATTCTCAGGATACAAACTAATTGAAGTTGATGGTGGTGATTTGTCTGGATATCGCGAACCTAGCGTCGTCGTTGACATTGGTTTTGGGGACCGACATTACTATGCATTTACGAATGAATACGGGCAACTAGTACATGTCATTGCTGAAGAAATCGTTCTACAAGATGATCGTACCGAACCTGTAACATCGTCTGGAAGATACTACCGTGATGAGGCAAAAGTCCCTGGTGTCGAAAGAGCAGATTTAGATGAAGGGCATATTATTGCAGATTCTCTTGGTGGGGTATCAAATGCTTATAATATTACGCCACAAGATAGTACGCTTAACCGACATGGTGATCAAGCATATATGGAAGATGCCCTTCGTAAAGCTGGAGGAGCTACTAATTTTGAAGCAACAATCACATATCCTAATACGGAAACGCAGATTCCTTCTCATTACAAGTACACTTACACTTTAAAAGGGAATAAAATTGTAGATGAATTTGATAACGGCAACCCTGATGAAATAAATAAATCTCTAGGATTAACTGAAAGTAAATCAACTAACTCAAATAAGTCAACAAGTTCTAATAAACCCAATGCTTCGAATGGTACTGAAGATATTTCTAGCGTGGATACAAACGGTAATGGACAGGTGACGATTAAAGAAGCAAAAGCAGCAGGTTACAGTATGCCAATAACGAGTGATCACTGGTTATACCCCTATATGCACGATGCTGATAAGGATGGTACGGTAGGTGAGTAAGCCCTAGAAGAAAATAGGCTCGATTCCACGTAAATAGGAACCGAGCCTAATTAATTAAACCCACCAGCATCCATGTGTTTATACACGCCACACATTGAAAGGATTTCGCATGGTTGGAGTTAGTGTAAGTAAATAAAAAATAGCTGTGTTGAAAATCCTTCTATGAATCTCAGCTTGTATGCTTTTATAAATAATACTATTAAATGGCTAGTCTTATTTATTCAATTCCTTATATAAAACATACTTTAATGCAGAAATTTCATCTTCAGATAGTTTATCTTCAATTTCGGATATTATTTTATCCTTATTAATTGAACCGTTTTGCGCTTGTTCCTGAATATCAAGTAAACGATTAACGCCCACTTTTTTTATTAACACACGTGTCGCTTCTTCCTTAGTTTGGAAGGGAAGAGTATGCGGATTTGTAGTTGCTGCCTCGCTAACAATTTCTTGAACCTTCGAATCGTTCTCGATATAGGATTTTACTTCTTTTAGATTTTCGTCATCTAAAGTAGCTTCAATTTTTTCACTTATTTTTTCGGAAGCGATATTTGTACCAAAATGCCATACAGCATAGCCGGCTGCTCCGAGTAAAACAACAATAAATACGGTAATTGTTAAAAACTTTTTCATCAACTCACTCCTGACCATTTGAATATAGCACAACTTCTCAAAAACCACGAAGAAAAGATGTTTTCTATATATAGATAGCATAATTATCTAGCCAATGATGCGTTTTAAAATTTTAATCGGTTTGGCATAGTATCATAATGTACGGTTTTATAGGGTACTTAGGGACTAGGTTTCTAGCAAATTATATTAGCATCCAGAACCTGATAGGGTGATTTATATTTTGTATAAAAAGGGGAAAATATACTTTTTTTCTAAAATTTTTGTGCCATAATGATGGAAACAGGAGGAGTTTGTATGAAGAAAATGTTAGTATCGATTCTTACATATTTATGTACAATAATTTTCTTGACGCTTACAATGTTTGATGGAGAAGAAAACATAGTGCCGAAAGTCTATATGGCGGCTTTAACAGGTCTTATTTATATTGTCTTTACAATTTGGATGGGTAAAGCTAGTGCAGCAAACAAAGTTTGAAGCCTTACATAAATGGCTATTTGTCTTGATCACATGGTATGCATTATTAACGATTGGTGATATTATATTTTTTCTAGAAACACCGAAAGTGTTGATTATGCTAGGAATGCTACTTTGTCTACTAATATGCCTTTATGTTTATCTCACAAATAGGATGGTAGTAGATGCATTAACAGCGGCTGTATTATTAGTGACGCTATACATTGCGATGCGATTTGACCATACTATTATTCCAGGAGGGGTAATTGGTGGCATCGTTATTTCAATGCCATTTTTAATACTTGCGGCAAAGAAATCCCTACGTGTAACACAAATTGTAGGACGTCTTGTATTTTTCATAATGGCTTTTACCATTTTATTTCTTGCACCTGCAACGCCTATCATCGCAGAGGGAGGCTATTTGTTGTATTTAATAATCATTATCTTCATTGTGGCATTTGTATTTAGACGCAAAATCGAACTGCTATTGCCACAGCAAGCTATGCCTTTATTATTAGTAGTTACTTTTGTTATGTATATTGTAAAGCTTTTTTAATATCGTATAAAAATTTGGGTTGACTAGAAAGTAAAAACTTTCTTGTCAGCCCAATTTTATTAATTAATGATATACCTGGTCGTCGCCCCCACCTTGGTGTGAAAACAATCCAAATGATTAACTATAATTTGCAACTTCTGAAAATTAATTCCTAATGGTATAATAATATAGTTATTAAAATTTGAACAGTAACGAGGCGAAAAATTTGTTTAATTGGAAAAGGATTGTGTCAAGTTTTTTAGTTGTGATTTTATTTTTAGGGAATGGGCTTTTTATCAAACAGCTCCCTGCACATGCAGAAGAAAATGAGGTGAATATAACACTTCTAGCTACTTCTGATATTCATGGTCGATTTATGCCATGGGATTATGCGATAGATGGACCGAATGTAACTGGGAGCCTAACGCAATTATATACAATTATCAAGCAGGTGCGTGCGGAGAGTCCAAATACTATTTTATTGGATAATGGAGACTTGATACAGGACAATTCTGCAGAGCTATTCAACGATCAACCACTATCTCCTATGACTCAAGCGATTAATGAGATGGGCTATGAGGCATGGACTTTTGGTAATCATGAATTTAACTTTGGTTTAGATGTTTTGGACAAGGTTTCTAGTCAATTCAAAGGACCTCGACTAGCAGGTAACGTATACAAGGAAAATGGGGAACGTTTTTTACCTGCCTATACCATTATCGAACGTGATGGAGTAAAGGTTGGAGTAATAGGAATGGTTACGCCATTAATCACACAATATGAAAAAGGTACGGATCATCTTAAGGGTCTAGTAGTCAAGGATCCTGTAGAAGAAACGAAAAAAGCGGTGAAAGAGCTAGAAGGTAAAGTAGATGTAATGATTGGTCTTTTACATATGGGTCTTGAAAATGAAAATGGTAATCCTGGAACAGGTGTAATGGACATTGCCAACGAAGTACCTGAGCTTGCAGCAATCTTTGCAGGACATAATCATGTGTTGATAAATAAGGAAGATGTAAATGGAGTTCTAGTTACCGAGCCAGCAAAATACGGTACACATATTTCACGAATTGATCTTACCTTCTCTAAAGAAGGAGATAAGTTAACGCTGAAGGGCAAGGACGCTTCTACCATCCCCGTGAAAGCGGAAGATGGAACTATGGTAAAATCTGATGAAGAACTGGAAAAAATATTACAGCCTTATCATGAATTTGCCCGTGCAGATGCTAATGTGGTGGTCGCTCAATTAAAAGGGACAAACCTTGTACAAGCAAATGAAATAGAAGGTATCCCAGCAGTACAAGTCCAAGAAACACCTCTGTCTGACTTTTTCCATGAAGTGATGCTTCATTATAGTAAGGCAGATGTGGTAGCGCACCAGATTGACAATGACAAAGCCTCTTTAAATATTGGACCTATAAAGAAAAAAGACATTGCTTACAACTACCAGTTTGCTGGAGGGGAAGTTTCTGTCTATGAAGTAACAGGAAAAGATTTAAAAGATTATATGGAATGGGCAGTTGGCTATTTTAATAGTACGCGTGATGGAGACGTGACAGTAAGCTTTGATAAAACTCGTCGTGCATCCAAATACAGTACAAATGACTTCTTCGGAAATGTGAAATACGATATCGACTTATCCGAGGCACCAGGAAAACGTATTAAAAACCTTACAAAGCTAGACGGAACTCCGATTAAAGCAGAGGATCATTTAACGCTAGGGATGAATGCATATAGAATGGACTTCCTTCTATCTAAAGGACAAGCGTTAGAAGGGCGTAAATTCAATATGATCTGGTCCTCGAAAGATGAAAGTGCCTATGGCGAAACGGGTGGTACCATTCGCAATCTTGCCATTAGATACTTAAAGGACGAAAAGAAGGGCGAATATAAACCAACGATTCAAAGCAACTGGAAAATTGTCGGAGTAGATACAAAATCTCCAGCACGTAAAGCAGTTGTAGAACTAGTCAATAAAGGTATTCTAGCAGTACCTACTACAGAAGATGGAAAGTACACTAATATCGCATCTATCAATGTAAAAGATGCTATTACAAAACAAGAAATCAACGCATTATCAACAAAAGCGAATGTCGATCCTGCTCAATTTGTAAAAGTTAAAACAACAGGTGAATTTTATTTAGCTTTGGTTGAAGCATTAAATAAACCAGCAGTACCAAACAATGAAGAAAAGCCGGCTACACCAGCAGTGCCAACTGATAAACCAGCGAAGCCAGAAGTTTCAAAGGATAAGCCTGCTAAGCCAGCAACACCGAACAAGACCGACAAACCAGTTAAACCAGCAGCATTAAAAGGAAAAGTAAAAGCTTATCAATTGAACGTTCGCTCAAAAGCTGCCAACAGTGGGAAAGTGTTAGGCGCTATTTCTAAAAACAAAGAAATCGAAATTCTTGGCAAAGAAAAAGGCTGGTATGTCATTTCCTACAAAGGGAAAAAAGGTTATGTGTACAGTCGTTACATTAACTTACTAAAATAATGTTTAAATTCTAAAACTGTCAATGAAAGAGGGGCTTGTCCAGAAGTATTCTGGACAAGCCCCTTCTTTTGAGTGTACAAGAGAGGAAACAGTTGGTCTGTATGTCGCTTTTTTGCTGATCTGTTATACATGTGAATTTTCCTCATAAAACTAACACCTACTTTTCTGAATCATATGGTGAACGAATTAGAAGAATACTTACTGATATTAAATTACCTCAAACAAGGGGAAGTGCCACCAATCTTTCACGAATTACATCATCATCTCATCTGGTTGGTCGATGCATCGGGTCACGCAGGTGCCATTAATGACCGATTGGATGGTGTCGAAAAAAGATTAAAGGAAAAAAGCAGTGCGTTCACGAAACACTTTGAACAGTTTCATTTAAAAGCAGTCGAATTAACGGGCTATTTACGTACGAATATCCAGAAATTCCCGGCGTTAAATCGATTTAACCATGAGGTGGAAGTGGAAATGGGCTTATTTAAAACCTTTTTAAATGAGCTTGAAGAATTGGAGTTGAGCGCGGAAGTGTTAGGAATCTTTTCTGCGTCTATGGCTGACCATATGGCGAGGGAGGAACAGTATTATTTAATGAAAGTAGCACAGTCGGCTAGCGATTAGTAGAAGCATATAAAAAAGGCGCTATTCCAATAAAAGGGAATAGCGCCTTTAAAATTAAAAACACTAGCAGCAAAGTGTTACCTTCATGGTATTTCCTGCATCATCTGTTTTATCTAGATGACGAATTAAAAAACATAAGCATGTAAATGTCTATAAAAATCGAAAATTTGGTTAATGCTTCAATTCATAAAGGCTTAAAATATTATAAACTTAAATAAACAATCTATGTTTTAGTGATGAGCTTTAAAAATATTCCACGAAATGAAACCTTTACACTAAAACCGTACTCTAAGTTAGTAGGAGGGAATGCAATGGATCAGTACATACAACAAGCACTTGCTGGCGATGAGATTGCGATCGGGCATTTAACAACGATGCATAAACCTAGATTATTCGCTAAAGCATATACATATATGAAAAATAAGCAGGATGCGGAAGATATTGTGCAAGAAACGTTCATCAAAGCGTTCGGTGCACTGGCTCAGCTGAAGGAACCGAAATATTTTGCGACGTGGCTATACAAAATATTGATTCGTGAAAGCTTTTTTGCGATGAAAAAGAAGGAGCGCACGAAGCTGTTAGAGCTAGAAATCATGGAGCAACTTCAGTTACTAGACCAGGAAAAAAGCGAGGATTACAGCGAGTTACATAACGCAATTGCAAGCCTTAAAAAAGACTACCAAACGGCGATTGTATTGCATTACTTTTATGATTTTAAAGTGTTTGAAATCGCGGAAATGCTAGGGAAGCCAAACAACACGATTAAAATGCATCTGCATCGCGGCAGAAAAGCGCTACGCCTAAAGCTAGAGGAAACGATGCAACAACCAATACAACAAAAGGATGTGAAACGCATGTTAAAAGAGCAGTTATTTGACTTAGCACAGCAATATGCAAATGTGCCTGCGCACTATGAGCTAGAACTTGAAGACTATCATGAGGATGGAATCGCTTCGTTCATGTGGAAAGGGCAAAGTAAGGATGAAGGAGCTTTTATTCGATTAGATGACAAAGGGCGACTTGATGATTTTGCGAAAACCCCGACAAAAGAAGGAACACCGATTACTGAAGAAATGAAGCTTGAAATAGCCGAGCGACTGCTACGTGAACAATACCCGGAAGCACTTTCGTATTATACACTGGTAGAACAAAATAAAAAGGAATCGAGTACAAGCTTTAAGTATGGGCAAGTTGTTAGCGGGTTTCCATTAGACGGTTTTTATTGTCGAATTGAAGTCACCGATCCAGGTGAGGTCATTTATTTCACCTATACAGGCTATATGGAAAATCCTCCAGAAATGCCAAAGGAGCTTTATCCTACGGAGCGTATTTTAAATACATTGTACGAAGGTGACTGGTTACTTTGTGCTGAAAGCTTTAATAAAAAATATGAATCCGTTTCAGAGTCAGGTATATATGCAATCTATGAGTCAGAGCTATTAACGCAGGCCTATGATGCGGCGACAGGAAAACAATTATTTGATTATGGTAATGAGTCAAAGCGAAGCTATGTGCCGTTTCCAAAAGTAGAAGCACTGCAAAAAAAATACACAATTGAAGAAATTGTAGGCATCAATGAGGAATGGGAGCAATATGAAGAAGAAAGCATGGATGAAGCGTATGAAGAGCTCAACTGGCGTCCTAAAGGCTGGCAAGATTCTGAGGGAAAATCATACGAGCATTACATGAAAAGTAAATTTGAAAATCGGGTAAAGGCAAAAGTGGACAAACGTACGAAGCGCTTGGATAGTTTCATTTGGTTCGCTGAAATCGAAGGCGAGGCGAAGCTTTCTGAAGAGGAATGCTTACAAATTGCCGCACAGTTTATTCAAACGTACTATGCGGACTATACACCCTATTTACATGTAGAGATGAAAGATGAAGAGGACATAGAGGAAAACCGCGCCTTTTTCCGATTTGTCGTGCAGAAGGATGGATTTTTCGTTGAAAATGAATTTTTCCATATGAATATTAGTAAAAAAACGGGCGGCATTTTGATGTTTTTAGCACCAGATATAGCGGTTGAATCTATCGGAAAGTTTGAGCCAAAAGTGATTAAGCCTATTAAAGAATTACTGCCACTAAAAGGCTTAAAAGTGCAACTGGAATGGGACAAGGTGTACGGGAAAACAGAGAAGGATGAGGATGAGATGCGTTTTATTTACCGTATTCAAATGACGGACGGTGCTTTTATAAAAGGGGTTAATGCGGAAAGCGGAGAGGTTATTTATAGTGTAATATAACCAAAAAGCAGCGTCGCTTTATTTTTATCCCGTTGTTCTCCGTTACGGCGGACGGGAGCGCGGGTCAAGCGTGCAGTCTCACGCCTCAGCGGAAAAATCTTTTATATCTATATATTTACGCTACTTCTGTATGGAAATTAGTGGACATCTGAAATAAGACTGCTTAAATCCGATAATTTTTAACATAATAAAAGTAATATTAAAAATTAAAGGTGTGATTGGATTGAAAAGGGCAGTTTTTTTAGATCGAGATGGAGTAATAAATGAAGTGCTAACTGATCGAGTGAAATTTGTAAACGAACCGAATCAATTTTATTTTTTACCTGGTGTAGAAGAAGCAATTAAAAGTTTAAATGAGTATTTTGATTATGTATTTGTCGTAACAAATCAAGGTGGAATTGGATTAGGATATATGAAGGAAAAGCAGTTACATAAAATTCATGGCTATATGGTAGCTGAACTGGAGAAAAAGGGAGCAACGATTCATGAGGTTGCCTATTGTCCTCATAAACCAAAGGCTAAGTGTGAATGTAGAAAACCAAATAGCAAAATGATTTTAGATTTAGGAGAAAAATACAAAATTGATCTTGAAAAATCATATATGGTTGGAGATACTTATACGGATATTCAGGCAGGTAAAAAAGCTGGTACAAGAACCGTTTTTATTGGTGAGAGTGATCCATTAGCTGATGCAGTATGTCCAAATTTAAAAGAGGCAGCACAATGGATTATTCGTGATATTTAAAATGATAAGAAATAACCCACAGTGGAAAATTATCCATTGTCAAGCAACAAGAAATGTGCAAATAATTTTGGGGACACAGAAAACCAATTGATAAAAGAATATGAAACAAGATATTTGTCAGATAACGGTAGTATAAACAATCGTTTAACTGATTTTATTAATTCTTATGCAGAAAATGGATTTGTGTTACATTCCATAATTCCTTATCTAGAGGAAGGAACCACCAAAGGATACACATTAGTATTTGAATTAGAAGTTGATGAAGATTATATAATTTTTACAAAAGCCGACTCATATGAGACGGCTTTTTATTATGCAATCATCTTGGCACTTCAGAACCCATAGACCCGACCTTTACAAGTTCAGGACATGACCACATTGCTGCCTAACAGTAGAAAATCTATTACTTATCACCAGAAAAGAAGCGATATTCTGCCACTGTTTACGAAACTGTTATTACGCCGTGTTCCAATTGTGACTACTAATTGATGCACAGGGTTATGTAGAACCAAGACCAGATTGTTAAACCAATCACGCTTTAGGAAACTTATTACTTTAATAATCTGCGGATGATAATCGAATATAAACATAGAAATATATTCCAATTAATAAATTGATTATGTTAATATTATCATTATTTATCGATTATAAAGGGAGGGGATATTTTGTTATAGGAGTATGAATTTTAATTAGAATAAAAAGAGGGATAAAATGAAAAATATAAGCTCAATGGAAATAAGTTTGTTTAAAGTTTATATATGGGCAGTTTCCTTTTTAAAGCCATATTTAATGAAAGTTTCACTATTAATCATTTGCGGGGTAGTTATCTCAGTAAGTGAACTGATCATTCCTAAAATGTTTGGATATTTTATAGATGATGTTTTAAAGAATAAGAATATAAATTTATTTGTCTATTGCTTATGTGCAATTTTTTTAGTATTACTACTAAAATTAATCGCTACAGCATCAAAAGAATATTTGCAACGTTACATTCAAGAAAATAGTGTGAGAGATTTGCAGTGGAGCGTTGTAACAAAATTACGAAATCTTGGGGCCAGTTATCTTGAGAAAAACTCCACAGGAACAATACTTGCGTTAGTAAACACTGAAGTTGCAGCTTTACAACAACTATATAGAAGATATTTCCCTGAAATGATCCAACATATTTTATTTGTTTCTATCTCTATTTACCTAATGATAGATATTAGTATTTATTTAAGTATATCTATAATTCCGTGCATTTCCCTGTATTATTTATTTGGGCCAAGGATTGAAAAGAAAGCTTCTAATATTGCCCAAAAATTAGCGGATAGTCAAATCAATTTAGGACAAAAATATTATGAAAGTGTCTCCCTAATCAAAGAACTGCATGTGTTTAACGGCTTTAAATGGGATTTAAAGAATACATTAAAAGAGGTAGGGAACAATACAAATTTATATTCGAAGCGGTATTGGTATGCCTATTTAAGAGGATCGATTCGACGTTTTACTTATTATTTTGGAACGATTATTCTTATAATATTTGGTTGTTATTTAATAGGTGAAGAAACGATAACAGCGGGGGAATTTGTTTCATTTTTACTCCTATATTTAGCTACGATGCATAAATTAACATCAGTAATTACTCTTTTAACAGAGCAAAAAATGCTTATGTTTCAAGCGAGCAAATTATATGAGTTTACCCATATAGAACCAACAATTACTCAAATAGAAGGTGCGATACATTTAAATAAGGTAGAAGGAAATATCAATTTTGAAAATGTATCCTTTAGTTACACTCCTAATCATCCCATATTAAAAAATTTAAGTTTTACTATTAAGTCTGGTGAAAAAATAGCATTTGTTGGAGAGTCAGGAAGTGGGAAATCTACAATTGCTAAGTTAATGATACGTTTTTATGATTGTAATACTGGGGAAATTTCAATTGATAGAAATCCTATTCACTTACTAAGTTTGGAGACAATAAGAAGATCAATTGGAATTGTCTTTCAAGATGTTTATATTTTTGGTTCTACGATAAAGGAAAATATTTTATTTGGAAATCCACATGTATCTGAAGAAGAAATCATTGAAGCATCAAAAGCTGCACATCTGCATGACTATATTATGGAATTACCGGATCAATATAATACGAAAGTTGATGAAAAAGGGGATACATTATCAGGGGACTCAAACAACGAGTGGGTTTGGCAAGACTGTTTCTAATGAATCCATCGATCGTAATCATGGATGAACCAACCTCTGCTTTAGATAATATCACTGAAAAACATATACAACAATCTTTAGATAGTTTTCTAATGGATAAGACTGTAATAACTATTGCTCACAGATTAAGTACCATTCGAGATTATGATCGTATATACGTACTTGATAATGGCATCATTACAGAATTTGGTTCACATGGGCAGTTACTAGCAAAGAATGGTCTTTATGAGAAATTTATACTACAAACGAAAGAAGCTGGGCTCGTATGAAGAATCTGCATTGGATTTGGTCTTATATTAAAAATCTAAAGCTCCTCTATTTTTCTTCTGTCATTTTATTAATCACTGAATCTATAAGCTTCGTTTATTCAATAACCTTGCAACAATATATTATTGATCAAATCATTATGGGATCAAATTTTGGTGGGATTTTAAAATATGTTCTATTAATTGCTTTTTGTTATGTAATATTCATCATTTTATTTGTTGTGAATCCCTATATTCAAAGTAAAATTCATGGTCGTATTAAATATCAATTAGTTGAGCAAGGCTTATCGACTTTATATAGTACGCCAATCAATATCATTCAGAAAGAAAGAAATGCTCGTTATGTACATTTCTTTACGAATGAAATATCAATTGTTGCAAAATTAATAGGTGAAGATATTTCGGATATTATAAAGCATTTCGTAAGTACCATTATTATTTGTGTATTATTTTTAAAGGCATCTCCTATCCTTTTCTTATCTATCCTGACTTTATCTCTTTTTTATATAAAAACTGGAAAAAAATTATCGAATGAGCAAAAAAAAGTATCGAAAGATATTCAAAATAAAAAATCTTCACTACTAATTGTATTGGAAGAATGTATAACTTCTACGCGTGATGTGATAGCGAATAATCGTGGAGATTGGGAAAAAACGAGATATCAAAACAGATTTATTCAATACTTTAATAGTGTAATGATGGAAGGAAAGCTAAAGATAAAAATGGTGTTTTCATTAGAATCTATCACTTCCATTGCACAGATCATTGTAATTGGTTATGGGGGATACCTTGTATTTAAGGGGGAAATGTCAATTGGATTATTAGTTGTGATTTACCAACTGACAATAGAACTGCTCCACTCATTTGTAAAAGTATACAATTTAGTATTTTCATTTTCAGGCAAGATGGCTTCAGTTGAAAATATTAGCAATTGGTTTAATACAAAACCAAAACAAACAGAGAATACTAAAACGATAGCCTCTATTGAATCATTAACGATGGATAACATCTCTTTTCGTTATAATTCAGGCGGAAAATTTATATTAAAAAATTTTTCTTTAGATATACCAATTGGTAAGAAAATAGCTTTAGTTGGATTTAGTGGTAGTGGAAAATCAACTATTGGAAGTTTACTTGAAGGCTTACAAGAAGTTGAGGAGGGAAGTATAAAGGCAAATAATATCAATATTACTGATATTTCAAAAGATATTTGGAAAGCGAAGGTAGGCATTGTTTTTCAAGATCCATACATATTTCCAAGTACTATAAGAGATAATCTATTATTGGGATATAAACAAATTACTGATGATCAAATAATGAGTTTAGCCGAAGCAATGTGTATCGATGATTTCATTCAAAAATTACCAGATAAGTATGACAGTTCACTAGGAGAGCGTGGAATAACGATTTCAGGCGGTGAAAAACAAAGATTGGCTTTAGTTCGTGCTTTAATTAGGGATCCAGAGGTATTAATTTTAGACGAGTCAACCTCGGCATTAGATGTAAACACAGAAAAAATCATTCATAACAATCTTGCCATACTTAGAGAAAATAAAACGACAATTATTATTGCTCACCGACTCTCTACGATTAAAGATTCAGACGTGATATTTGTTATTGATAAGGGGAAAATTGTAGAACAAGGTTGTCATTCGGAGTTACTAAAAAATAAATCATTATATTATGAATTAGTGATGAATGAGATGAAAGATAATAATTCTTTAATGTATCAGTAAAAAAATTATAGACCTTTTTTAAAAATTCCATATGCATGATTTTGAATACCAATTTCACGGACGGAACGGAACAGTACATGAGCTCAACCTGGATGTTTTTTTAGTTGAACCTTTGTGATTTTCCATTCCGTCAATTTTAAATGTATTTTAGGGAGCTGATAAAGGGTGCTTTTTTTCTTCTTCTCAAACAGTTTTTCGTGAGCTTGGCATTTTTTGTAAGGTTAAGTTATTAATTTTCTCCAATTTTTGTAATAATCATCTAGGGAAGCTGCAGAAGTTATTTAATGCATTAATTACAAAGATAAGTTGCTTCGAAATCAGATGATTGGCAAATGAAACCTCCTAGATTTTTTACATAAATAATGAACCATCACACATTCTATAAAGAGGAGGTGTGAATATGGGGAAGAATGTTTCGAAGGCGAATCATGGAAAAACAGGAGCCGAACTAATAAGTGAAGCATTTGGCATGTCAAAAAACGATAGCGAAGCATTATTAGCACAGGCGTCGGAAGTTCAAACTACGGATATTCCTTTAGGGAAAGATGATGTATATGCAAGGGATAGTACTACAACAACTTTGAACAACTTACAACAAGATAATACATCCGCCATTTTAGATCGAAATGGGCCGAGGTAATTATTGTAAGTGAATCAATTGTGACTTAAGGCAGTTCTTCCTTTAGAGTAAGTAAAAAACTTTACAATTCCTTAAATTAAGAGCTTGTGCTTTTAATTTAAGGAATCTTTTTATTTTCAAAATCAGTTAAATTAGAGGTGTGAGGTAGGAAGTAGTCACAAAAGAAAAGACGAGTCGAAGCACATCTTCCTTTCATGCTTCGAACTCGTCTCTTTTATTTGCGTATGATAAAAACAAATCAATAAAATTTATTAATAGTTACATGATCAACTTCTTCAAGTTCCACATCTGTATCAGTCATAGTTGAAGTTGGAATTATGCGCTCGTTCGCGATTTCTAGACTTCTATAGTATTCCTGTGCTACTAAAGTTGTTTTGAATTCTGCTGTAGGGTCAATTGTTTCGACTAAATCTTTCAATACTTTCACATCTGTAACAAAGAACTCTTTTCTTAAGTTTACTTTGTTTAAGCGTTTAGCAGCTAGTTCTTGGTGCAGACGATATTCTAAGCCGACTGCATCTTCAGAGAACACCATTGCATGAACATCAAATTTAAATGGAACGGAAGCATCTCCTAGCTCATCCACTCGGTCCTGAGGATTCATACGTCTTGTCATACCAACTTTAAATACTTGATTTCCGAACGAACCTAAGTTTGAAATTACATAGACATATCCAGCTTTACCATTCGCACGTTTTAAAATTTCCTCTTTTTCGATTGCAACTTGATTTTGTTGTTGCTCTAATTCTGCAATGCGATGTTGTAATTGAGTTATAACATCTGGATTCGTCTCGTTATCTAGTAGCACGCTCGTTCTTTGTAGCTCCACGGTATATTTTGCTTCTTCTGCTTCAATTTTTTTTCGCTGCGCATCAAGCTCTTTTTTATCTGCAGCTTCTTGTTTCATTTGTTCACGGATTAAGCGCTGTTCTTCTTTCTCTTGCTCACGTTTAACATAGTAAAGGTACTCAATCTCAATTGCTTCTAAGAACAGTGGCTCTAATTCAGTTAAGAACTTTGCAATGGTAGGAGCTATTAACGCATTCCCATTTGAAGTAATCACTAAATATTTTTGAATTAAGGCTTTTGCATTGTCTAATGCTACATCATGCTTTGTATACGTAAGGGTATATAAGATATTTTGTAACTCGGCCTGTAAGCCAATGACCATTAATTGATAAATGGTTTTGTTCGCTTTTGTTGTGTAGCGAACTTTATATCTATCTAATAAATTTGCGATTTCTTTTTTGATGTTGTTTATTTTCTTTCTTAGTTCTTTTGAATTCATTGCATGGTAATCTAATTCAACTAAGCTTTTCATAATGCTTTCTTCATCGTAGTTGTTAACTAAATCAACTAGTTTTTTAGAAAGCTTTTCAAGGTTAATGGCATGAGGAAAATGTGTAATTAAATTTTTAATACCATTATATTCAGTATTTAACTTCAACAATTTAGTGTTATTTGATTTAATGCTTTTTTCTAATTTTCCATTTTCAATTGTTAACTTGTCATATTGCTCCGTAAATCTCTGCAATTCAGACATTTTATCTTCATTTTCCTTTAGAACATTTTCGACGATACGCTTTCCTTCATCTTCGAATTCAAGCTTAATTTGATTAACAAAATCATTTTTCTTTGCTTTAAATATACTGTTACTGTTTTCAATATCGTTTTGTAACAGAGTTTTTTCAGAATTTAATCCCACAAGCTCAGCTTCTAAAGTAGCTTTATTAGATTCCAAAGTCACTTTTTCACTTTCTAAAGTGGCTTTATCAGCTTCTAAGGTAGCTTTTTCGGCGATCATGTTCTTAACTTCGAGTGCCTCCAACCGTATTTTATTGGTTTTGATATATATAAATTTACCTCCCCATAGAATTACTGCTATAACTGCTGTAACTCCAAATGTAAATAATCCGAATAAAAGCATTAAAGTAATCATCCAGCGGCTAAAATACCAGGGCATATTAATTTTATTGGATTCTTTCTTTTCTTTAGTCATTAAAACAACCTCCTACTAATTGAACAAAATAGCTTATATAAGAATATAGCGAAACTTATATTACTATAGAGTATCTTAAGCTTTTATTGTATCTAATGAGGTTGTATATATCAATGGTAGCGGGACTTTGGAAGATATTGCATAATAAAATTCTATATATTAACATAGTTTGAATGTGGTTTACTTTGATCGAAAGCATTCGGCCAAATTAAGCTAGGTTAGCTCAGTTAAATAAGTATGGGAGACATTGATTTAAAAATAGATCAAACGTAGTGTTTGGGAGAGATTTCATCGTTTAATAGATTAAAAAATAAGGCTATTTTTAATAGCATGAAAGAATGGCACTAACAACTTGTATCCGTTGCAACTTTCACTTGTATTGCCAATCAAATCTTCACTTTAAAAATGACTATCTTACTTTTTTTAACCTAATTTTAACCTTTCAAAAGTAAAATATGGAATAGGATATATATGGGGAGGGATGAATAGGCTTAATTTTCTGATAAAAATTATTTAATCATTTTATTGTGCTTATAATAAGTTTTTCGCGATTACTATTATTTTCCTAATATATCCATTTAACTCTTTTTTATTTATTTGATATATTGCATTTAATGGAATACTGTGGTGTTGTACCAATTGGTTTACTCGCCATTTAGCAATTGGTAATGGTAGGACAGTACGAGTAGTTAAATAAACATGTAGATGTAATTTAACAGACACTTCCAAGAGCAGACATATGCGTAGCGGACAGTATAACTGTAGCAAGAAAACTGGAAATTCAGGTTATACATTTAATGGCTGGAATACACAAGCGGATGGTGAGTGAGTTAATGCAATGAAAATTTCAATAAGGTGAACAATAGATTTGAAAATTTATAGGGTTGGTGAATGAAATGAAACATCAGACTTTGAAAAAATATATCGTAATCACATCTGTATGCTTGATGGTTTTAGCGACACCATTCGTTGCGCAGGGTGAAGGAGTGCTCGATAGTAAGCACGGATTGCTAGAATTACGCACAATGGTAGGACAATCGAAGGCTGGTTTTAACGACGGTTCCACTGCTGATGCGTCATTATTCTATCCTACTTCATTACTACAGCAGGCTGACGGCAGCTTACTTATTAGTGATACCAATAATCATAAAATTAGAATGTTAGCTATCGATCAGCTGACAACTTTAAGCGGTCATATTGTAGATTTCGATGAATCTTCAATGCCAATAGGAAGCTATGGAGATGGTGCTATTGATGTAGCTATGTATCAATCACCTGGTGGACTTGCTATGGATGAACAAGGTCAAATCTATATTGCTGATACAAATAATCATAGTATTCGCCTTATTTCTAAGGAAGGTACTGTAACAACAATTGCTGGTTCATGGCAACTTGGCGATCAAGATGGGAAGGGCTCAGCTGCAGGATTCTATTCTCCATCCGATGTTGCTGTCGATAGTCAAGGTAACGTCTATGTTGCTGATACGTTAAATCATCTTATTCGTAAAATAGATACGAAGGGCAATGTTACAACTTTGAATAAGGCATCTGAAAGAGTGGTTGAATATTTTCCAGGTGTATTAGAGTATAGTGGCGATTTTGCAGATGGTTCTATAGCTGAAGCTATGTTCAATGAGCCTACTGGTCTAGCGATAGATGCTCAAGATAATTTATATGTTAGCGATAAAGGGAATCAACGTATCCGCTATATCGATTTTGCTACGAATAAGGTATCGACAGTAGTGGGCAATGGCCTTTATGACAGCGATGAGTTGTATGTGAAGGGAGCTTATGTTGATGGGACAGTTTCTGTTGCACGTCTATCCTCTCCAGCAGGGATTACAGTAACAAAATCAGGTATAGTACTTGTCGCAGATACACTTAATCATGTCGTTCGGGCTATTTATAATGGAAATGTAACGACAGTCGCTGGTATTGGAGGGGAGTATGGCTTCGCGGATGGCGTACTATCCTCAGGGGCATTGAATAAGCCTACCGATGTCATCGAATTAGCTAATGGAAATATCGCGATTGCTGATTCATCTAACAATAGAATAAGAGTCGTTCAATCTTATGTAATTCCAGAAAGGGTAAAATATGATGGCCCCACTCGTATTATTGTAAATGATGAGCTGCTGGAAACGGATGTTGCTCCAATGCTCGAAAAAAATCGGATATATGCACCGCTACGAGCGATCGTTACGAAGCTAGGTTTGAATGTCAACTATTTGACAGAGACGAAGCAATATGAAGTTATCGTCGATGATAAGCTGAGCTATATATTCTCTACATCAAGTGATCGCGTAATAAAGCTTGAAAATGGTGTGAATAGTGAATTATTGATGGATAATTCCGTTATTTTAGCGGATGGTCGTTTATTAATTCCAGTGAGATTTTTTGCAGAGCAACTTGGATATGATGTGCAATGGGATCAAGCGAACAGTAATGTTGTTATAAGACATACAATATTTAATTGATAATGAGCGAAGGAGGAATTACTTTGAAAAGATGGAGTATAGTAACGCTTATAGCTATATTTTTGACAGTATCGATATTTAGCCATGTCGGAACAGCTGAGGCATCCACTTCGAGAGTTGCAATTATATCGAAGGTGGAAGGTACAGTTGAGGTTCAAAAATCCGGAGGTAAAAAGATACTTAAAGGATTCAAAGGAATGAGCTTGAATCAAGGTGATATTGTAACTACTGGTAAGGAAAGCTCAGTTGTATTGAAATTTTCTAATGGTACATCAGAAGACGATACATTCGTATTAGAGAGTAGTGCAAAGGTAACTTTTAGTAAGCTGTCTAATAAGAGTGGTACTATAACGAAAGTAAGTATGCTTAAAGGAAAGGCATGGGTCGATGTAAAATCGATTAAAAATAAAGATGATGAATTTGTATTGGAAACTCCGACTGCTATTATGGGTGTACGGGGTACAAATTTCTTTGTAGGTGTAGACCCTAACACAGGACTCCCTTCGTTAGCGGTTTTGTCGGGGAATGTTAATGTTACTGGAAGCGGTAATAATACTGATCAATTTAACGTTTATCCAGCTTCAGCATTGACTGTTGGTGGCCAAGATCAACTACAAATGATACCGATAGATAACCAAATTTTAGCTCAAATGTTAAATTCAACTAGTAGTGAAGTTATGGCAGCGATCCTAGAAAGTGCACAAAAAATTATTAGTGAGAACCAAAAGCTAATGAATCAGTTTTCAACGACAACTTTCCCAACGGAAATTAATCAATTTCCGCTAGCGCAAAATCAATATACTGATAATGTATATAATTTATTGCTAGCTCTAGCAGAAGAGGCATTTAAGTTAAATAAAATAGATGGAAATGCACTATCAGAATTACAACAGAAAATTAAAGAGCAGCAACTGGTTAATTCTGAATTGCATGGAAATAAAGGCGATGTAGATTGGGAATTTGAAGCGAAAAAATTAAGCGAGCAACAGCGTTTAGAAAAATTAAAGGCAGAGCAGGCCAAAAAGGATGCATTAAAAAAAGAATTTTTAGCTAGTGAACAAAAAGCAAAAGAGGATAAATTGAAGCAAGATCGGCTTGATGCATTAGAAAAGCTCTGGCTTGCTAAGCAAAGCCAAGCTGAACGAGATGAATATGAACGCAAGAAGCAGGAAAGATTAGATGAGCAGCAACCAAATCAGGGGAACTCTAATAGTGGTTCAACGGTATCTCCAAAACCAACAGAGACTCCTGGCCCGACAGAAAATCCTGGCCCGACAGAGACACCGAAACCGACAGAACCTCCAACACCAACATGGCCACAAATAGAGAAGCCATTCGATTTACAGCTCGAGATAGGTGATAGTTCGACAGCCATGAATTATAAGCGAGGAGCGTCGATTACCGATCTACTAGTTAAAGAACCAATAGTAGTAAGCAGTGATGATGTAAGTCTTGTATTTAAATCAACGGACCCATCGATGCAACTTTTAGAAGTTAAACGTGATGGTGAGCCCATCTATGAACTAGATGAAGACGATGACGGTAATGGTGATGGAGTATTTATAACTCATTTGTCTCAGGAACGCGCTGAGATGAGATTCACAGTAACGGTGAAGCATAACAAGTTAGATACGAAAGAATTTAATTTGAATGTGGCTACAGAAGTACCACCCTCATGGTCAGATATAGAGAAACCGTTCGATGTTCAACTTCTGAAAAATGAATTGCCGACAGATTTGAATTATAGTAAGAGTGGTCAAGAAGATGATATCACCAACCTATTAATTGAACGAGAAATACCAGTTAACGGTGATAATGTATCTTTGGCAATTATAACAAGTGACCAAAATATACAAATACTTGAAATTGAACAAAATGGAGTAAGTATTAAAAATCCAGATACTGGATTTTTAACGCAGTTGGGACAACAGAAAACTGAGTTAATTTTCACAATAACCGTGCAACATAATACGTTTGGTCCGAAAATATTTAAGTTGATAGTGAATACCGTTGTACAACCATTTAATATTTACGAAATGTGGGGAGGTCATGATGGAAGTGTCGTTTCTTATCTACCGGCCCCATATACAATTAGCACAGGAGTTTCTAATTATGATTACGTCATTACAGTAGATGAGATTAATTTTACTGAACAATATCTTAATGCTATAGTTTTTAATAGAAAAGATGACGCCGATGAGATGTTGCTACATGTGAAAGTTGGAGATGAGTGGCAACCTCTAGAAATGAATCTCCATCTCCAAGATAGTGTGGAATATAAACACTATCCAACTCCGGGGACTGATTCAATACAGTACGAACTAGTGCATACAAGGGATGGGATTACAGAGACGTATCTCATTAATGTCCCTTCCATTCAATGGAATAATTAAAAGTCTAAGATCAATTGCTAAATCATTAATTGAGTTTTCATCTAGCAATTGATATGACTAATAAACAAGAAATAGGGTTCGGGTGCAAATATGATTTGTTAGAAACATGGTACCTCATTACCCTTCATATCCGTGAATTATGAAACTACACCAAATAATTTATGTATGAATTCCATTTCGCTTTTGACAGACTTCACCCTTTGGGGAAGTTGTCAATGGTGTAAAAGCTTCATACGCTTATTTGATTAATGAAGATGGAACGATAAATAGCAAGTTTGATTTGGAAAGATAATAGATTTACACAATCTCTACACACAAATCCCGCAAACCCAATAACACCAACGTCCCAGCAAATATGCAAAAGTGCACCTGGGACGTAATGGAGTTCGTGGAAAATTAGAACAAATAAAAATATTTGGTTAGAATAAGAATTCCCATATCAAAACTTCTTGGCCAAAATGCAGATTATACAGGGATCATTTTATTAATTTTACCGATTTTCATTATTACGACCCTATCCTTAAAGGATCAGGGAGCGGGCGTGACAACGGTTATTTATAGCCGCAGCATCTCATCGTTTCAATTAGTGATGACGCGTTTTTTAGCCGTAGTTTGTGCAACGATTTTACCGGTGTTATTCGTAGCAATTTATGAAACGTACCGTGTTGTCTCGCTTTATCCAAATGAGTTGCTTGATTATTTCGCCTTTGTGGAGCACGCCTTTATTTGGCTATTACCAACGATACTTGTTGTCGTAGCGTTCGGTTTCTTTGTGACGGAATGGTCGGGCACGATTTTAGCCATTGTGTTACAGTTTGCGTTATTTTTTGTAACGATGTCGATTGGGCTGCAGCAAATGGAGGGTGGCTATAGCTTAGGGCTCATTGCACTTCGCCATAACATCATTGGCAATACGCAAGTGTATGTGGATCACCTTCAGGCACTGTGGATCAATCGGGTTAGTTATACGGCTTTAGCCTTCGTGTTACTTGGTTTAACAATAGGGCTTTATGAACAAAAGCGAAAGGGGATGCGCACTGCTTATGAATGGATTCAACACGTACTTCACGCTCGCCGTTCGTAATATTCGCCACTTTCAAGTACTTTCGTTTAGTGTAGCGGCACTGCTTTGCGGGAGCATGATTCCGTTATTTGGGGTCGTGCAGTTAACAGAAACGGCAACGATGCAAATTTTAGGTCGCTTTTTCCCGTTACTGGGGCTCGTACTTATTTCGCCAATCCTTCTGCATGAATTTGACGAAGACATTGCTTCAGTTATTTGGACGAAGCGACTTGCCTACTGGAAGGTCGTGTGTATAAGGCTCGTGACGGCATTATTGATAGTTGCTATCTTGTATGCTGTTTACTTAACGATTCTAGCGGTAAATGGTAGTGCGTTTTTATGGCGCCATGTCCTGTATAGCTTTATTAATTTGTTGTTTTTAGGAGGCTTAGCACTAGTCGCTATGGCACTAACAAAAAGTAGCACAGTCGGCTATATGGTAGCAATTATTTACTATGTCATGAATTTCTTCGTAGCGAAGCAATTAGGGGCATTTTATTTGTCCCAAATGAATGAGATGAAGTGGCTGTTACTAAGTTTAGCGTGCGGTAGCATTGCGGCAGCCATTTTTTATCGATGTACAAAAAAATAAGAAGATGAAACAAAAGCAAACAGCACTAAATCATGTGTTGTTTGCTTTTATTGTGTACATGAAGCGTAGTGCGATTTTAACCATTATAAATAATGATGCCTAAAACACTAAAAATCGCTGCAATCGGGGCACCCAGTGTGACAATGAGCTTTACTTTTTGTGCATCTCCAATCATTTTTAGTAGAATGTGATATGCAATTATCCCTATAAAGCCACCGAATCCATTTAAAATGACATCATCAATATCGGTTGCACCTACTTTAAAGACAAACTGCAAAACTTCAACAGACACGCTGATGAAAATGACCAAGAGCACATTTTTCACCACATTTTTTTCGCGAATAAAAAGTGATAAATAAAGACCTAATGGCACGAATAATACAATGTTGCCGATGACATTCGAAAATGAAAAAGCATGTAACAATGGATCATCGCTAAATAGAAAACTGCCAATGCTATAAAACGGCACGAGATTGACCGAGCTAAAATCACGTGCCTTCAGAAAGAGCAGCCCAAATAGCACAACCAAATAAAATACCAATACGGCGTATAGTAAAATATTGAGTAATAGTTTTTTTAGTTTTTTCATAATTTTTTCCTTTTCTAATGGCAGTGCTGGATGTGATTGAATGAGCTAGCTTTATGGTGCTCACATTTAAAATATCGGAACTAGCTTTTTTATTCAATCGTTAATTTGACCTGTCTTGTGAAATCATTAAAAATGGTCGTGCCAAGCACAAAAACGATTATTTTTATGATTCTTGTATTTCAAGAGGGATATAACCGTAATATTCTACTCAAAAAAGAAAACGACAAACGTTGAATTTACAGCGTTTGTCTTTTTTCTTAGTGATTCATTCAAATCCACTTATTTTATAGTTTATGAAAATAATTTGAAAGTGTGATAGGTAGAGTTAATGTTATTAAGCGTTGTAAAACCTTCTATTTCTTCACCGCATGGATATAATGAATCGTTTCGAAAGCTTGCAGGTCATCTTCACGATCTACAAAATGTCGATTTTGAATGTCTTGAGGTGCTAGATGCTCAAAGATGAGTAAGTCTTGCTGCGCTAATAATTGTTCTAATTGTGCAATAGATGAACAAAATTGCATCGGTTCACCAGAAGCTGCAGCCATTTGGACCATATTTTGTACACGGTTGAAAATGCCGGTTTCCGTAAATAAACGTTCATCGGCAATATCGAAAATAATCGAGCTGCCTTTAGGTAAATCTTTAAATAATGTACCGGCCCCATATACAATTCCTGTAACAAGAGCACAATTTGTGATGTTTTTATACCGACTTATGCAAGTAAAATAAAACTTATTAGGTACAGTGATTTTTCTGTAAATAGTCAAATAAAATAAAAAAATTAGCCCCAGCGAGACGAGAAACTTCTCAGATTGCTGGGGCTTTAGTAGGGTAGGAAGTCATTCAAAGAGAAAAGCCTGTAAACGTTGTTATATCAACGTTTACAGGCTATAAAAAATGATGGTCCCGACAAGTCTCGAACCTGCGACCCCCACCTTGTCGAATTTATCTGGCTAAATAAACCGAGTTAAATTAAACTCAATTAAGTTTAGAAAGCCTGATTTAATAAGGCTTTTGGGACAAGTAAAATCATTTCAGTTAAATAAAATCAGCACAAAAAAATAATTCTGCGGACAAATTGCGGACAAAAGAGTAAACAGGCGGTCTGTATTACTCTTTTTACAGGCTCTGAATTTGTAATTGATGGGATTAACAACCCAGTAATCGCAGTTATTTTTAAAAAATATTCATTATACCCTCGAAAAGTTGATTTTTTTGGGGGGCTATTTATTGCATATAGTATGGAAAAATTGAATATTATCTCAACTAATAGGAAAAAATATGTATAAAATACAGAGAAAGGAGAAATAAATGAATTATTTTTCCATTGTTTTATCTTGTCTTATTCTGATTCTTCTTATTGCGAGTGTTATGTACATTTTAGGCAGAAAATTTTCCTATAACTACATTTTATATAATGGACCTATTTCACTTGGGGTAGGGGTAATTTTTTTCTTAGGAAAAATGATTTTCTTTGAGACCAGAAATACAATGGAAAGCGGAGCAGATATTGCAATTACATTAATTCTTCTATTTGTATGGGGAATTGCACTTATTGAAACAATTGTCGTTGCAGTATTAGTGAATGGAAATGAAATTAAAGCTTCAATAAGAAATATGCAAACTCAATTAAAAAGTTGGGACATTAAGAAAATAAAAGAAAGATTTTAAATTATTTTTTAGCTGATGGAGTTCATTATGGTAATTAGTGGATACCTTAAATAAGACTGCTTAAAGCCGATAATTTTTAACATAATAAAAGTAATGTTAAAAATAAAAGGTGTGATTGGATTGAAAAAGGCAGTTTTTTAGATCGAGATGGAGTAATAAAAACAACGCCAAATAATATATGAATGAATTCAATCTCATTTTTGACAGACTTCTCTCTTTGAGTAAGTTGTCCTTTTTGAGCATATGCATCGCTACTATTCTATAGATAATTTGTTTGTGCGGATTTCTCCGTTTTATATGGACCGTTTAATACAGAAAACGGAAGTGAAAACGATCTCCACTTCCGTTTAATTATTTATTTTTAATGTTGTCTAAATTCATTAATGGTCTAAATTGTTACTTTGACGTTTTTAATTGTTGTTGAGCCATTGCAACTAATCGTTTTGTGATTTCTCCGCCAACAGAACCATTAGCTCTTGATGATGCTTCCGGACCAAGGTTTACTCCGAATTCCTGCGCAATTTCATACTTCATGTTATCTACCGCTTGGCGAGCGCCGGGTACGTTTAATTGATTTGATTTATTGTTTGAATTACTCATTGTGCATTCCTCCAATCAAGTTATCAGGTTTGTCGCCTGTGGAATTATTATGAGAGTAAAGCTTTAAATTATTCGTAACATCAGAAAAAAAGTGTCAATAAACTAAAAAAAGTGGTTAATTAGAATAAATAAAAGCATTGTTTTTTCTATAATTGAAAAAGAAGTGAAGGTTTATAATACTTGTGTATAAAGGCATTAAAAAATGTTAGTTACGCTATTCAACAAACAGTTCATATTGGGGGCTTTAGTTGCACTAACTAGCTATGTGATCTGTTACCCATCACCTAAAATAAATGAGCTATGCTTACACGTATGTAAGCATGGCTCATTTAATGGTTAGATACTTATGCCAAGTGAAACCAGTAAGTAGTTAAGTGAAATGATTGCAACAGAGATGTGTAACAATACGGTTAACCAATTCTTATGTGTCCCTTGAAAGTCTTGCACTAGCATAGCTACTGACCATATTAAAATAATTAGGTAAGCAAATTGTAATAGTATAGCTGGTAACATTATAAACCTCCTTTTCAATATCATATGAAATGAATAAGGGATGGATTCCGCTTGTTTTTTTTATAAGACCTGGAATACCCACACAAAATAGTACAATATTTATAAGGACTGTTACTTAAATGCTGCTGGCGTAAGATATCCAAGCGTTTGGTGAATTCGAATATTGTTAATTTCGAGCTGTTCAAGTGATTCATAGGTCATCTGGTACACAAATTCAATTTTAAAACTCTTATACGTTGCTTTCGTCGTCTGAACGGTTATCTTCCGCTTTGAAAGAACCCGTGTCTTGATGATTTTTAACCCAACGATCTAATGCAGATGGTGTATCAAGCGAATAAGCCCTTATCAAAAATTAGGACATAGGATATTGATGCTTCTTATAACCTTAAAATTGATGAAGGGTATAAACACTGTAAGGGAGAAAAACATTATTTAACTTTCTTTCTTGCCATTTATCCGGGAATGAGACGAGGCGAGCTTTTAGGGGTAAACTGGAGCGATATTGATTTGGTCAATAAAACAATTCATATTCAACGTTCGTTACAAAGGGTGTTGATGTTGTAAAGGTGTCCAAACGTTTAGGTCACGCGAATGCGAAAATCACATTAGAAACCTATGCGCACCTCGTTCCAAATGAAGAGAATGATTTAGCTGATATTTTTGAAAATGCACTGGAAAAAATCGCGTGAGCATTGCCTAAAAATCGAGGTTTCGTACAGGAAGTGTTCCAAAAGAAAAAACCTGTAAACGTTGTTATATCAACGTTTACAGGCTGTGGAAAGTGATGGTCCCGACTGGTCTCGAACCAGCGACCCCCACCTTGTCGAGGTGATGCTCTCCCAACTGAGCTACAAGACCATGTAAGATACATAAAGAAGCTTAAAAATGTTCTTACATAGAATAATAGCATAAGAGGCGGTGGTGGTACATAGAAAACCACCACTATTTTACTTTTCATGTTATTATTTCAAATAGTAATGATCGCGAACACATTCCTCTTACTAATCAGCGTTTTTTCTTCTTATCGTCTAGTAGCAATGTTTCTTTTTTAACTAATTTTTCAAGGACTAAATGAACATGATATTTGTCTTCGGCAATTTGGGCGATATTTACAACTTTCCCTTTACGGCCTTTGATTTTGATATTTTCATCAACTTCCGGAATACGTCGTAAACATTGGCTTAGTGCAGGTGAGTTATTTTCAAAATAATGAATGGCATACATTTTTATAATCTCCTTGTAAACTCAAATGAAAGATTGAGTGAATTTTTCTCAATTTATGATGATTCTCTTGTAGATAGAACTATCATAAAAGGGAGATTAAAAAAATTGAGAGAAATGGATTCAGGATTCCAATAATAGAATAGGGTAATCGAATGAATTGAGGTGTAGATGGAATGACGAAAAAATGGGGTTTAATAAGTGTTCTTGGATTTGGTATGTATGTTGTGGCGATGTATTTCTATTTTTTTCATAGCCAGGATAGTGGGATACCCGCAACGCTTAAAGGAACGGTAGTAGATCCAAACAGTTTTATGTCAGCACAGGAATTGGTGTTAAGTAAGGATTTAGCGAAAATAAGAAATTTCCTTTTTTTTATTGCAACACCGTTTGAATGGTTTCTTTACTTTATTATTTTAATTTCTGGTATTTCACATTTGTTTGAGAAATGGAGCCCTGTACAAAAAAAATGGGCAATTTGGCGAAATGCTGTGTATTTATTTTTACTATCAATTTTAGTATTTATCCTCAAATTCCCACTAGACTATTATCAGTATTCTCTAAGCAAAAGCTATGGCATTAGTACGCAACTTTTTTCCTCATGGATGAGGGATAATGTTATTGATTTTTGGATGGAGTTTGGGATGTTAGTTATAATCGTAACAGTTCTCTATTGGCTCATTAAAAAGAGTACAAAGAGATGGTGGTTATATGCATGGGCGTTAACCGTGCCATTTTCAATTTTCCTTATGTTCATCCAACCAGTCGTGATCGATCCAATATACAATGATTTTTATCCACTAAAAGATAAAGAATTAGAGACGAAGATTCTTTCACTAGCAGAGCAAGCAGATATTCCTTCTGAACATGTGTATGAAGTGAATATGGCGGAGAAGACAAATGCTTTAAATGCGTATGTGACCGGGATTGGTGCAAATTCAAGGATAGTGCTGTGGGATACGACATTGAACCGATTAACGGATGAGGAAATACTCTTCATTATGGCACATGAGATGGGGCACTACGTCATGAAGGATATTTATATAGGCATCGCTGGATATTTGTTGACAACGCTTATTGGACTTTGGTTAATCGCAAAAATCATGCCTTGGATGATTCTTCGTTATGGATCACTATTAAAAATTAAAAAAATGAGCAATATTAACTCATTACCTTTGTTTTTATTGATTTCATCTTTTCTATTATTCTTCTCAAGCCCATTGTCGAATATGGTCTCACGTTATCAGGAACAAAGAGCCGATCAATATGCCATGGAACTAGTTGAAGATCCTGAGGCAGCGGTCTCGGCTTTTCAACAGCTGACAAAAGCTGGACTAGGTGAAGTAAACCCATCAACACTTGTCAAATGGTTCCGTTATTCACATCCACCGATGATAGAAAGAATAAAAAAAGTAGCTGATCAAACTAAAAGGGAATAAAGTGAAATTCCTCAAATAATAGTTTTCAAGAAAGCTGTATTTCACATGGTGGAATACAGCTTTATCTTATCTACAACAAAAAAGAATATTGAATAGAGAATAACTCCATTTCAATATTCCTTCTTCTATTTTTATAAATTTCCATACCATTCCAACAACACTCACAAGCCAATCAATTACCAGGCACACCAAGTAAGGATAGGGGGAATTGAAAAAAATAAACTTACAATTTACCCAAGCATATTATGTTTTACGACTTCATAAGCTTGGCAAATATGTTGGAAAGCTTCTTTGTCCTCAGCAATCATTTCTACTGCGATTTCATATAAATCAGACGTGTCTGTAGTTACTAGGTCATTTAATACGGCTGCTTCTATCTTTTCAACAAAGGATAAAATTTCTGCGTTCATATATGTCAACTCCGAATCAGTTATTTGTTACTATAAATATACACCAAATAGAAGTCTGACCTCAACGGATAGTAAGAGAAAAGTACATGAAAACGTTCACAATATGACAACAAAATGAACTAGACTTATTTTCGCTTATTGGAAGCGTTTTCCTACAAATCGTCGCAATATTAAGAATTAAAAAATCTGTTTCAAAAGATCCAAAAATCAATTGAAACAGATTATGAAACGTAAATGCTTAATCTACCAATAATTTTGCAGAGATGCGTTCTACTTGTTACAGTTATTTAAGTAACTTTTACTGATACACCTACTGCCAGTGTATTTTCCTCATCTTTACCTTTAAACTCTCACTACATCCGAAAACACCGCATCAACCCCAAGTGCATCCATCTGCCCAGCAATCTTCGCATTATTCACGGTATAGGCTCTCACAATAACCCCATTTTTAATGGCCTGCTGAATAATGGAACGTTTGCCGTAATAGTAGGGGATATGAATCGCCTCGCAACCGAATAGTTTCACATAGTCTTCGAGCTTCGTAACGAGAGAAGCAAATAACAGGGCTGTTTTCACGTTCGGCATGATTTGCTGAAAGCGCGCAATACTTTCATGATTAAACGAAGAAATGATGATCCGTTCTTGTAACCCAAAGTTTAGGATTTCCTGGGCAATTAATGCCTCGATGCCTTCATACTCAAATATATCTGATTTAATTTCAATGTTAATTTGATAATCCGTGTCCTTAAAAATAGCGAGCACTTCCGCTAAAGTAGGGATTTTCTGCCCAGCAAATTCCTCTGCAAACCACGAGCCATAATCAAACGCTCGTAGCTCCACTAAACTTAAATCTTTCACAAAACCTTTCCCATTTGAAGTACGATTAATCGATTCATCATGGATGACGACAAGCTGCTGATCCTTCGTTAAATGGACATCAAACTCGACACCCCATACATCAAGCTTTGCTGCTTCTTCAAAAGCAATCAACGTGTTTTCTGGAAATTTCGCACTGTAACCGCGATGCGCAAGTATATTCAATATTTCCACCTTCCTTCCTTTTATTTACTTTTGAAATCATTTTAGCATAAAGTATTCAAAATAAAAAAAGCGATTTCACTTCGAAATGTGAAATCGCTAATGAATCGTTTATAAAACCACTTTAATTTCTTGCCATTTTTCTAATGCTACTTTTTCATCGAGCATGCTAAAGAGGCGATAATTTTCGTCGTCTAAAATGCGATAATGCTTGCTTAAAAGGTTTTGTTGCAAGCGGAATTTTTTGTGTTCTTCGATATTTTTCCACCAAATGTAGCCACCCATTGTTTTTTCCTTTGGTGTAATAATGACATCATGTACTGTGAGTTCAATGACTTCCATTGGATCGCCGCCAATTTGATTCTGCAAGGTTGGACTATTGTGAAAGAGGGCACAAATGGCAATCGTTGTTGTCCAGTTCGCTAATATGCGTCCTTTTTCAATTTGAACGAGTGTCTTTTTGGAAATCCCTAATATTTCTGCCATTTTATCTTGTGTATAGTCATTTTCAGTCCGAATGAGCTTCAGGTTTTCGGACGTGATTTGTGTAATGCTCTCTCTGTCCATCGAATCACCTCGTGTAATAATACACTAAATATAACATATTGTTAGTTCCGAATCATTCGGAGTCTTTTCCTTTATCGAGTAGCTTATTTGAAATGACTAACCCAATTGCACCAATAATAATGAAGGAAATTGAACGAATGAGTAGGTCAAGCGCTGACAAGTCAAAGAAAATCATTTTCACGATACCGAAAAATAATAACCCAATGCCTGCTAGTTTTAAGTTTCGATAGTCTCGTTTCGCTGCTAAAAATAGTGATAAACAAGCAGCAATGAAAATCGATACTGTATTTAGTATAACTGCTGAGTTCCAGTTGATTTGTTGATGAAAAATCATAAAGTTTGTTAAGCCGAACATCGCGATGATTGAAACAATCATGACTATAATAGTTAGTTGCTCCGTATAACCTTCTAAAATATCGGCGTAATTTTTATAAATAGCCCCACGTTTCCAAATATCAACAAGGATTGCCCAAAGGAGACCTATATAAAGTAGGCGCATAATGAGTGCCAACATAACCGTTTGATCCTCCACCCAAACACTTGAAAAAAGAGAAAGTACAGCAACAATATAAACCGCACCAGCGATTGCCGGTAGGAGGCGACCAACTACGTCCCGTTTTATAATAAGTAACGTAGCAAAGAAGAGCGCGATTACCAAATATGTTAAATAGGTCGTAAAGTGATCTGGCATATGTGTTATATCGATTTTCCAAATATAAACGAGCGCGGCACCATAAATGAGTATTGGGAACACATCTTCTCGCGCTATCATTGACATCGTGTCATCTTCATGTGAAATGCTATACTTGCGAAGCGTGCGGTACAAGATTACAAGCATCCCGATTATTAAAAGTTGCACTAAATGCTCAATGGATACAACTGGTTGAACGTCAAAGAAGATAAACACAAATAGCCCAAGAATCGTAAAGACAAAGGTATACATCCATTTCATAAATCGAATGGCATGCTTCACCGCAAGGATTAAACCTGCAAATGCAACAATGACACATAATAATAAAATAACATCTCCTGAAATATTCAGTTGTGCAATGAAAGTTAATAATGTCAGTACTGTTAATGTCGCAACAATATCGAGTAACAGTTTATCTTTACGTTTAAACACGATGTACGTGACAAAGCTCAAAATGCCAACTAGTATTAGCACAATGTATGGTGCTGCATCTTTATGAAGAAGCATGAGATTTATTGCTGTTAAGACAGAGATTGTAAAGCTAAATAGTATACCTGCATGAAGTTTATTTTCACCAGGATATAACTGCAAGTAGCTCACTAAAAATAGGCTATATAGTAGAACAAGTGCGATTGCAAAAAATACGATTTGCTCTATATGAAAACCTGAAACAATACATAACGCTAAAACTGAAAAGGCCATGCCGATATAAAGAGCTTTACGCTGTTTATGTTTTAAAATCACGACCTGCACGACTGTAAATAGCAGTACAATAAAAATACCGATAATCATTGTGCTAAATTCCATATATTCCAGTAAATACGGGAGTAATAAGGATGTAAAGACAACGAGCGCGGTTAATGCTTCGTTACCCTTCATATAGCTAATTGCGACACCGTAAACGATGTAAATGAGTGCAATAATAAGTGCTGTATAAAGGCCAAGCACATCATACAAAATTGCACCAGCTGCGGTTACCAAAATCCCAACAATGAACGCGCCACCATAGAGTGAAAGGGCGACAACACGCGATCCCTTTTTCTTTTTATCCATCACAAAGGCACAAACGCTAAGCCCAATCGATAACACAAAGCCAGCAATAATTTTGATACTATCCGATAAAAATCCATAATCACTAACAAGTTTTAATCCCCAAAGGACCCCAAGCACTAAAATAACCATAAAGATTTTCGGTAACGCGCGCGTAAACAGTTCCTCTAGCGAACGTTTTTCTTTTTCTAGTATAGGTTCTTCCAGTTGCATATTTGTTTGTACAGATTCTTCCCCATGTTCTTGTTTAATTGGTGCAACGTATGCAGGAGTTAACGCCTTTTTAGCGGGCTCAAATGATGTATGTTGCTTTAAGTGTTGAACTTCCGAGCGTAAATCCGAAACTTCCTTTTCCAGTGCTACGATGCGGTCGAGCATTTTTGTTTCGTGGTCCATGTCTTCCACCTCTCTTTAAAAGTAATTTTACCTATTTAGTGTAATATTACACTTTTATATAGAGCGTGTAAATTATTATTTCGTTGTTTTTTCTTAAGATGTAGTGCATATCGGTATAAAATAAGCGATTTCACCAAAGATGTGAAATCGCCCATGATTAACCCATTATATGATAGCCACTATCGATATAAATTGTTTCACCCGTAACCCCACGAGAGAGGTGACTAAGCATCACGATCGTCATATCTGCAACTTCTTCTTGATTTGTATTGCGTTTTAGTGGAGCAGTTTCTTCAATTTTGCGCAAAATTTGATTGAAGCTTGGGACACCTTTTGCTGCTAATGTACGGATAGCACCAGCTGAAATCGCATTTACGCGAATATTATCAGCGCCAATATCTGCTGCTAAATAACGCATCGAAGCTTCTAAAGCAGCCTTCGCAACACCCATGACATTGTAGCCATCTAGCACGCGTTCAGCTCCTAAATAAGACATTGTTACAATCGAACCACCATCTGCCATATAAGGTTTTGCTGCTTTTGCAACAGCAATTAATGAATAAGCACTTGTATCTTGTGCGAACGCATAACCATCGCGAGACGTTTCTACAAAGCGATTGTGTAAATCTTCGGCATGTGCAAATGCTACTGAATGCACAATTCCGTGAATGACTTGAAATTTTTCGCCGATGGATTGAAATGCATTTTGAATGCTTTCATCACTATTGACATCACATTCAATAATCGTAGTTGAATGCTCCGAATAATCAGTTAGTAATTTTTCGATTTTACCTTTAGAACGTTCTTTACGATATGTGAAAATGACATTTGCTCCAACTTGAAATAGCTTTTTTGCAATTCCCCAAGCAATGCTGCGCTCATTGGCAACGCCCATCACGACAACATTTTTCCCCTGTAATTGTAATAAATCCATTGTTACACCCCTAAAATAGTTAGTTATTATTAGTACCTACTACTAACAATAACTATAACATTCGAAAAAATGTTGTGCAATAAAATTTTACATAAAAAAACGACTCTCTCATTTTGCAATGAAAGAGTCGTTTTTAAGAAATACTATTCAAATTTTAAAGAATCGCCATCGAATGTTTCTTCTGCAACTTTAATTGAATCAGTTGGGCAGCCTTCGAATGCATCTTGCATGTCTTCTAGTAGATCTTCTGGAACTTCTGTAGTACCCATGTTATCATCTAAAATAACGAAAGCAATTCCTTCATCATCATAATCATAAATGTCTGGTGCAGCAGCGCCGCAAGCGCCACAAGCGATGCAAGTGTCTTTATCTACGATTGTATATTTTGGCATTATTACCTCTCCTTTGTCCGTTCGCTCCGTCAAGCTCTTATTTATTCTAAATGTGTTTTTCACACATTTCAACCTAATACTACGAAAATGAGGGATTTGATTTGCTATTTCAACAAATTCTTTTAAAAATACTAACATCTTTTCAAAATGAGCGAACAATTTCTGCTGCCTATCATTTATTAAAAGGCAAGCGCTCTGGTCAAACCATTCAAGATGTTGGTCTATTCAAATTGTATCAGTTTTTTGGACTTTTACCAAAATTAACGCGTCCAAAATTTGATGAACAAATTGACATATTATTTGCGAAAAATACTATTGTAATAGAAGAAAACGGCTATTTCCAAATGACTGCTGAAGGAAAAAAACTTGCAGAAGAGCCGCTACCATTTGCCTTTGATAGCTGGCATTACCGTGGCAATGAACATCTGTTCTTTGCAAGATTATCGCTCGTTAGTCAAAGTTTATCGCATCAAACAAACGGAGTAAGAGCGTTTATCCCAATTGAACGTAATGAAACGGTCCAACACTGGGTACGAAATTTCCTAGTGAAGAATCACTTTCAACAGCAAAAATTACAGCAAGTTCTATATGAAGAAATGGAGCAAAGTTTACAAAATTTAAAAGTAGAAGAAAAAATAAAAGATTTACTAATCTATCGGTTAACAGGCTATGAACAACCAGGCTATACATGGCAGCAGCTAGCTTTTGGGTATCATATGCAAGAAATGGATGTGCAACTTCTTTATATAAGTGGTTTGCATCAATGGTTAATGGAAATCGAAAATAATGATGGCTACCCAATTTTGCAACAATTAGCAGAAGGTATCCGTGTAGAAGCCATATTAACGGATTCAGCTAATACAACGGCCAAGCTTTATAACAAGGGCTATTCGCTTGAACAAATTAGTCTTATGCGAAAATTAAAAACAAGTACTATTGAAGATCATTTAGTGGAACTGGCGATGAATGATACCCATTTTTCAATTGAACAGTTCGTATCGAAGGAAGAACAGCAGCAAGTAATTCAAACTGTGGAAGCCTATGATACGAAAAGGCTACGAACATTACATGAAATTTTGCCACAAATTAGTTATTTTCAATTGCGCCTAGCCTTAGCGAAGGGAGTTGAGAACGTATGAATTTAGAAGAAACTTTACAACGCTATTTCGGTTATGACTCTTTTAGACCAGGACAAAAAGAAATTATTCAAAGTTTACTAGATGGACAAGATGTTGTGGCCATTTTACCGACTGGGATGGGGAAATCACTGTGTTATCAGCTACCTGGATATCTTTTTAATAAGCCTGTTTTAATCGTTTCACCGCTGCTTTCATTAATGCAAGATCAAGTCGACCAATTAAAGCAAATGGGTGAAAAACGTGTGGTGGCGTTGAATTCATTTTTAACACAACAACAAAAAAATTACGCATTGCATTTTTTACATGAATACCGTTTTATTTTTATTTCACCAGAGATGCTGATTCAGCCGCAAGTCAAAGCGCGGCTTGCCTCGATGGAATTATCACTTATTGTGGCAGATGAAGCACATTGTATTTCGCAATGGGGTTACGATTTCCGTCCGGATTATTTACGAATTGGTGAAGTCATTTCTGAAACAAATCGACCACCAATCTTAGCATTATCTGCAACTGCAACGGAAAGTGTATTACTAGATATTGGGCAGTATTTACAGATGAAAGAACCGTTCACGTTTAAACATTCAGTGAATCGCCCCAATATTCATTTAGCCAAAAAACTTTTCTCCAATAAGGATGAAAAAATTACGTGGATACTTGAGCATGTCAATCGTACGGCAGGGCCAGGAATTATTTATACCCAGTCACGTGCGAAGGCGGAAGCAATTAGTTTAGCATTATTGCAGCAAAATATTTCTGCGGCTGCCTACCATGCCGGAAAAGAAATGCAGGATCGTCAATTTATTCAGCAACAATTTTTAACAGGGCACTTACAATGGATTGTTGCGACGAATGCTTTTGGTATGGGGGTTCATAAAAATGATGTACGCCAAGTCATCCATGAAACAATGCCATCTACTATTTCGAATTATATGCAGGAAATTGGTCGTGCTGGACGTGATGGGGAGTCTTCGGTTGCGATCCTTTTATATTGTGAAGGGGACGAGCAATACGCGAAGTTTATCGTATCAGAAGATTTGCCGAAGGACTTCCATATTGACCGGTTTGTTCAATATATACAATCTGGCGAGCAACCAACAGCGATGCTTGCAAATGGAGAAATTCCGGAAGTAGCTTTTCGTGTCTTAAGTTACTGGCTTGAACGTGAATCTGTTGAACATGTGAAACAGCGCATGCAGGCGATTCAGACGAAAAAGTTTGATGAAGTAACTGAGATGCAAAAATTGATAGAATCACCAACTTGTATGCGAGAACAAGTTGTCGAATACTTTGGTCAGCAGCTTGAACAAAAACAAGAAAATTGTTGCTCTAACTGCGGACTCGAATTAAATCAGTTAATTCATGAGAGAACAGATGAAGAAAATATAAATGATTATGCAACTTGGCAACAAAGATTGCGTCAAATACTATTACGATAGTTGGAAACTATTGTTGAACCGTTTACTTTTTTGTAGAAATTCGTCATAATAAGGGTAGTATGTTAATAGAGTTGGAGGTTTTAGCTGTGGCGAAAGAAGATTACCGTGAAAAGGTAGAAGAGCATCGTCAAGAGATTGATTTACATAATGAGTCAGAAGCGAAATTGTCTCGTGTAAGCCGTCATCATAAAAAAGATGCCAAAAAACAAAAAAATCCAATAATGACAGTTTTAGTAGTTATTTTTATTTTTATTCCATTAAGCATTTTGGGTTATGTATTATTTATTTTTGATCCAGGTACGAAGCAGAATGATGTTGTAAAAGAAGATGAAAAAGATCAGTTAGTAGAAATTATAAAACAAGATCCAAATGAAGTGAAAGTGGTAGAGTCAGCGGAAAAAGATGACGAAGCCGAAGAGAAAAAAGATGACACTGATGCAAAGGCTAATGATGAAGCTGAAAAAGAACGTCTAGCCGCTGAAGAAGCTAAAAAAGCGGAAGAGCAAAAGCAAGCAAAAGCAACAGAACAAAAGAAAGTAAAAGATGCTGAGTCAGCACAAAAAGTTGCTGCACAAAAAGCAAAAGAACAAGAAGAAAAGAAAAAAGCTGAGGCACAAAAAGCGGCTGCACAAAAAGAACAAAAAACACATACGGTACAATCGACTGACAATTTATATCGTATTGCATTAAAATATTACGGTGATGGAAGTCCAGCGAGTATCGAAAAAATTAAAGCAGCAAATAATTTAAGTTCTGATAGTATTTCAACAGGACAAGTATTAATCATTAACCCGTAGTAATATAGTTTATATAGTGAATATGAAAAAGACGAACCGTGTAGTGGTGCTCGTCTTTTTCTTTTGAAGTGGAGGAAAAAAGTATGACGATTCTTTTTATCGTCGTTGTCGCTTGTGTCCTTTTATTATTGGCTATGGTTAAACAAGCCTATGAAAACAATGTTCGAAAACATCGACTAAAGGCAAACGGTAAAAAAGAAACAATTCGTTTATTTTTTATTTCAGATACACATGCACGAAAAATCAACGAGCGAATGATAAAAAAGCTAGATGGCCATTTTGATGCCGTCCTTGTTGGCGGCGACTTTGTCGATAAACGTACAACCGAACAAAAATTATTGCAAAATATCCATCTACTTCAACGACTAGCCCCCGTTTACTTTGTATGGGGGAACAATGATATCGAGTTTGGAGAAAAGAAGCTTCGTCAACTATTCGTACAAAATCACGTACAAATAATAGAAAATGAATCGATTAGTTTACCGAGTGTAAATCATGTACGGGTAAGTGCAGTTAGTTATAGTCCAAATGAACAAAAAATCCAGGAAGCTGTGGCAAATTGTACGGAAGAAACCACGGTTTTTATCGCACATAATCCACAAAAATTTTCGAAAGTATATCGTCAATTTCAACCATTCCTTAGTTTGGGTGGTCATTTACATGGTGGGCAAATTCGTCTTGGCCCTTATGGAATTCAGCCACATGGTTATTTCAAAAAAACTAAAGACCGTTATGAACTCGTGAGCAATGGGTATGGTACGACACTGTTACCACTTCGTTTTTGTGCAAAACCAGAGTGCCATGTTATTGAAATAATTTTTGAGTGAAAAGAAAGCGATGAATAAAAAATAGCAGTATAATGAATGCAGTGTAAAAATTTAAGGAGATGTTCGTATGCAAAATGTAGAAGCAATCATAGTTGGTGGAGGTCCATGTGGATTATCTGCTGCGATTGAACTACAAAACATTGGTTTAACACCGATTGTTATTGAAAAAGGAAATGTCGTAAATGCGATTTATAACTACCCAACTCATCAAACTTTCTTTAGTACAAGTGAAAAATTAGCGATTGGTGATGTGCCGTTCATTATCGAAGAACGCAAACCGAAACGCAATCAGGCACTTGTCTATTACCGAGAAGTTGTAAAAGCAAAAAAAATTCAGGTGAATCGATTTGAAACGGTACAAAGTGTTAAGAAAAACGAAGATACTTTTACAGTTCAAACGGATAAAGAAACATATAAAACGCCGTATGTAGTCATTGCAACGGGCTATTATGATCACCCAAATTATTTAAATATTCCAGGTGAAAATTTACCGAAAGTGCATCATTATTTTAAAGAAGGACATCCATTTTTTGATTTAAATGTTCTTGTGATTGGTGGTAAAAACTCAGCCATTGATGCAGCATTAGAGTTAAATAAAGCAGGTGCGCATGTTACGGTTGTTTACCGTGGGGCAGAATATTCATCAAGCATTAAACCGTGGGTATTACCTGAGTTTTTAGGGTTAGTTCGTGATGGTGAAATTGCGATGCATTTTAATACAAATATCAAAGAAATTACTGAGCAAGAAGTTGTATTAGATATTGAAGGCGAAGAACAAACAATTGCTAATGATATCGTCTTTGCGATGACAGGCTACCATCCAGATCATAGCTTCATCCGTGCGATGGGCGTTGAATTAGATGAGGAAACAGGTAGACCTTATTTTGATCCTGAAACAATGGAAACAAATGTAGAGAACCTATTTATTGCGGGTGTATTAGCAGCTGGAAATAATGCAAATGAAATTTTTATTGAAAATGGACGATTCCATGGCGGATTAATCGCTGAAAAAATCGTTAAGCACAACAAATAAGAGGTGAATGTCTTGAAGAAAAAAGTAGCTTTAATTACAACAGGTGGAACGATTGCGAGTACGCGTAATGATAAAAATAAATTAGAATCAGGTAAGCTTGATGGCAATGCCATTTTATCCATGTGTCAGCTTGAAAATGAACTTGATATTGAATTAGTTGATTTATATCAAATTCCATCAATGCATATGACGTTTGAAAACTTAAATCAACTAAATACTGTGATTCATCAAATTTTTAAAGATGAGTCCGTAAATGGTATCGTTATTACGCATGGCACGGATAGTTTGGAGGAAACTGCTTATTTCCTTGAATTAACGGTGAATGACCCACGTCCAATCATTGTAACGGGTTCTCAAAAATCATCGGGAGATATTGGGACAGATGTTTATTCGAACTTACGTAACTCTTTATTAGTCGCTTCAAGTGATGAAGCAAAAAATATTGGAACCTGTGTCGTATTTAATGAAAAAATTATTCATTCAAAATATGTAAAAAAAGTACATTCTTCAAGTATTAACGGTTTTGGTGCTATTGGTTATGGGATGCTTGGCTATATCGATAATGATGAAGTTATCATTTATCAAAAACCAACGCATAAGGAAATCTATGCTATAAAAGAAAACTATCCTACAGTAGAAATCGTCATGGCTTATTTGGGTGCAAGTTCGATTATTATTGATGCATTGTATGAAGCGGATGTTGACGGGATTGTACTTGTTGGCGCAGGTCGCGGTCAAGTGACACCAGATATGACCAATACGATTGAAAAGCTATGTCAAAAGGGGATAAAGGTAATTTTAACGACGTCTACCGAAGAAGGACGCGTATTCCCAACATATGATTATTACAGTAGTGCGAACAATTTGAAGGATAAAGGCGTAATTATGGGTGGCGACTATGATCCGAAAAAAGCACGCTTAAAATTATTGCTAATGCTAGCAAATGAAGATACAAACTATGATTCATTTATGCACTAATTAATAATGAAGGAGGTGTCCCGAAATAGCTTTCTGGACACCTCCTTTTTTGTAGGCAAAAATTGCTAGAATACGTTACTTTTTTGTAAACTTTACTTCACTGCACAGTTGAAATCTATTTAGTGATATACTTTTAACAGAAATATGTAAATGAGAGGAGCCGGCCCATGTTCATACTTTTATCAGCAGCCATCGCGCCGGGTTTAGCCCTTTTAAGTTATTTTTATTTACGCAATCAAATGGATACGGAACCAAGGCGAACATTACTTCATGCCTTCATTTATGGAGCCATTATTACATTCCCGGTCCTATTTATTCAATTTATTTTAAAAGAAGAACATACTTTCTCGAATCCCTTTTTTGTGAATGTTGTATTTACAAGTTCAATAGAGGAATTCGTAAAATGGCTTATTATATTAGCTGTTATTTTGCGACATGTGGAATTTGATGATCCGTATGACGGGGTTCTTTATGGTGCTGCAGTCTCGCTCGGCTTTGCGACAGTTGAAAATGTTATTTATTTGTTGTCATTTGGTATTGATCAGGCTCTTATCCGTGCAATTTTACCCGTTTCAAGTCATGCCTTATTTGGCGTTGTAATGGGCTATTATTTTGGCAAGGGCAAGTTTATGAGCGATGATATACAAAAAAAATACATTGCTCTTGCACTATTTGCGCCAATTGGGTTACACATTATGTATAATTCGATTTTAATGTTAGAAGAATATTTTATATATGCGATGCTGCCGTTTATGCTGTTTTTATGGTGGTTTGCATTAAGAAAAGTAAAACAAGCACATGAACATTTAATTGAACATTTATCACGCCATAATGGGCAGTAATTTAAGCTATTTAAAGAATCTATTTTCTTTAAATAGCTTTTTCTAATGTATGAAATCCGTTTTTTTTAACATGCTACTCATAAAAGGAGTGGAAGTATGTTGAAAAAAATTGTGCTACTTTTATTGATTATTTCCTTTAGTACGTCATTAAATGCGGCTGCTTTTTCAAATCAACAAATACAACGTGGTGCGTTTGGTGACGACGTGATTGAACTACAAGCACGCTTACAATATTTGAGTTACTATCATGGCAAAATTGACGGTAAATTCGGCTACGGTACTTATTGGGCATTACGCAACTTTCAAGAGCAGTATGGCTTACCGGTAGATGGAATTGCCGGAAAGACAACAAAAGATAGGCTAGTAAATAATACGGATTTTGATAAAGAGTTTGTTCATAAGCATATTAATGCGGGAAATCGCTTTACTTATTACGGTGGGGTTCCACTAGATCAGCAAGTGCAAAATGGTGGAGGAACGAATTCATCAACATCGATGCAATTACCTGCGAATTATAGTGAACAAGATTTGCAAATACTAGCGAATGCGGTGTACGGTGAATCGCGCGGTGAGCCTTATGAAGGACAAGTGGCGGTTGCCGCGGTTATTTTAAATCGATTAGAATCACCTGAGTTTCCAGATAGTGTATCCGAGATTATTTTTCAACCAGGCGCCTTTACAGCGGTTGCGGATGGACAAATTTGGTTGACACCCAATGTACGTGCGAAACAGGCAGTACTTGATGCCATTAACGGTTGGGATCCTTCTGAGAATGCACTTTATTATTTTAACCCAGTGACGGCTACGAGTAAGTGGATTTGGTCAAGACCCCAAATCAAACAAATCGGCGAACATATTTTTTGTTATTAAGAGGGTGCCAACATGAAAAATCTTTCATATTTATTAGGACTATTTGTCGTCATTTTAGCGTTTGTATCACTTGATTTTTACAAGGAAAATAAGCAATTAGAGCGCGCTGTTTATGCAACTCAGTCTAGAGATTTATCGGCTGCAACAGAAAAATTGTCACTGCTTCATCAAACGATTAATCAGTCACTATTATTTCAAGATGACCGGGCATTAAAGACGGAACTCGATTCCATATGGCGCATGAGTAGCGATTTGAGAAAATCGGTAGCAAACTTACCACTACAAGAAGAAGTACAAAATGAATGGATGCGTTATTTAGGTAAGATTGGCGATAATGCGAAACAAGCTTCAAATAGCGGTGATTTAGACACATGGAAAACTAAAATGACGACCGTATCAACGAATTTACAAGCGTTTTCTGAGGAGTGGAAAGTCGCAACAATCTCCTTTTACGAAAATGATGGTAATCTAAAAAAATGGACGAGCAATAAAGAACTTGGTTTAAGTGAATCGCCATTTGCTCAAGCATCTAAGCAACTTAAAACATATAATGAAACTGATTTTCCATTAACCGCGAGTGAATCCGATTATGAAAAAAAACGAGAATTGCAACATATTACTGCTGAAAAAATAACAAAAAAACAAGCAATTGATAAACTGAAAAATTATTTTCCGGAAATAAATGATTCGATGGTGACCGTGACAAAAAGCAGTGATGATGCACCATATCCGTTTTATCACATTCAATTTATAAGAGGCTCTCGAATTGGATATGCAGATATTACGGAAAAGGGTGGACATTTATTGTCCTTTTTATTAGAGCGTCCTGTGTTAAAAAATGCGGTATCACATGAGGACATTACAGTTGCTGCACAGGAGTTCATGATGAAAGTTGGGTATACGGATGTAAAATTGACCGAATCCCGCGAAAATCATGAAGCTTGGCATTTTGTATTTTCGCGTGTTCATGGTGCAGACCAAGCACTTGTTTATCCCGATAGCATTCAAATAAAAGTAGCAAAAGACAACGCAGAAATACTTGGATTAAATGCGATGGAATATATACAAGAAGAAACCATTGCTAAACAATCAGAAATCCCTATCGACTGGGATGCGTTTTTCGCAAATGATGCCAATGTTGAAGAAGTAAAAAAGATTTACACTGCTAACAATCAATTGCAATTACGTAAATGCTATGAAGTGCTCTTACGAATGGAAAATCAATATGACGATACTTTTCGCGTTGTCATCGATACAGAAACCCATGAAGTCGTGAAAGTCGAGAAGCTTCAGTAATATTTTTGAAATTCAGTTAGGAACATATAGCTAATTCTTTGATCTCGTGAGATAATAGTTTCATTAATCTTTATCGCACGAGGAGAGACAAATGGAACTTAAAATTGGTACACTTTTAACATTAGAACCAACATATACGGATCGCATCGAGAAGTTTCGTTGTAGAGTAGTAGATCGTAAAGCAAATGTGTTATTTATCGACTATCCGATAAATGTTGCAACAAAGAAAACAGCATTTTTAGTAGATGGTGCACAATTTCGAGTAACTTATAATACAGAATCAAAGTTGAGCTATAGCTTTAATACCGAAGTGTTAGGGAGAAGAGCGGGCAATATTCAAATGATCCTAATATCTTGCCCACCTCCCGAAGGATTTATTAAAATTCAACGAAGAGAATATGTACGTGTAGAGACACCTGTTGATGTAGCAATTGAATTTGACGGACGCCGTTATCAATTTGTTGCAGAGGATATTAGTGCGGGTGGTACGGCCATTCATATAAAATCACCTGTTGGTTTCAATGAGGGTGACGTAGTAAAAATGATGGTTGTATTACCATTTGTAAGTGGAGATATTCGCTATGTTGAAACCGATGCTACGATTATTCGTATTTTCGAGAAAGACGAAGTTACCATTGCATCGATTCAATTTACGGATACAGATGAACTAGATCAGCAACATATCGTTCGTTTTTGTTTTGAACGTCAACTAATGATTCGCAAAAAGGAAACAAATGAAATATAAGTAAAAAGGGTTCTAAAAAGTATAAACTTTTTAGAGCTCTCTTTTTCATTTTGGGTAGAGGATTTTTCATTGGAAAAAGGACTTTATAAAAGATTATGTATTTTAGATTATGATACAATAACAACGGAAAGTAGGGATTAGTTATGATGAAAAAAATTCAAATTGCAATTGATGGTCCAGCAGGTGCGGGGAAAAGTACAATTGCCAAAATTGTAGCAGAGGCACTCGCGTTTACTTACATTGATACAGGTGCAATGTATCGTGCCGTAACGTATAAAGCTATGAACGAAAACATACAATTACATGACGCAGCAGCTATCGAAGCGATGTTAAATAAAACGACGATTACGTTGAAGCCTTCAGAGCAGGGTCAATTAGTATTTGTTGATGGAGAAGATGTGTCACAAGCCATTCGTTCAAACGAAGTGACAGCAAATGTTTCGCAAGTAGCAGCACATGCTAATATCCGTGAAATTTTAGTTGCTATGCAACAACAATTGGCGTCAAATGGTGGTGTTGTTATGGATGGACGAGATATCGCCACACATGTATTAAAAGATGCAGAACTTAAAATTTTTATGTCGGCAACGGTTGAAGAACGTGCACAACGTCGCTTCTTAGACAATGAGCGCCGAGGTATTTCTTCTACTATCGAATCATTACAGCTAGATATTGCACGTCGCGATAAATTAGACAGCGAACGTGAAGCATCCCCGTTAATTCAAGCACAAGATGCGTTATTTTTAGATACGACGAATTTATCAATTGATGAAGCGGCAGAAGAAATTCTAAAATTAGCAAAAAGTAAAATGGCTTAATCCGAACTATTTACAATGATTTTTACGAAAATTTCTGAAAATAAAAGGATATATTTTGTTTTTATCGAACTTTTCGAATAAAATAATAAGTGGAATATGCGAAGGAGGGTTACATATGTCTGAAGAAATGAATTTAGGGTCAAACCATCAATTTCAAGAAGGAGATATTGTGAAAGGTGTTGCTGCTCAGGTGGAAGATAAGGCAGTGACAGTTTCGATCGAGGGAGCACCATTTGACGGAATTATACCAATTAGCGAACTTTCAAGCTTACACATTGAAAAAGCATCTGATTTTGTCTCTGTAGGCGATCAATTAGAGCTAATGATTACAAAAGTTGAAGAAGAAAATTTTGTCTTATCAAAACGCAAAGTGGATGCACTGCATGCATGGGATAAGCTAGAGGCGAAATTTGAATCTGGTGAAGTATTCGAAGCTGAAGTAAAAGATGTTGTGAAAGGCGGACTTGTAGTAGATTTAGGAGTGCGCGGTTTCGTTCCAGCTTCACTTGTTGAAGATTATTTTGTAGAAAATTTTGATGATTATAATGGTAAAATTTTAAGCTTTAAAATTACAGAATTAGATAAAGAAAAAGGTCGTCTCATCTTGTCTCACCGAGCTGTATTAGAAGAAGAAAAAGCTTCTAAAAAGCAGCAAGCTATCGAATCGATTAGAGAAGGCGACATTATAGAAGGTACGGTACAACGTTTAGCAAAATTCGGTGCATTCATCGACTTAGGTGGTGTAGACGGGTTAGTTCACATTTCACAAGTAGCACATGAACATGTGGATGATGTATCAACGGTGCTACAAGAAGGACAATCAGTGACAGTTAAAGTACTTTCTGTCGATCCTGAAAATGAGCGTATATCGTTATCAATTAAAGATACATTAGAAGGACCTTGGACGAATATTGAGGAAAAGGCTTCTAAAGGCGCTGTATTAACAGGTGTTGTAAAACGTCTTGTGACATTCGGTGCATTTGTCGAAGTGTTCCCAGGTGTTGAAGGTCTTGTACACATTTCACAAATTTCACATAAGCATGTGAATACACCACAAGAAGCACTTAAAGAAGGTCAAGAAGTTGAAGTGAAAGTGTTAGAAGTGAGCGGAGACGATAAACGCTTAGCTTTAAGCATTAAAGCACTTCTAGAAGCACCTGTTGATGATGAAGATTTCGATTATGAACTACCAGAAGAAAACTCAGGGTTCTCGTTCAGTGATGTTATAGGTGATCAATTAAAGGGCTTTAAAAAATAATTATATTGTTCATAACCGTTTTGTAAGCAATTTTGCTTATAAAGCGGTTTTTTGTAGTGTACTGTTTTTGTAGAAGTAGGAAAATGGTATGTTGAAATCTAAATATGTTATTGGAATACTTTTATTAAACTAACGAGGCCGGTTACTTGAAATAAGGTTGTAACATTCTTCGGTATTCTTCGTTTTGTTATATGTCGGTTAAAAGGGGTGAGTATGTGAAGGTTTTTATAAAATTAAATTCTGTTAGTGTGTTATATGCTTTGGCATTGTTTATTTCAATTGGACTCGTGATAAATGTATATCGCATTAGTAGCGTAACTGGATGGCATTTTGATGTAGTTATAATTGCGATTTTTGTGATTAGTTTAATTGGATTGCTACTTTCAACAGTCTTAATTCTTTATATAATGAAAAAATGGAAGATAAGTAGAAAAACAAGTTATTGGTCAGTCATTATTTGGTTTCCTTATTTCATCCTTTTTTACTGTAGCTTCACCTATTTGTATCCTCTTAATTCTGGTGAAACATGGTTTCCGATTTTTAATCTTCTGATATATGGTGTTATTCTTCTATATCCAATTTATATATATTTAGTTATTCTATTTGCTACCTCTACTGAAGAAGAACAGTAAGTAATACCAACGCTCAGATTAAACTATTGAGCGTTTTTGTTTGCCATTTATATTGCCGCCAATTAACTTTTAAAATTTAATGGGCTATTTTTTTTGGTATAGCAATGTTTTTGAGATTTTACTCACTAAATAAAGTTTGTATTAGAGAAACACACGATTATATTAGCTTGGATAATATGCACGATTTCATACAACAATACTAGTGTTGCAATATTCCCCAAAATCAGTTCAAACCATTGCTACGCTTGAAATTTATCAAATGTTTATAAAATCGTGTATAAAGAATTTTCTGTTAAAAAACCCACAAACGTTGAATTTACAGCGTTTGTGGGTTTTTGTGACGTGACAAAACTTCGATTTAGGAACATTTATTTGTATGGAAATGAATAAGTTTTGATTCTCATTATATAAATCTATTTAATAAAAAGTCTTTTGAGTTTTCCTGAAATATGTTCTTAAAATCTCATCCATACCCCAGCCAATGAATGAGATAAGTGTGGCTGCAACTAAGAAATATAAGTCAAAGGAATTGAAATTCGTCAAAATAAACCTTGAATCAAGAATTAATATCAACAAGACTATAAAACTGGTGCTAAAAAATAAATGAACAACTAATGAAAAGAATACTCTTTTATTACTGTCAAACCGATTGTTCATTTTATCCGAGAGAATTGATACAGGAATCCCAAATAAAAGGGTTACGGGAATTGCATAGATGCTAGTAAAGGCAATTAACGCAGGTAACTCCGTTAATGTACTCCCTTCTATAAACATAAAAACCAACCCAATAATAGGTACAGATATTATGGCTGTGCAAATAAATGCCAATAATTTTCGCTTAAACACTAAATCCCCCCTTTTAAGATACTTATCTCACTTAACTGTTGGATTGAACGCCCCCTAAGTGTCATTTGGGAACGTTATTTGAAATAAATATTAATAAAATATACAAGATGTTACTCAGTTATTACGAACATAAATAATTATATTTTTGTGTAAATAGTATATTCCTCTGGGTCAATAAAACCTAATTTGCTACCTAGATTAATTGAAGCAATATTATCAATATCACAATCCCAACGAGGTTCAATATTATGCGAAATACAATATTCGATAAATCGTTCACCTATAATACTCGCTAACCCTTTTCCTCTGTAATTAGAGTCAGTTATTATATCTACTTCAGCATATTTTTGAGACTTAAAAATTGAAACTGCTTCACTAATAATTTTCTCTTTATCCATCACACAAAAACCTATTCCATTTTGAAGGAAATTTTCTGTAGAGTCCCAATATTCATTGTAATAAGGTGTATAGTGCTTTAATTTTTCATAAGAAAGTTCTTTAACTAAATAGTTTTCCACTCTTTTTTCATAAAGTTGTTTTTTTATTTGTATCGTACAAACGGGAACAATTAAAATTAGAATTAACATAATTATGATTAGTCTTTTCAGTTACACCCTCCCATACACCCTCCTAAAAAACTACACATAAATGATTTGTTATACAATAATTTCTATGTATATACTTATATTCCTTCAAAAAGAACAAAGAATACCCTTTATCTAAAATAGTGAGAAATTCATTTTAAAAAAAGTTAGATGAGTTATGCTTTGGTTGATCGAATCTTAACTGTACTACTAAAAGAAGTGTGTAAGTTATAAAAATTGTCCATTTCAAAATGAATCCGCACAATAAATGCATTTTGAATGTTGTGAAAAAATGATATAATAAACAAATTCGTGTATAATACAGAATATTAGAGTTTGGAAGGATGAAGTACAGATGACAAAACCAGTAATCGCCATCGTAGGACGTCCGAACGTAGGTAAATCGACGATCTTTAACCGCATCGTTGGAGAACGTGTATCAATCGTGGAAGATATTCCAGGTGTAACACGTGACCGTATTTATAGTTCGGCTGATTGGCTAGCACATGAATTTAATATCATCGATACAGGTGGTATTGAGATAGGCGATGAGCCATTTTTAGAGCAAATTCGTCAACAAGCAGAAATCGCAATTGACGAAGCAGACGTTATCATTTTCATGACAAATGGTCGTGAAGGCGTAACAGCTGCTGATGAACAAGTAGCAAAAATTTTATATAAAACAAAAAAACCAGTCGTATTAGCAGTTAACAAAATTGATAACCCAGATATGCGTCACATGCTTTACGATTTCTATACATTAGGATTCGGCGAGCCTTGGCCAATTTCAGGTTCACACGGTTTAGGGTTAGGGGATTTACTAGACGAGTGTGCAAAACACTTCCCAGAACCAAATGAAGAACAATACAGTGAAGATACGATTAAATTCTCACTTATTGGTCGTCCAAACGTTGGGAAATCATCACTTGTGAATGCTTTCTTAGGTGAGGAACGCGTAATCGTAAGTGAAATTCAAGGGACAACACGTGATGCGATTGATACGCCGTATTCATATGATGATCATGATTATGTCATCATTGATACAGCGGGTATGCGTAAAAAAGGGAAAGTATACGAATCGACAGAGAAATACTCTGTTCTACGTGCACTACGAGCAATTGAACGTTCAGATGTTGTTTTAGTTGTAATGAATGCTGAAGAAGGTATTCAAGAACAAGATAAAAAAATTGCCGGCTATGCACATGAAGCTGGTAAAGCAGTTATTATCGTAATTAATAAATGGGATGCTCTTGAAAAAGATGACAAAACGATGAACCGTTATACGGAACAAATTCGTGAACACTTCTTATTCTTAGATTACGCACCAATCGTTTACGTATCAGCGAAAACGAAACAACGTGTATTAAGCTTACTACCTGTTATTCGACGTGTAAGTGAAAATCATGCGATGCGTATCAAATCTTCAATCTTAAATGAATTAATTGAAGATGCAGTTGCACGTAACCCAGCGCCAACTGATAAAGGGCGTCGTTTACGTATTTACTACGCAACACAGGTGGCAATTAAACCGCCAACATTTGTTGTGTTCGTAAATGAACCTGAAATGATGCACTTCTCATATGAACGTTTCTTAGAAAACCGTATTCGTGATACGTTTGATTTCGAAGGTACGCCAATTCGTTTAATTACACGTGCACGTGACTAATCAAATAAAATTAGCGCTAGTTTATGAAAATGAACTAGCGTTTTTGTTCAATCAGGGAGAATTTGACTTGAAGTAAGGAAATCGAATAAAAAAACTTTAAGTGAAATTGGGGGTTATATTATGGAAAAAGTAGTAGTGTTAGGTGCAGGTTCTTGGGGGACTGCATTAGCCATTGTGTTAGCTGAAAACGGGCATGATACATTAATTTGGTCACACCGTGCAGATCAAGCTGCTGAGATTAACAATCAGCATACCAATAAAAAGTATTTACCAAATACAGTGTTACCAGAATCACTAAAAGCAACAAGTGATTTACAACAGGCAGCGCAACATGCGACAACGCTTGTGATGGCGGTGCCAACAAAAGGTATTCGTGAAGTATGTACAAATATTTCAACATTTATAAAAGAGAAAATATTATTTGTCCATGTATCAAAAGGGATTGAACCTGACTCATTAATGCGTATTTCGGAATTAATGATAGAAAGCTTAGACGAAAAGGTAGTCAGTGATATTGTTGTATTATCAGGCCCTTCTCACGCAGAAGAAGTAGTATTACATCACCCAACCACGATTACTGCTGCAAGTAAAAATCTAGCGGCGGCTGAAAAAGTGCAAGATTTATTTATGAACCACTATTTCCGTATTTACACAAATGATGATGTAATCGGTGTTGAAATCGGTGGTGCTTTAAAAAATGTTATTGCACTTGCTGCAGGGATTACAGACGGCTTAAACTACGGTGACAATGCAAAAGCTGCATTAATAACACGTGGTTTAGCTGAAATTACACGACTTGGCGTGAAAATGGGTGGAAATCCATTTACATTCGCAGGGCTAACAGGTATGGGTGACTTAATCGTCACATGTACAAGTGTACATTCACGTAACTGGAGAGCAGGTAATCTACTTGGAAAAGGCATGAAGCTAGAACAAGTTCTAGATGAAATGGGTATGGTTGTTGAAGGTGTACGTACAACGAAGGCGGCTTTCCAACTAGCTCAAAAATATAAAGTGCCAATGCCGATTACTTCTGCATTATATGAAGTGTTGTTTGATCAAAAAGAACCAAAAGCAGCAGTTGATGAACTGATGGTTCGAATGAAAAAAAGAGAAATCGATGAATTAAGCTAATTGATATTCTCTTACTTTATTGTAAAAAGTAGAAAAGTGAGCGAAAAATTTAATAAATTGTCACAATTAGGGAGGTATCTGAGTATACCTCCTATTTTTTTTGAAATGGAAAGGCTATAATTATTAGCGGAATAGAAGTGGAAAATAAAAGAAAGGCGGTCTTACCATTGCAACACTTTATGCAAGCAACGAACCCTGCATCATATATGGTATTAGCATCTAATCGTGGTCCTTTAGCGAGTTTGCACGCGCTAGATGTTATGTGGGTTTCGTTTTATTCGATAGGCTTACTATTTGCTTCCTTAATACTTATTTCTGCCATCCGAAAATGGATACATAACGCTGTCTTAGCCTTTATTCTTCGATTAATTGCTTATGGAATTTTTTTAATAGGAACTTTTTTAATGGTACTCGTAATACTTACGTGGCCAAACTAGTATTGGAGGAATAAAGAAATGAAATGGTCTAAACTATTTGTGCTCTTATCTCTCGTGGTCATGGTGCTAGCTGGCTGTGGTTCGGCGACAAACTTTGATCAATCAACCTTTGGGCCAGATGTAGATATGCTAGCGGGTGTTCAACGCGCTGTGAATGAATACCGTGAAGATACGGGCGTACTTCCAATCAAAACAAGAGATCAAGACACAGATATTTTCATTAAATACTTAATTGATTTTGACAAGCTTGTGCCAAAATATATTGGCTCGCCACCAGCGAACTCTTATGAAAAAGGCGGTATTTTCCAATATATGATTTGGGATCCAGAAGAAAATCCGACTGTAAAACTTGTCGATTTACGTACACCAGAGCGTATCCGTGAAATTAATATTCGATTTTCAGGTACAAAATATCCGCAATTCAAAGATAAAGTCGTAGAACATGTTTATACAATCAATTACAAAAATATTGGCTATAAACAAGATGTCACGGTTCAAAGTCCATATTCAAATACGCAATTGCCGTTAGTTGTTACATCGGAAGGGGATTTATATGTCGATTACTCGATCGATTTAAACAACTATATGAAAGAAAATGATATTACAGCAACACCTGGTGATGATATTCGCGAAATTTTAATCGATGCATACCCAATTGTTCCAGCGTATTCACTGCCTTACACAGTTGATGAAAACAATGAACCGGTTATTATGTACGACCCGATCAATAAAGAAAAGTAATGAATGTATCCCGCACAGCTAATTGTGTGGGATTTTTTCATATAATAAGGAATTATTACATAAAGTGTTGTTGATAGTGCTTATTGTGCAACTTCAAATGGGAGATCGATTGTTTGGATAAATAGTTCAAAGGAGGAAAAGTGATAAGCGAGCAAATTTTTCAGCAATTAGCTGAACGGACGAATGGTGATATTTATATCGGTGTTGTTGGACCAGTACGAGTTGGGAAGTCTACTTTTGTCAAAAAGGTCATGGAGAGTATTGTGTTACCGAATATTACAAATCCAGAAGATAAGATGCGGGCAATGGACGAGTTGCCACAGAGCTCACCTGGACCTGTTATTATGACATCTGAGCCAAAGTTTGTCCCTGCACAAGGAACGACAATAGCGATTGGAGAGAATTCGATTCCATTTCGTATTCGACTAGTGGATTGTGTCGGATATGTCATCGAGGGTGCAAAAGGTTATGAAGATGAAAATGGACCGAAATATGTTCATACACCATGGCACACAGAACCTATTGCTTTCGAGGAAGCAGCGAAAATAGGGACGGATAAAGTTATCCGTGATCATGCGAATATTGGAATAGTGGTAACAACAGATGGAACAGTAAATGGGATAAAGCGGTCTGCTGCCCAAAAAGCGGAACAGCAAATTATTGAGCAACTAACTGAAATCGGCAAACCTTTTGTTGTCGTATTGAATAGTGCCACACCAAATACACATGAAACAATGACATTAAGACAAACGCTAACAGAACAATATGATGCACCTGTTATTGTCACGTCAATCGATACATTACAGCCGTTAGATGTCGCTGCTATATTGCAAGAGGCATTATTTGAATTCCAAGTAAATCAAATTGAAGTGGAAAAACCAGATTGGCTTGAAGTGCTTGGTGATCATCATGAACTCAATGAAACAATCGCTTTTGCAGTTAGTCAAATCCAAAATGATGTTATGAAAATTCGAGATGTCGAAAATGCGAGTATTATTTTACAAGACATTGATTTTGTTGAAAGCTGTCATGTCGAAAATATCGATGCAGGTCAGGGCATTGCAACTTTACGTCTTACGGTAAATAGCGAAATGTATAAAAAGGTTTGTGAGCAGTGGTTAGAAAAGCCAGTTGATTCCAAAAAGGATTGGTTACTCTTTATTAAAGAAGCGTCAGAAGCAAAAGCGGCACACAGTCGTTTCAGCGAAGCCATTCAACAAGCCAAAGAAGATGGTTACGGGGTGACATTACCTGCAATGCAAGAGTTTTCACCGAGCGAACCAGAGTTAATTCAGCAAAATAATTTTTATGGTGTGCGAATGAAAGCGTCAGCCCCTTCTTATCATATTATTCGCATAGATATGGAAGCAGAATTTTCGCCATTAATCGGCTCGGAATTTCATAGTCAGCATTTATTGAAAGATTTGCAACACGCATATGATCATGATCGACAAGCATTATGGGGGACACAAGTGTTTGGGACACCATTACATGAAGTTTTAACAGAAAGTATTCGCTATAAAATGAAAGCTGTGCCAACAGGTGCGAAAAATCGTATGCGTTTAATGCTCGAACGGATGATTAATGAAGGCGAGAGAGGTCTCATTACATTTATACTTTAAAAAAATTGGCCATATACAAATGCAGTAGAACCCTACATTTTTAGGTGTTTAGTCACGTAAATATGATTTTTTTGTAAAAAAAGCAAAAATATCAGCAAAACATGAATGAATTCAGTTGCGTAGGGGTTTTCAGTGTGTTACTCTTTTTACAGGATTTAGATTCATGACCCTTTGAGAGGAGGTGGATGGTGTGAATAAAACAGAATTAGTAAACTCAGTTGCTGAAGCAGCAGGTCTTTCTAAGAAAGATGCTTCAAAAGCAGTTGAATCTGTATTTGAAACGATTCAAGAAGCTCTTGCAAAGGGTGATAAAGTACAATTAATCGGTTTTGGTAACTTCGAAGTACGTGAACGTGCGGCTCGTAAAGGTCGTAACCCACAAACTGGTAAAGAAATCGAAATTGCTGCTTCAAAAGTACCTGCTTTCAAACCAGGTAAAGCGCTTAAAGACGCTGTAAAATAATACAGTAGTCTAGAGTTACATAGAGTAGTTTTCAGTTTACTGAAGACTACTCTTTTTATTTTTGTTTTATTATGTAGAAGAATGCTATAAATAGTAGAACAGTTTTGAACTTATTCGCTTAATGTGCTACGATTCAAGAGTATTTAAATAGCTAAATATAAGATAATAAAAAATCAAATCAATGATGAAAGCTGGATTCGAAGGAATCGCAATTTCATTTATACATAAAAACGTTTTGGAATTGTAGGAGGAACTTGTTTCATGACAAATGTCGATTTAAAAAAGATTGAAGAAGCTGTAAAAATGATTTTAGAAGCCGTTGGGGAAGATGTGGAACGTGAAGGTTTACTTGATACACCAAAACGTGTTTCAAAAATGTATGCAGAAATGTTCGGTGGCTTAAATGAAGACCCACGCGAATATTTCAGCACTGTATTCCATGAGGACCATGAAGAAATGGTCTTAGTAAAAGACATCCCGTTCTATTCTATGTGTGAACACCATTTAGTGCCATTTTACGGGAAAGCTCATGTTGCATATATTCCGAAAGATGGGAAAGTAGCAGGTTTAAGTAAGCTAGGCCGTTGCGTAGAGTCTGTAGCACGCCGACCACAATTACAAGAACGCATTACATCCACAGTAGCAGATACAATTATGGAAATGCTTGATCCAAAAGGTGTTTATGTAGTTGTAGAGGCAGAGCATATGTGCATGACAATGCGTGGCTTGAAAAAACCAGGTTCTAAAACAGTCACATCGGTAGCACGTGGTATTTACGAACAAGATGATGTAAAACGCGGAGAAGTTATGACATTCATCCAAATGAAATAATTCATACGTTTTATGGTATGATAAACAAAGAAAATGTGATGTAGGGAGACCAAAACAATGGCACAAACAGACTATATTGTGATTGAAGCTGAAGAAGATGGCGTACATGTAATCGGCTTAACACGTGGTTCAGATACAAAATTTCATCATTCTGAAAAATTAGATGCTGGAGAAGTGATGATTGCTCAATTTACAGAGCATACTTCTGCAATGAAAATTCGTGGTAACGCAACAATTCATTCGGCACATGGTGTCGTGCATAGTAAAAAATAAACGAATTTCGTTTTGAATAACTAATTATTGAATAATCGATTACAAGAATAGGTATTCGGTGATTTTATAACACTGAAATGGAGTAATTTCTATGAGTGCAACATTTATAACACAATCAGTTCAAGCATTACAATCAAATATTATTCAATTTGTTCGTCATAGAGCATTACTACAAAATGTTGGACAGCCTACGTTGCAGCAGGAGCAATTGTTCTTTATTCAGCTACCTTTTTTGAATGGGGAAAATATGACGGAAGAGCATAAAATCAGTGCGGCAACAGTAGGAATTGTTCATGCTTCTTTACGTGAACATGAAAAGATTAAAGAAATAGATGCGACAAGTAAGCAACAGCAATTAACGGTTCTGTCAGGTGACTATTATAGTGGACGTTATTATCAATTGCTTGCCCAATCGAGAAACATTGCGTTAATCCAAAGATTATCTAAAGGTATTGTAAATCGTTGTGAGCATCAAATTAAACAATACGAACCTGAACAAAGAACCTTAAAACAAGGCATAGAAAGTTTAACAATTATTGAGTGCGAATTAATCGAGCAATATTATGACGCATATGGATTTACGTATTTATCAAGTATTATGAAAAATACGCTATCATTTGTTCGATTGAAAGAAGAAGAGCGTTTACTTAAAGCTGGGAAAGAAAGCTTTTTAAGTAAAGTATTATCGTTACATAACGATCAATATGCAAACACTTCTATTCAAAAAGAACTTGAACTGGAGTTAGAAAAGCGTCAACAGCAATTGCTTGAACTGTTAAAGCAAACGGCGCTACAGCCAGAGTTAAAACAATACATCAAGCAATACGTCACTTTATAAGTGAAAAAGAAAGGTTTGGAAATATGGCGAAATCGAAAGAAGAACATGTTCATGAAGTATTTGAAAATATTTCAGATAGCTACGATAAAATGAACTCGGTAATTAGTTTCCAGCTACACGTTGGCTGGAGAGATGATACGATGAAACGCATGGCCGTAGAAAAGGGCTCTAAATGTTTAGACGTTTGCTGTGGTACCGCTGACTGGACAATTGCTTTAGCGAAGGCAGTAGGCGAGGAAGGCATCGTAAAAGGTTTAGACTTTAGTAAGAACATGTTAAAAGTCGGTGAAGAAAAAACGGCTGACATTAAAAATATTGAATTAATCCATGGTAATGCGATGGAATTACCATTTGAAGATAATACATTTGATTATGTAACGATTGGTTTTGGCTTACGAAATGTACCAGACTATATGCAAGTATTACGTGAGATGAATCGCGTCGTAAAACCAGGTGGAACAGTTGTATGCCTAGAAACATCACAATCTGAAATCCCAGGCTATCGTCAACTTTTCCGTTTTTACTTTAAATACATCATGCCGATTTTTGGTAAACTATTTGCGAAAAGCTTTAAAGAATACTCATGGCTACAAGAATCTGCGAATGACTTCCCAGGCATGAAAAAATTAGCGCAAATGTTCAAAGATGCAGGTTTAGAAAACGTATCATACAAACCTTATAGCGGTGGCGCTGCAGCGATGCATATGGGCTTTAAAAAGAAATAACAGTGGGAGAAGGTTTTGACGCGTGGAAAAGATGAAGATTAAAATGCTATATGCGGATATTAAATCAGATATAGAAATCATCGAAAACGAATTAGAAAAAGCGTTAAATTCATCTTCACACTCATTGAATGATGCCTCCTTACATTTACTACAAGCGGGTGGAAAGCGAATTCGACCTGTATTTGTATTACTAAGTGCAAAATTTGGTAATTATAATATTGAGCGAATGAAAAATATCGCCGTACCATTAGAATTAATTCACATGGGCTCATTAGTACACGATGATGTTATTGATAATTCTGATATGCGTAGAGGTAAAGAAACCGTTAAATCACAATGGAATAACCGTGTAGCAATGTATACAGGAAATTTTATTTTTGCAAGAGCGCTTGAATATGTGGCAAGTATTGAAAACCCACGTGCACACCAAATATTGTCGAAAACAATGGTGGAGCTAGTAAATGGTGAGGTCATTCAAATTGAAGATAAGTTTCGTTTAGATCAAACGTTGAAAGATTATTTCCGCCGCATTAAGCGCAAAACAGCACTTTTAATTGAATCGTGCTGTGAGTTAGGAGCGGTGGTTAGTGAAGCAGACGAAACAACGGTACGTCATTTAAAACGATACGGTTATTTTGTTGGGATGAGTTTCCAAATCATCGACGATATTTTAGATTTCACTTCGACAGATAAGCAGCTTGGAAAACCTGCTGGTAGTGATTTAATGCAAGGAAATGTGACGCTTCCTATTTTATTGATGAAGAATGATCCGAACATTATTCCGTATTTACAAAAAGTATCTACGACTGGACTAACAGAGGATGAACGTCAACAAATGCTCGCTTATGTTCGAAAATCCGATGCGATAAAAGAAGCAACAAAAATTAGTGATTTATATTTACAAAAAGCACTAAAAGAAGTGGAAGCTTTACCAAATCATCCGGTGAAAAAGAAATTGCGCGATGTTGCACTATTTATGGGTAAGCGTAAGTTCTAACTACTTTCGACGAATATCACGAATTCGGACCAATTATGCCGAGACATAATTGGTGAAAGTTAGCAAAATAGCGTGCATTCCTAATATTTGTTGTAATTTGAGTAGTATTTTGGTAGTATTTATCGGTAGGTGTAAAACCTTTTACTTAAATTTAAGGAGTGTTTAAACAATGGCAATCGAAAAAACATTTTTAATGGTTAAACCAGACGGCGTTGAACGTCAAGTAATCGGTGATATCGTAGACCGCTTTGAACGTCGCGGTTTCGTAATGCGCGGAGCTAAATTAATGACAGCTTCTCATGAATTAGCTGCAGCACACTATGCTGAGCACGCTGAACGTCCATTCTTCGGTGAATTAGTAGACTTCATCACTTCAGGTCCTGTATTCGGTATGGTTTGGGAAGGCGAGAACGTTATCGCTTTAGCTCGTATCATGATGGGTGCTACTAAACCAGAAGAATCTGCTCCTGGTACAATCCGCGGTGACTACGCTGTAACATTATCTCACAACGTAATCCACGGTTCTGACTCTTTAGCTTCTGCTGAACGTGAAATCGGTTTATGGTTCCCAGAAGGTTTAGCTGAATAATTTTAGCTTCTTTCAAAGTCATCACTTTATGTGATGACTTTTTTCTTTTATTATGGAATATTTAAAGACTAAATAATGCTATAATAAATCTGAATAATGAAACTATATCGAAAATATAAACGTATAAAAAGTATCGACTGTAAATAAGGAGGAAGCTTATGTGGGTTTGGGCAATGGTAGTGGTTGCGGTAATGGCAGTTGGAGCCATAGCGATAATTACAGATGCGCGCAATGAAAGTAAACGTATTGATGTTAAGAAATTGAATAAAGAAATCGAACTGGAAAAATTACGTCTCGAAAGTTATGAAAAAGAAACAGAAAAAATGCGCCTAGAATTAGAGCATTCAAAACAGCTTTTATTAGAACATAAACAAAAGTAATGATAATGATTTTATACATAGTAGTTTAGTTAGGGGAGTGAGTAGTATGTTCTTTTGGGGAGTAGTTATGGTCATTGTGGTAGTAGGGATTTTATCAGATACGTATACTAAAAATAAAAAAATTGATTTAAAACGGATCGATAAAGAAATTGAGCTCGAAAAATTGCGTCTTGAAAACTATGATAAAGAAACAGAAAAGATGAAATTAGAATTAGAGTACACAAAGCAGCATCTTTTAGAAATGAAACAACAAAGTAATAACATTGAACAATAATAAGGGGGTGCGAAAGTCCGTATGGAAGATATCATCATTTTGTCTATTATTTTTGGCTCAGGTGCTTTAATTGCCTTAACCGCTATTCTTACCGCTCATAAAAGAGCTAATCTTAAGCTTCAGATAAAAATGCTCGAAAAAGAAGCAGAGCTCGAACAAATTCGGTTAGACAGTTATAAAATTGAAACAGAAAAAATGAAACTTGAACTAGAACACTCGAAACAACTTTTGCTTGAAACACGTAACGGCTAGCATTTGTGTACAAATCCTATTTCAGAATCTGACATTTTCAGCTATAATAGGCTTAAGATACATGAGGGGAAAGATGATGAATGTCAGATTACGAACAATTTATAGATGGCATCAAGCGCAAAACAGGCATAGATTTAGCCCTATATAAAGAAGCACAAATGAAACGCCGTTTAACGTCATTATATGAGAAAAAGGGTTATAAAAACTTTGTTGAGTTTTTTACTGCCTTAGATAGAGATCGTGATTTAATGAATGAGTTTTTAGATCGCATGACAATAAACGTATCTGAATTCTATCGTAATGGAAAGCGCTGGGAAGTATTGCAAAACAAAATTTTCCCAATGCTACTTCAAACAAATAAACGACCTAAAATATGGAGTGCCGCTTGTTCAACGGGTGAAGAGCCATATAGCTTAGCGATGGTGTTATCACAACATTTACCATTATCTCAAATCGGAGTATTAGCAACTGATTTGGATGAAAACGTAATACAAAAGGCAAAGCTTGGATTATATCCTGAGCGTTCGTTAGCAGAAGTACCAAAAGATGTACAAGCAAAGTACTTTGATATTGAAGGTCAGTTTTTCAAAGTAAAAGATGAAATTAAACGAACAGTTACATTTAAAAAGCATAATTTATTAAAAGATAATTATGAATCGAATTTTGATTTAATCGTTTGCCGAAATGTGATGATTTACTTTACAGAAGAGGCAAAGGATCAAATTTATGAAAACTTTAGTAAAGCATTGCGCCCAGGTGGAATATTATTCGTGGGTTCAACGGAGCAAATTTTCAACCCTGCCCGTTATGGTTTTGAAGTAGAAGATACATTCTTCTACAGAAAAAAATAGTTGTACAATAATAAATGCGATGTATGTGTGCAGTGAAAGCTTGAAGAAGTAGCCACTTTTATGATAGAGGTGACCTTTATACGAGATAAGAAACGCTTTTCATACAATTTGTGAAAGGTGTTTTTTGTTTATTTTTCGCTAACTCATGCATTACTTTATAAACGAAGCGTTCAGAATATTCTAATATAATTGATAAATAGAATAAATCAATACTGCGAATTAAAATGAAATATGTTATAGTGAAAAATAAATACTTTAGCGAGTTGAAGGGAGAAAGTGTTTAATGCGTTATTTAACTGCAGGTGAGTCACACGGACCACAATTAACTACGATAATCGAGGGATTGCCGTCACTTTTACCAGTGACAGCAGAAAAAATAAATTATGATTTAAAACGTCGTCAAGGTGGTCACGGCCGAGGTCGCCGTATGCAAATTGAAACCGATACAGTGGAAATTGTTTCAGGTGTACGACACGGGAAAACACTAGGGTCTCCAGTTGCGCTTGTTGTAACGAACGATGATTGGAAACACTGGACGAAAATTATGGGCGCAGAAGAGCTACCAGAAGATATCGATCCAGCTGAAATTAAGCGTCAAATTTCACGCCCTCGTCCGGGACACGCAGATTTAGTCGGTGGGATGAAATATGGACATCGTGATTTGCGAAACGTACTAGAGCGTTCTAGTGCACGTGAAACAACGGTGCGTGTAGCTGTTGGTTCTGTTGCGAAAGCCTTATTAAATGAACTTGGCATTTCAATTGTTGCTCATGTGACAGAAATTGTCGGCATTAAAGCAGATACTCAACTATTAGAAGGCAAATCGGTAGCTGAAATTCGTACGATTGTAGAGCATGACCCATGTTACTGTGTAGATCCTGAAGCTTCAGCGAAAATGGTTCAAGCAATTGATGATGCCAAACAAGCTGGCGATTCCATTGGTGGTGTTGTCGAAGTTATCGTAGAAGGTTTACCAGCAGGGATTGGCTCATATGTACACTACGACCGTAAGCTAGATGCAAAATTAGCTGCTGCTATGTTAAGCATTAATGCATTCAAAGGTGTAGAGTTCGGAATCGGCTTTGAAATGGCGCGAAAAAAGGGTTCAGAAGTACATGATGAAATTTTATGGGATGAAGAGCATGGTTATACACGCGCCACGAATCGATTAGGCGGTTTAGAAGGCGGTATGACAACTGGTATGCCGATTGTCGTGCGCGGTGTCATGAAGCCAATTCCTACCTTATATAAGCCACTACAAAGTGTGGATATTGAAACAAAAGAGCCATTTAAAGCAAGTGTGGAGCGTTCAGATAGTTGTGCAGTTCCAGCGGCTTCTATCGTAGCAGAACACGTCATTGCTTGGGAAATCGCCAACGCAATCGTTGAACAATTCCATAGCGATCAATTACCACAATTAAAAGCGCAATTAGATGACATGCGCAACTATACAAAGGGGTACTAATATGGAGATTCCAGTTCGTGCTGCATCTCATTCGTATGCTGTGACGATTGGGAAAGGCATATTAAAACAAGCAGTAGCGTCACATGAAAAACTGTTTGAAAAAGCAGATAAAATCATCGTCTTAACGGATGAACATGTTTGGGCTGCGCAACAGCAGTATTTTGAGGAGAATTTCCCGCATGCATTTCATGTATTGGTTATGCCTGCAGGAGAAAAGTGTAAAACATTTGAAAACTTTTTAGGCGCACAAACATTTTTACTTGAACAAAAATGTACACGAAAGTCACTGGTCATTGCGTTCGGTGGTGGTGCGGTGGGTGATTTAGCGGGATTTGTAGCAGCGACTTATATGCGTGGTATTCCATTCGTTCAAGTACCAACAACGATTTTAGCGCATGATTCGGCAGTCGGTGGCAAAACAGCAATCAACCACACACTAGGAAAGAATATGATTGGTGCTTTTTATCAACCTCAAGCAGTATTTTACGATACGAACTTTTTACATAGCTTAAATGAAAAGGAAGTTCGTTCAGGAATGGCCGAAGTCATCAAGCATGCACTTATTTCCGATGCACAGTGGGTAGAAGAATTACTTGAAGGGGAGCATGTGACCCAATTACCTGAAGATCTATTAGCCAACTACTTAGCACATGGCGTTCAAGTAAAGGCGAAGATTGTAGAGCAGGATGAAACAGAGCAATCCGTGCGAAAGTATTTAAATTTAGGCCATACGTATGGTCATGCAATTGAGGCAGCAGCAGGCTATGGTCGTGTCGCGCATGGTGAAGCGGTAATGATTGGCTTAGTGTATTGTTTACTTTTATGTGAACGCTACGGCAAAATCAATCATTTGTTTACGAAACGCTTTTTACAGTTTGCGTTAGAAAATGGCTATCCATTTGAAGCAGTCCATGAATTTACATTTGATCAATTAACAGAGTATTTATTGAAAGACAAAAAAGCGGACTACGGAGAGTTACAATTCGTGTTATTAGATACAATCGGCAATCCATTTGTTCAAAAAATTGAACTGGCTGAATGTAGAGAGATTGACGAACAACTTAGAAGTTTACTAGCGGAGGTGTAAGTATGATTCGAGGTATACGAGGTGCCATTACAATAACAGAAGACCAGGCACAAGATGTTTGGGATGAGACGGCAAAGCTTGTACAAGAAGTCGCAAAACAAAATGCAATTAAACCAGAAGATATCGCATCTGTAACGATTTCCACAACACCTGATATTCGTTCAGCCTTCCCAGCAAAGGCAGTTCGTACGCTAGAAGGTTGGCAATACGTACCGATTATGTGCATGCATGAAATGGCAGTACCTGGTGCATTACCTTTATGTATTCGTGTATTAATGCATGTCAATACAGATACGCCCCAACATGAGATTCACCATGTGTATTTAAATGAAGCAGTGAAATTACGCCCAGATTTAGTGAAATAGCGGCCAAATAGAGGAGACGTTTACGATGAAGTGGAAACAACAATTATTTGGAATGAAAGCTTACCAACCAGGGAAGCCCATTGATGAAGTAAAAAAACAGTTTGGATTAGATGAAGTTGTGAAGTTAGCATCCAATGAAAATCCGTTCGGTAGCTCACCTAACGTAAAACGATTTTTACAAGCGGATGCATCAAACCATGCCATTTATCCTGATGGGTACGCTCAAAATTTACGTACAGCTTTAGCGAACTTTTACAGTGTAGAAGAAAGCGAACTCATTTTAGGAAATGGTTCGGACGACTTAATCGCGATTATCACACGTGCCTTATTATATCCTGGGGTTAATACGGTAATGGCGGATCTTTCTTTCTCTCAATATTGGCATAATGCTGAAATTGAGGGCGCAGAAGTTCGCAAAGTTCCGATGAAAAATGGAGTTCATGATTTAGATGCGATGTTAGCAGCAATCGATGAAAATACTTCGATCGTATGGGTATGTAATCCAAATAATCCGACAGGAACACTTGTATCGGATGAAGCGTTGAGTGCCTTTTTAGCGAAAGTTCCTGAAGATGTATTTGTTGTTTTAGATGAGGCTTACATTGAATATGTGAATGCACCGGACTACAAAGATACATTACATTATTTCCGTGACTACAAAAATTTAATTTTACTTCGCACATTCTCTAAAGCATATGGCTTAGCTTCATTCCGCGTTGGATATGGGATTGCACATGCAGATGTTATTGCAAAATTAGATCCAGTGCGCGCGCCGTTTAACAATACGATCCTAAGTCAAAGCGTGGCACAAATTGCCCTTGCTGACCAAGACTATATAAAGAGTTGCCGTGAAGCCAATGAAATCGGTAAAAAGCAATACGTGGCATTTTGTGAAAAACATAAGCTAAACTATTTCCCGTCTCAAACAAACTTTATCATGTTCGAAGTAAAAGCAAGCAGTCAAGTTGTATTTGAGGAAATGATGAAGCGCGGTTTTATTATTCGTAGTGGTGCTGCTCTTGGTTTAGATGGGTATATCCGTGTCACAATCGGCACAGAAGCGCAAAATGCGAAGTTTTTACAATTGCTTGAAGACGTATTAACGGAGCAAGGGGTTTTTGCATGACACGTAATGTTTTCGTAATCGGACTTGGACTAATTGGTGGATCTGTTGCACTAGCTCTACAAAAGGCCCCGCGTACGAAAGTGTTTGGCTACGACTACCATGAAAAAACAAGACAATTAGCTAGCACATTAGGCGTCGTGAACGAAGTTGTAGAAGATCCTGCTGCATTTGCCAAACAAGCAGATGTCATTATTTTTGGTACACCTGTTACTATCACGCTCGAATTTATGGAACAATTAAAATCATGGGACTTAAAGCGCGGCGTTATCCTTACAGATACAGGTAGTACGAAGGCGCAAATTATGGAGAAGGCTAAGGAATTACGCGAATTGGGGATCACGTTTATCGGGGGGCACCCAATGGCAGGCTCGCATAAAAGTGGGATTACTGCTGCGAAACCGTACTTACTCGAAAATGCGTATTATATGCTAACACCAAATGAAGGTGAAGAAATCGAGAAGCTTGCCGCACTTGATGATTTGCTAAAATTTACGTTAGGGAAGATGGTAGTTGTGGACGCGAAAGTACATGACCATATGACGGCAGTTGTCAGTCATTTTCCACATATTGTTGCTGCTTCGTTAGTCCATCAGTTAAACTTTGAGAAGAAAACTTTTCCGATGACGACATCACTTGCTGCTGGTGGGTTCCGGGATATTACTCGTATCGCCTCATCAAATCCGACACTTTGGCGTGATATTACAATGCAAAACCGTAAAGAGCTTGTTGGCCAATTAGATACGTGGCTTGATGAGATGGGTCGTGTACGTCATTTGCTTGAAGCAGGTGACGAAGCAGCGATTGAAACGTATTTTTCACATGCACGTGATGTTCGAGATAATCTACCAATCGCAAATGGTGCGTTATATGTGCCATATGATTTATATGTAGATATCCCAGACTATCCGGGTGTTATTTCAGAAATAACGGGCTATTTAGCTGAAGAAAATATTAGTATTACAAATATTCGTATTGTGGAAACACGCGTCGACGTTTTCGGGATTCTTGTGATCAGTTTCCAATCAAATGAAGATCGTGAACGCGCTGCAAAATGCATTGCCACTAAGGCAAATTACGATACGCATATTTCATAAACACCGCATCTCGCTCATCAGGCGAGATGTATTTTTCTAGGGAGGGATTTTATTGACTTCAAAAATATTGAATTATAAGCAATCATCATTACAAGGTGAAATTACCGTACCCGGTGATAAATCCATTTCCCATCGCTCGGTAATGTTTGGATCGATTGCAAAAGGTAAAACAACGGTGAATGGCTTTTTATTAGGGGAAGATTGTCTGAGTACGATTGATTGCTTTAAAAAGCTTGGCGTTCAGATTGAAGTAGACGGGACGAATGTAACAATTGAAAGTCCAGGCATGGAAGGCTGGTCGGAACCGAAAGAAGTACTTTATACCGGAAACTCTGGTACGACAACACGTTTAATGCTCGGCATTTTATCGGGCACGAATTTACATACGGTCATGACGGGTGATGCTTCAATTGGCAAGCGTCCAATGCGTCGCGTAGCAGATCCACTTCGTTTAATGGGTGCGCAAATTGCGGGCCGTGAAAACGGACAATATACACCACTTGCCATTCAGGGAAGCCAATTAAAAGCAATTGATTATAAAATGCCTGTTGCGAGTGCACAAGTGAAATCTGCTGTTTTACTTGCTGGACTTCGTGCAAAAGGGACGACAATTGTTCGTGAACGTGAAGTATCACGTGATCACACTGAGCGTATGCTACGCCAATTTGGCGCGGAAATTTCGGTGGAAAACGGCGTAATTTCATTTGAAGGTGGCCAAGCGTTGACAGGGACACATGTGAATGTACCTGGCGACATTTCATCTGCGGCCTTTTTCTTAGTTGCGGGTGCCATTACGGAAAATAGCCGTATTGTGATGAATAATGTCGGCATAAATGAAACGCGCGATGGCATCATAGAAGTACTTCAAAATATGGGAGCCCATATGACAATTGACATTGACGATGAAAACGCAGCAGAACCAACTGCAACGATTACAATCGAAACTTCACATTTAAACGGAACTACTATTGAGGGAGCCATCATTCCTCGCTTAATCGATGAAATTCCAATTATCGCGTTACTCGCAACACAAGCGAATGGCAAAACAATTATTAAAGACGCGGAAGAGTTAAAAGTAAAAGAAACGAATCGTATCGACGCGGTAGTCAATGAACTAAAAAAATTAGGTGCTCATATCGAAGCGACAGAAGACGGCATGATTATTGACGGTCCTACAAAATTAACAGGGGCTTCATTAAAAACATACGGCGACCATCGTATCGGTATGATGGGTGCTGTGGCCGCATTAATAGCGGAGGGCGAAGTCGAATTAGACGATGCACAGTGTATCGCTGTTTCGTATCCAAATTTCTTCGTGCATCTGAATAGTCTAGTCAAATAACCAAAATTGGCGAATCCTTTTTATTAAGTAAAGGAATTGCTCGCATTATGTTAATAGCTAAAGGCGGAATCGAAATTTGATTCTGTCTTTTTATTTGCATTTCTGACAATTTTAAATTCTAATTTACTTAAACTGACGTTATTCACCAAACTAAGATAATCCCAAGTTGAAAACTTTAATGGAGCATAAGGAACTATAGCAGACTTCCTAAATATGTACATTTTTATCGATACAAAAAACAAATAAAAAAAAACAGCTACTTTTCCTTGTGAAGCGGACCGCAGTTGTGTAGCATAATATTGATAAAGTAGGAAAAGGTGAATAACTATGGAACAATTATTACAAGCAATCCAAGATGGCGATTTACAATTAATCGACCAACTTCTTGAATCATTTTTAATGGATGCTGAACCATCAGCACAATATGAAATTGCCGAAGCATTAACACACTACGGCTATATGAATGAAGCAAATCGTGTATTTGAACATTTACAATTTTTATTTCCAGAAGAAGCACAAATTGCAATCGATCGTGCAGGGGTTTTAATCGAACTTGGCGAAGAAGATGATGCACTAGATTTATTAATGGCTGTAAAAGATGATGCACCAGAGTACCCACAAGCATTATTAGTATTAGCTGATTACTATCAAATGCAAGGCTTATTCGAAGTAGCGGAAATTCGTATTAATGAAGCTCTCCAAATTTTACCAAATGAACCGTTATTAAAATTTGCAAAGGCTGAATTATTATTCGAAACAGGCCGTTTTTCAGAAGCTGCTCGTATTTATGAGGAAATTTATGAAATCGATAAGAAGTTTGCAGGTACAGTACTTGCTCAGCGCTTAGCAGAAGTATATCGTGCAGGGGCTGGCTATGAAACTGCGCTTGATTATTATATGGAAGCACTTGAAGAGGAAGTAACACCAGATTTATTATTTGGTTCGGGTTATGCGGCTTTCCAAATTAAAAACTATGAATTAGCGATTAAACAATTAGAGGATTTAAAAGAGCTTGATCCTGATTACTTCTCAGCGTATTTATTATTAGCGGAAAGCTATGCAATGCAAGAGGATAACGAGCGTGCTTTAAAGGCCATTAAAGAGGGTCTAAAACGTGATGAATACGATAAGTCATTATTTTTATTTGCTGGAAAAATGGCGCTTAAAAATAGTAAGCCAGATGAAGCAATTGAATTTTTAAACGAAGCGATTGCACTTGATCCAGAGTATATGGAGGCTATTTTAGTATTAATGTCTGTTTATAGCACGCAAGAACGCTATGAAGATGTTATTGAGCTATTTGAACAATTACAAAAAAATGAGTTTGAATGGGTGTCTTTATATCCGTTCGTTGCGAATGCTTATAACGAAGAAGAACGATTTGAAAAAGCATACGAAATTTATACACTCGCATATAATGATTTCAATGAGGACATAGAGTTTTTAGAAAAATATTGCTTGTTCTTAGTTGAGGATAGCAAACAACAAGAAGCGAAAAAAATCGCTCAAAAGCTTGTCGAATTACAACCTACAGAACAGCAATGGCATGACTTATTAGAGCGATTTGAGTAAAGGGAGGATTGCATGTTGACGTATTCCGTACCATTACATGATAAAAAAGTCTTCATTAGATGGTTCCTAAAAAATTTCCAACTGAAACGTCGAGAAGGGGTATGGATTTTAAATTACTTATTAAGTAACGATGAGTTATTAGAAAATGTTCACTTTGTTGACGATGCTCATTATTGTCCAAGAGCAATTGTCATGTCGACGGTGGAAACAACGAGCATACCATTTCGATTTTACAAAGAGAATATCATGACTTCGGATGCAGAAAAATCGTTTCATGAACTACGTTTAAATGCACAAAAGTCAATGTATGTGCAATTAAACTTCCCAAATATACCGCCAGATCCTTTGTATTTGGCGGTTTTAGAGGAAAATCCATATGTTCCGAATGATGTTGTGATTAATGAAAAGGACCGAATCGCTGCAGAGAAACTACTTGAAAATAGTTTGTATGAATTTCAGGAGCAACAAATTTTAAATGAAATTGATGCGGCTCTTGATGCAGGTGATAAAGAACGCTTTTTTGAATTATCGAATTTATTGCAGGCTTTAAAACATTCAAAATAAGAAACTACTAGAGAATAAAAATTTTATTGTGATTCAGGGGGAATTCTTGTGATTTTTAAAGTTAGTGATGTTGAACAGTTCCAAGCAAATAAACAATTTATTGATACAGCGATTGTTCCACTCGTACAATTAGATTTTTCAGAGCAGGGGATTAAACAGAGTAGTTCTGCGACAGAATATTTAATGACATTAACTGCTTTTGTGGAGCAACAGTTCCATGGCAGATTAGTGCTATTACCACCATTTTCTTATACAGATCAAACGAGAGATGATAATTTACCATTTTCCTTGCAACAACAATTAACAGCTTCTGGATTTAAATCTGTCATATTTATGACATGTGATTCGAATTGGACGTCACAAAAAGATAGATATGATATTATTTGGTTACCATCTATTCCACTGGAATCCATGGATAAAACTGTTAAGCAACGCATCTTAGAGGAACAAATTAAACAAATTATCCCTGTCCTAACAAAAGTTTGGTCTTAATTTGGAATTAATTAGTTTCATTAAATGTTCACAAAGTATACTTTTGGAAATGAATGCAATATTGACCAACTTAATCAGTTGATATATCATAGATATGTCCTAGTTATTTACTATTTGTAAAAGTATATGTCCGTTGGACTGACCTTTTAGTAAGAGGGGGGAAAAATATGAGTAATAATCGAGTTACGCGACGTCAATTTTTAACGTACACAATTACTGGTGTAGGTGGATTTATGGCAGCTGGTATGTTAATGCCAATGGTTCGTTTTGCAATTGACCCAATTCTTCAAAATAAGGAAGAAGGCGATTTCGTTCCGACAAGTCAAAAGGCGGCAGATATCACAGCTGAACCTGTAAAAGTTGACTTCTCGTACGAGCAAACGGATGCTTGGTACAAATCTGAGGTTGCAGATGCAGCTTGGGTTTACAAAGAAGGCGATCAAATTATTGCGTTGTCACCAGTATGTAAGCACTTAGGGTGTACGGTAAACTGGAATAGTAATCCAGATTTCACGAGCCAATTCTTCTGTGCGTGTCACGGTGGACGTTATGAGAAAAACGGTGTAAACGTTAAGGGTACACCACCTGTAGGACCACTTGATATGTATGAAGTGACAGAAAAAGACGGATTCTTAATGCTTGGGAAAAAAATTGCAAACACACACAGTTAATAAGTTAGGGGGTACGACACAGTGCTAAACAAAATTTATGATTGGGTCGATGAACGTTTAGATATTACTCCTATTTGGCGTGATATTGCCGACCACGAAGTGCCAGAGCACGTTAACCCTGCCCATCACTTTTCAGCATTCGTATACTGTTTCGGGGGATTAACTTTCTTCATAACAGTAATTCAAATTTTATCTGGTATGTTCTTAACGATGTACTATGTACCAGACGTTGAAAATGCTTGGAAATCAGTTTATTACTTACAAAACGAAGTAGCGTTCGGTGAAATCGTTCGTGGTATGCACCACTGGGGGGCTTCATTGGTAATTGTAATGATGTTCTTACATACGCTTCGTGTATTCTTCACTGGTTCATATAAGAAACCTCGTGAATTAAACTGGTTAGTTGGTGTAGGTATTTTTGGAGTTATGTTAGGTTTAGGTTTCACAGGTTATTTACTACCTTGGGACATGAAGGCGTTATTTGCAACTAAAGTAGGTATCGAAATTGCCGCTTCAGTACCATATCTTGGTGACATCATTAAAGTTTTACTTGCTGGTGACTCTACAATTCTCGGCGCTCAAACTTTAACTCGTTTCTTTGCAATTCACGTATTCTTCTTACCTGCAGTATTATTTGCATTATTGGCAGTTCACTTTATTATGATTCGAAAACAAGGTATTTCAGGTCCTCTATGATCTGAATCAGACTTTATAAATTACTAAAGGAGGGGACACTATGCAACGCGGAAAAGGTATGAAGTTCGTTGGTGATTCGCGTATTAAGGCGAATAACCGTATGGCGAACGTGCCAAAAGATTATACCGAGTATCCTGGTAAAACAGAAGCTTTCTGGCCAGACTTCTTATTAAAAGAATGGATGGTAGGGGCTGTATTCTTAATTGGATATTTACTGTTAACTGTCGCTCATCCTTCACCACTTGAAGGTCCGGCAGATCCAACCAATGCATCTTATATTCCTTTACCGGACTGGTACTTCTTATCAATGTACCAATTATTAAAATATACGTATGCATCTGGTCCATATAATATCTTCGGATTAATTATTCCAGGTATCGCATTTATTACATTAGCATTAGCACCATTCTTAGATACTACGCCAGAGCGTCGTCCATCTAAACGTCCTTTACCGGTAGCATTTTTGTTACTAGGTATCGCTGCACTTATTTATACAACTTGGGAATCAGTTGAAGCAACTAACTGGGAAGCAGTTAAAGCACAAGGTGTTATTACAGATAAAGATTTAGGTTTATTACCTGATGTTGAAGTTGATGAAACTTCTGAAGGTTATGAAATCTATCAAGCTCAAGCATCTTGTATCGGGTGTCACGGTGGTGATTTAGCTGGTGTATCTGGTCCAATGTTATTAGGTAATGAATTAACAGCTGAAGAAGTATCTGAAGTTATCCATAATGGTCGTGGCGGTATGCCAGCTGGCGCATTCAGTGGTACAGAAGAAGAGCTTCAAGTTTTAGCTGAATTCATTGCTAACTTAAAAGAAGAAAAGTAAATTTTCTAGAAGAGGGTCAGATTTCTGGCTCTCTTTTTTTTAATATTTCGAATGTCTGGAATACTTGCGTAATGATGCGTTATGTATATAATTAAAGACGTGCGTAACGCTCTTTAGTTGCACAAAGTACATAAGAAAATGAATTTTATTGAATAAGATGAAATGAAGGTGAATACATGAAACCACTTGTTATGCAATTGCAATATATATTGAACCAACGCGCATTTTTAATAATTTTATTAGTGATCAATGTACTTGGTACAATTTATGGATATTATTGGTATCAAGGGCAACTTGAGATGACTGACCCGAAATATTATATTTTTGTTCCAGATTCTCCAACCGCAAGCTTATTTTTTTGCTTGGCTATCGTAGGTTGGTTACTCGGTAGAAACTTTAAATTGATGGAAGTCTTAGCACTTGTAACCCTTATTAAATACGGCTTATGGGCAGTTGTCATGAATCTATTAACGTTACTTGATACCGGGTATATTGGCTGGATGGGTTGGATGCTTGTGGCGTCACACTTTTTAATGGCTGTACAAGCCGTTCTTTATTTACCAAAATATCGATTTGAATTGTGGCATGTCATTGTCGCTGCTATTTGGACACTTCACAATGATGTGATTGATTATTTATTTGGTCAAATGCCTATTTATCATGTGATTGACCAATACCCAAGTGAAATCGGCTATTTCACATTTTGGCTATCTATTGCTTGTATCTTGCTCGCTTTTTTAGAAAGTCGCAAGCGCGAATATTTGCAACGCCTGTAAAAACTATATAAAATTAATAGTGAATTATAAGATAGGGATAAGATAGAGAAAGGAAGTTCAAAAAAATGGGAATGTTTATCGTTTACTTTTTAATCGTGTTATTATTACCTTTATACGCACAAATGAAAGTGAAAAGCACATACAAAAAATTTGCGAAAGTACCAGCCGAAAAAGGGATGACTGGTGCACAAGTTGCTCGATATATTTTAGATCAACATGGATTAGCAGATGTTCGTGTAGTACCGACACAAGGGGTACTTGCGGATCACTATAACCCAACGACAAAAACAGTAGCATTATCTGAAGACAATTATTATAATTCTTCACTTGCAGGTACAGCTGTCGCAGCGCATGAGGTTGGTCACGCGATTCAACACTCAGAAGCGTATTCATTTTTAACGTTCCGTTCTAAATTAGTGCCAGTAGCAAGCTTTGCTTCAAATTTCTCTTGGATTTTTGTTATTATTGGGATGTTGGCTCAATTGTCTAATTTATTATTAATCGGTATCGTGCTATTAGCTGCAGGTGTTGTGTTCCAATTAATTACATTACCAGTGGAGTTTGATGCTTCAAAACGTGCGATGAATGAAGTCGTGGCATTAGGGATTATTAATAATACGGAAGAACGTTCAGCACGTAAAGTACTAAATGCAGCAGCAATGACTTATGTAGCAGCAGCATCTGTTGCCGTATTAGAGCTACTTCGTTTAATTTTAATTTATACAGGTATGGGGAATTCAGACGACTAATATAAAAATGGTGCTTGGCAATTTAATCTGCCAAACACCATTTTTTTTAATTTAGGGGCTGTTTTTTTTCATCAAGTGTAAAGCCTTCACCCGCTACGTCTTTTACATCCATAACAGATACGAAAGCGTGTGGGTCTATCGTATGAATGATTGATTTCAAGCGAACGAGTTCGTTTCGTCCAACAACACAATACAGCACATCACGATGCTCTTTCGTATAATGGCCATGTCCATCAAAAATTGTAATACCACGCCCCATTGATGTTGAAATGACATCGGCAATTTCCCCAGATTGTAAAGAAATAATAAAAACACCCTTAGCTGAATAAGCACCATCTTGTACAAGATCAATAACACGACCGCCTACATAAACGGCAACTAACGTATACATCATTGAATGTGCATCTAAAAATGTAAGCCAAGAAAGTAAAATAACAACAAAGTCAAAGGCAAACATTGTTTTGCCCATGCTCCAGCCGAGATATTTATTCGCTAATCGCGCTAAAATATCAACGCCACCAGTTGTTCCGCCAAAACGGAACACAATACCTAGACCGACACCGACAAAAACACCAGCAAATAACGAAACAAGTAGCAAATCCTCTTGTAGATGCATCTGGAACTCATACTTTTGGAAAATCTTCAAAAACACTGATACGCTAATTGTTCCAACAAGTGTATAAATGAATGACTTTTTGCCAAGTAAGCGCCATCCAAGGATAAACATTGGAATATTTAAAAGTAAATTCATTAATGCAGGGTCCCAATTTAGTGTAAAATATAAAATAAGTGTAATACCACTAAATCCACCTTCACCAAGTTGGTTTTGCATATTAAAATGGACAAAACCGAAACTAAAGAGTGCAGTCCCGATTAAGATTCCGACTATATTTTGTAGCTTGATTCCTTGCATTGAAAGCCTCCTAGAACATATTTAGTTTAATCAAAGCTGCGAGTAGATGAGTTGCATCTATTATGAACTTTAATGGAACAGTTCACTTTATTATGTTGTATTTTTCATATTTTGACAACATTCGATAAAAATGATTCAACTATATAGGTATCACAGAGAAAATATAATAAAGTAAAACTTCAATGCATGGAGGTTTTACTGCCGTTAAAGCGGGATAAAGTATATCTGTAATGCAAGTAGATCCGTTTAAAATAGTAATGATTGTTCATTTTATTTTGACGAAAATTTTTGTAAAAGGGAGTTATAGTTATGTCAATTAAAGTAGCCATTGCTGGAGCAAGAGGTAAAATGGGTGTAGAAGCCGTACATACAGTTATGAAAAATGATGGAATGGAACTTGTTGCCGTTTTAGATTATAAAGATGTCGGTCAAACTTTGGCCACGTTAGAACTATTTCCAAATCATTATGAAGTCCCAATTTATACGGATTTCGAACAATTAGTAGCTGACACAAAGCCAGATGTATTTGTTGATTTAACGAACCCCCATTTTGTATATGAGCATACAAAGCAGGCATTATTGAATAGTGTTCGCCCAGTTATCGGTACAACAGGATTTACAGATGATCAATTACAAGAGCTAACAAATTTATCAGTTGAAAAAGGAATAGGATGTATTGTTGCTCCTAACTTCGCAATTGGTGCCATTTTGATGATGAAATTTGCAAAAGAAGCAGCTAAGTATTTCCCAGATGTTGAAATAATTGAAATGCACCATGATCAAAAGCTCGATGCACCATCTGGAACAGGACTTAAAACCGCACAAATGATTAGTGAAGTGCGAGCTACCAAGCAACAAGGTCATTTAGATGAAAAGGAAACACATGCTGGTGCACGTGGCGCAAATTATGATGGTATGCACATTCATTCAGTGCGTCTTCCTGGTTTAGTTGCACATCAACAAGTATTATTTGGAGGAACAGGTGAATTATTAACGATACGACATGACTCCTTCAATCGTGGCAGCTTTATGGGCGGCATCGCATTTTGTATCGTAGAAGTTATGAAACGTGAAACGTTAGTATACGGGTTAGAGAACATTATTTAGAAACGAGATGAAATTTATGAAAATCGCATTAATTGCACACGATCGTAAAAAGGATAATTTAATTCAATTTGCTATTGCTTATCGAGATATTATAGCAGAACACGATTTATACGCGACAGGGACAACTGGGACAATGATTGAAGCAGAAACAGGGTTACCTATTACTAAATTCCGTTCAGGACCACTTGGTGGAGATCAACAAATTGGTGCAATGATTGCCAACAATGATATGGATATGGTCTTTTTCTTCCGTGATCCATTGACTGCACAACCACATGAACCAGATGTAATGGCACTTGTACGTTTATGTGACCTATATCATATTCCATTAGCAACGAATATGGGAACTGCTGAAATTTTACTAAAAGGTTTACAAGAAGGCTTTGTTGACTGGAGAAAAATTGAGGAAAGAAGACAATAGCGAATAGATTTTTAGTACTTTAAGAAAGGATGGAGAGACGAATGAAAAAATTAAAAATAGGTATCACATGTTACCCGACAGTTGGTGGTTCTGGTGTTATTGCAACAGAATTAGGAAAAATGTTAGCCGAAAGAGGTTATGAAATTCATTTCATTACATCAAGTGTGCCATTTCGACTGAACAAAATTTATCCAAACGTCTTTTTCCATGAAGTTGAAGTAAATAATTATTCGGTATTTCAGTATCCGCCGTATGATATTGCATTAGCAAGTAAAATGGCGGAAGTTGTAAAAGAAGAACAGCTTGATATTTTACATGTCCACTATGCAATTCCACATGCAGTTTGTGCGGTCTTAGCGCGTGATATGAGTGGAGAAGACTTCGGGATTGTGACGACATTGCATGGTACTGATATTTCTGTTTTAGGCGAAGATTCAACCTTATCTTCTGCCATTAAATACGGGATAAATCGCTCAGATGCCGTAACAGCTGTTTCGGATGCATTAAAGCAACAAACGTATGATTTGATCGATACAGAAATGCCGATTGAAACGATTTATAACTTTGTTGATGAAAACGTATTTCGTCCAGTTGATCCAGGAAATTTAAAAGAACAGTTTGGCATTCGTGAAGATGAAAAAGTGATTATTCACATTTCGAACTTCCGTAAGATTAAAAATTTACCAGACATCGTCAATTCATTCATTCAAATTCGTGAAAAAATGCCAGCAAAATTACTGCTAGTAGGCGATGGACCTGAAAAGCACCGTGTAATGGAAATTGTAAAAGCTTCACCCTATAGAAAAGATGTGCTGTTTTTAGGAAAGCAAGAAAATATTACGGAACTTTTTGCTATTAGTGATTTGAAATTATTACTGTCAGAAAAAGAATCGTTCGGTTTAGTTTTACTTGAAGCAATGGCTTGTGGTGTACCAGGAATCGGTACGAATATTGGCGGGATTCCCGAAGTAATTGAGCATAATGTCAATGGCTATATCGTCGAACTTGGGGATACAAAGGCTGTTGCAGACTATGCGGTCGCACTACTACAAGATGAAGAAAAGCACAATCAATTCCGTCAAGCAGCGCTAGAGTCAGTGGAGAAAAATTTCCATGAGACGAAAATCATTGAGCAGTATGAACGAATTTATGAAAGATTGGCGGTAAAGAAACATGTTTCCAAAACAGTGGCAAGCCGCGACTAAAGTCATTCGTATCATCGAACAAGCGGGTTTTGAAGCCTATATTGTTGGTGGCGCGGTTCGTGATTTCTACTTAGACAAAAAAAATGCGGACGTTGATATTGCAACGAGTGCGTTACCCGCGGAAATTCAAGCGATTTTTTCTCAAACGATTGATGTAGGAATCGAGCATGGGACAGTTTTAGTGCTGGATTGTGGGGAGCCGATAGAAGTCACAACCTATCGTACCGAATCGACGTATACGGATCATCGTAGACCTGATGAAGTACAATTTGTTCGTAACTTAGAAGAGGATTTAAAACGTCGAGATTTTACGATGAATGCGATGGCTCTTAGTCAAACAGGGGACTATATTGATTTATTTAATGGTCGTGCCGATATTGATGCGAAAATTATTCGTGCTGTTGGCAATCCAAGTGAACGCTTTAAGGAAGATGCACTACGCATGCTTCGAGCAATTCGATTTGCCGCGCAACTTGGCTTCGCGATTGAAGAACAAACGCTTCAAGCGATTAAAGAACAGTCTCGATCAATTTCCTATATTGCGCTGGAACGTATTCAAATCGAGCTTTCAAAGGCTTGGACTTCGAACTATGTTTACCGTGCCATTGAATATATCGAACAAACCGGTTTAGCAGCTAGCTTGGATGGAGAATTCAATGCATTAGATTGGAAAAACTTCAATTCGAGTGATCGACAAGTAGGCTGGGCTTATTTTTGTTTCGTAAACAATCTTGATACAACACTACTTACAAGATATCGCTTATCAAACAAGGATAAACAGTTTACAAAGCAAGTTATCGAAGCATATACCTGTATGCAAACGGGACTACAAGCAATTGACTATTTACGCTTCGATCTTTATATTTTACAAACGGCTTATCAGTTTACAATATGGAAAAAAGAAGTGCCATTAATTACTTACGAAGAAATAGAACGAAAAAAGAAGGCATTACCAATTCAGCATCAAAAAGAACTTGCTTTAACAGGGAAAGACGTCCTTGATTGGTCAGAGAGAAAAAGAGGGCCATGGATTAAAACCGTATTAGATGCCGCATTATTGGCTGTCCTTGACGGCAAAATAGCGAATGATAAACAACAGTTAAAGGAATGGTTTCATGCATTTAACGATGAAGGATGAACTAGTACAACGCTTTTTAAACGCACAAGGTGAACCCATTTCTGGTCAACAATTGGCGGATGAATTTCAAGTATCTCGTACTGCCATTTGGAAACATATGCAATCATTGCAGCAAGAAGGCTATGAATTTGAAACGATAAAAAAACGTGGCTACCGCTTAATAGCTGCACCAGATCGGGTTGATATCGGACAGCTAAAGCAGGTGTTACATACAAAACGCTACGGGCAGACTGTGCACTACTTTGAAAGTGTCGATTCCACTCAGCTGATTGCCCATGAGCTTGTCCGTTCTGGGGCACCAGATGGTACGGTAGTTATTGCAGAACATCAAACAGCTGGGCGCGGTAGGATGATGCGTGAATGGGATTCCTCAAAAGGAAAAGGCATTTGGATGACCCTAATTATTCGTCCAGATGTTGCACCACATCAAGCACCACAATTTACACTTGTAACGGCAGTAGCTGTGGTCAATGCAATGAAAGCGATGTATAAAAATTTCACGCCAGAAATAAAATGGCCGAATGATATTTTGATAAATGGTAAAAAGACGACCGGTATTTTGACTGAAATGATTTCAGAGACAGATCGTATTCAAGCATTACTAATTGGCATTGGTATTAATGTGAATCAATCATTAGAAGATTTCCCGCAAGAACTCCATTCAATTGCCACGTCACTTTCAATTGAAGAAGGTGAACGATTAGAACGAGTGCATCTTGTGGCAAAGGTACTTGAATTTTTAGAGCATTATAGTGACCATTATGTGAAGCATGGATTTCCACGCATTAAAAAGCTGTGGGAAGAATCTTCTGGCACAATTGGTAAACAAGTAAAAGCGACAACATTACGTGAAGTCGTGAAAGGTGAAGCCATTAGTATAACGGAAAGTGGTGTTCTCGAAATTCGCCAAGAAAATGGTGAAATTAAAGGTGTTTATTCAGCTGATATTGAAATTGTTTAAACTAGTTTGACTATTAATTTCTGTACGTTTTCTTTCAAACTTGTTATAGTAGCTCTAGGACAGTATCGTAATCGAACTGTACCTAAGAGCTTTATTTTTTTTATAACAGGATCTGCCTTGATCTACAACAGACAGGGACGGAAGAAAACACGCGTTTAAAAATCTTTACTACGTATGACGCTACCCTTCTGTCTAATTATAGATAGAAGGGTATTTTTGTTTTCTTCCTTCGAACAGGAGGATGAATATGAAAACAACCGCACAATTTTTAAAAATGAAAGAACAGCAAGAAAAAATCGTCATGATTACAGCCTACGATTATCCTGGGGCTAAGTTTTCTGAAGAAGCAGAAGTAGATATGATTTTAGTTGGAGATTCATTAGGGATGGTCGTACTCGGTTATGATTCAACAATGCCCGTAACAGTTGAAGATATGATTCACCATAGTAAAGCCGTAAGACGCGGAGCACCAGATACGTTTATCGTAGTCGATATGCCATTTGGTTCTTACCATGGAGATTTAAACGAAACATTAAAAATAGCCGTTCGTATGATGCAAGAAACAAATGCTAACGCATTAAAAGTTGAAGGCTCTGGTGAGGTTGTACAAGTTATTGAAAAGCTAACAAATGCAGGCATTCCAGTTGTGGCACATTTAGGATTATTACCACAATCAGCAGGCGTGCTAGGTGGCTATAAAGTGCAAGGCAAAACAGCAGAACAAGCCGAAAAACTTGTAAAAGATGCGTTATTAGTCGAAAAGGCTGGCGCATGTGCAGTCGTATTAGAATGTATTCCACATCAATTAACGGAAATCGTATCGGAAAATTTGGTGATTCCAACAATTGGAATTGGTGCAGGACGGGAAGCGGATGGTCAAGTGCTTGTATTCCATGACTTATTGCAATATGGGAAGCATCATATTCCGAAGTTTGTGGAAGGTTTTGCTCAAGTTGGCGATGAAATTGAGCGCGGTATCAAAGGCTACACGAATGCTGTAAAAGCGAATACATTTCCCACACTAGCGCATAGCTTTACGATGAAAGAAGACGAATTAACACAGCTGTACGGAGGCGTGAAATAATGAACGTAATTCACACGGTCGAGCAATTAAGAACGGTTGTTTTAGCAGCAAAACAACAGCAAAAAACAATCGGTCTAGTGCCAACAATGGGCTATTTACATGAAGGACATTTAACATTAGCGTCCGAAGCACGAAAAGAAAATGACATCGTTGTTATGAGCATATTTGTTAATCCAACACAATTTGGACCAAATGAAGACTTTGAATCCTATCCACGTGATTTAGAACGCGATTCGAAGTTAGCTGAATCGGTAGGAGTGGATTATATTTTCGCACCGTCAGTAGAAGAAATGTATCCACATGATGGAGGCATTATGATTCGCGCTGGTCGTCAAGCTACACTTTTATGTGGCGCGAGCCGTCCAGGACATTTTGACGGGGTGTTACAAGTCGTGGCAAAGCTATTTAATTTAGTGCAGCCAGATCGTGCGTATTTTGGTCAAAAAGATGCACAGCAAGTGGCCATTATTCAAACGATGGTACGCGATTACAATTTCCCAATCGAATTACGTATCGTTTCGGTAGTACGTGAAGAGGATGGCTTAGCAAAATCGAGTCGTAATGTTTACCTGACAGCTGCAGAACGTAGTCAAGCACCTGCAATTCAACAAGCATTACAATTGGCGAAACTTGAACTTTTAGAATCAGGTGATACTGATGAAGCCGTAAAACTTGCGACGAAATTAATCCAAAATAATTTGAACGGGAAAATCGATTATTTGTCATTGCTTTCTTATCCAGATTTATCAGAAGTAACGGACAAAACGCAGCAAGTGGTTTTAGCGGTTGCTGTATATGTGGGTAAAACACGTCTAATAGATAATTTAATTTTTTCTTTAAAAGGGGAAATCGCTCATGTTTAGAATGATGATGAATAGTAAAATCCACCGTGCACAAGTTACACAAGCAGATTTAAATTATGTCGGCTCGATTACAATTGATGAGGACATTCTAGACGCAGTCGGCATGCTGCCAAATGAAAAGGTGCATATCGTAAACAATAATAACGGTGCCCGCTTTGAAACATATATTATTGCAGGGGAGCGTGGATCTGGTGTTATTTGTGTCAACGGTGCCGCAGCGCGACTTGTACAAAAAGGTGATATTGTCATCATCATTTCGTATGTATATGTTGATAATAAAGAAATAGCGGATCACAAACCAACTGTGGCAATCATGGGGGAGAACAATACTATTAAAGAAATGATTTCATATGAACCAGAAGCTACTATCATGTAATCAATTCGCAGGAATGCCTAAAAAGCATTCCTGTTTTTTTATTGTTACAAAATATTATATTCAGCTATATTTTGTAATTATTAATACATATTACTGTAATGTAATTGAAATATAAAATGTGTAAACTAATAGTAGCTGAAATATTCAAAATATTACAAATGGTACTGGAGGAAATAGCTATAATGTATAAAAGTAAAATACTATTAAGCCTAGCCTTTGTCTTTGTAAGTACGATTTTCTTTGCGCATTCTACAGATGCTGCAACTCATACAAAAAAAGATGGCGAACAGTTAACTGATATCGCTAAATTATATGGTACAACAATTGAAGAATTATTAGATTTAAACAATTTGGATACAAAAGATGAAGCCCAAGCTGGTACCGTTTTAAAATTACCTGAATACGTAAAAGAAGCAAAAGAAACATTAAATAATTATGAAGTTGTTAAAACAATGACCGTTGAAGCAAGTGCATTTACAGCTCAATGTGGTGGGTGCTTAGGAAAAACCGCATATGGGATTGACTTAAAGAAAAATCCTGACATTAAATTAATTGCAGTTGACACGAATGTTATTCCTCTAGGAACGAAAGTTTGGGTTGAAGGCTACGGTATTGCTATCGCTGGTGACACAGGCGGATCTATAAAGGGAAATAAAATTGACATTTTTGTTAAAACAAAGCAAATTGCATACGATTGGGGTAGAAAAAAGGTAGTCATTAAAATTTTAAAATAATCGTGTAATTAGAAACAGTAATTGATTAAATTTAATTGCTGTTTTATTTGCATATAATGGGAGCTAGGTAGAGAATTACTGAAGGTAATTATAATTGCAATTGGCACAATTTTTAGTTGTTTTTAGAGGCAATCGGTGCATTTGGTACGCATGCATTAAAAGGAACGTTTAAGGAAGCACATTATGAACAAACTTATGAAACGGGCGTTCGTAACCAAATCTATCACAACTTAGCCATTGTATTGATAACAGGCATTCAAAGGCTTGGAGCCATTACACCCATTGGCGGCATTCGTTTCCTAGCGGAATGGATTTGTCTAGTTATGGGAGTATTATGATTTTTTGTTAAAATTATGCAGATGTAGTTGCGTTCCATATTCTGTAATGTTATCTTGAAAAACGAGGTGAAAAAAAATGAAAAACTTTGATTTAGCGGTTATTGGAGCGGGACCTGGAGGTTATGTAGCAGCCATTCACGCTGCAAAGAGTGGACTTAAAGTTGCACTAGTAGAACGAGATAAAGTAGGGGGCGCATGTTACAATGTGGGCTGTATTCCCTCAAAAATTATGTTAGAGCATAGTAAATTAGTTCAAGAAATTCGTCGTGGTACGGACTGGGGCGTGACAGTTCCAACAATTAATATTGATTTTCCAAAATTAATGAAACGAAAAGACCTTGTTGTAGAGGAGTTATTATCAAATATTGAACAGTTTATTACTAATGCTCAAATCACGATGTTCCGTGGAGAAGCAGCCGTAACAGCTCAGAGGAAGGTCATTGTTGGGGATGAGGCATTTACAGCAGATCATGTCATTTTAGCGACAGGTAGCCGTCCGTTTGTACCACCGTTTAAAGGGATTGATGCGGCAAATTATTATACAACGGACACTTTTTTCTCAATTCAGGAACTTCCAAAACAGTTAACGATTATTGGTGGTGGTGTCATTGCAATCGAAATGGCCTTTGCATTAGCACCAATGGGTACAAAAGTTACCGTATTAAATCATAGCAAGGATATTTTACAAACAGAAGAGCCCGATGCACGTCCAATTATTAAAGAAAAAATGAAACGATTAGGAATCGAACTATTCATGGACTTTACGTTTGAAGAAATTCATCCGACACATATTCAAACGTCCATTGGAGATTTTCAATATGAAAATTTATTGTTTGCAACAGGTCGCCGCCCAAATACGGCGATAGCAGAAGCACTAGAAATGCAAATGGATGGGCGTTTAATTCAAGTGACGAACCATTATGAAACGAGCATTTCAGGAATTTATGCGATTGGGGACTTGGTTGGGGGCTTTCAATTGGCACATTCAGCAAGTGCAGAAGGTGTTCATGCAGTCGATTATATTTTAGGTAAGCATCCCAAAGTGATTAACCAACAAGAAATTCCACGCTGTGTATATACACACCCTGAAATTGCAACATTTGGTATGTTGGAGCACGAAGCACCAGCAGATTCAATCGTAACAAAAATGTACTTGCCAACCAATCCAAAAGCATTGCTAGAGGGCAATACAGAAGGTTTTATGAAATTTGTGGCGAGTCCTGAAGGGGATATTTATGGGGCTTGTGTTGTAGGGGACGGCGCAACGGAGATAATTAACTCGATGTTAACGGCCAAAGTATTAGGAGGTTCGGTGAAAGATTTAGCGCGCTTAATTTTCCCACATCCTACTGTTAGTGAACATGTTGGCGATGCAGCTCGCTCTGTTTTTGGTAAAGCGATTCATGCATAACTAATGGCTATGAGGCACATTTTGCTTCATAGCTTTTTTTTATGGAAGGTTGAATGCTTTATAAATGTGTGGTTACGAAAAAATAGTCATTATAAGCGTGAAATTTCACCAGGATATTTCTAAGTTTTCATAGGAACCTTCTGAAAATATTATTTTTAGTTTGCAATTTAAGAGATAGGTCTGTAAAATAAAAGTATTCAAATACTTAAGCACGGCATGGTGGAGTCAGTCAAATCTGGCATCACTATGCCTTTTTTATATCTAGAAAGGGGTCGTTGTATGTTTATTTTTCAAATTGTAATTGTTTTACTCGCAACAAAAATAGCCGGACATTTTAGTGTTCGACTTGGTCAACCATCTGTACTTGGTAAAATTTTAATTGGGATTATTATCGGACCAGCTATGCTAGGATGGATTTCTGATGGGGAGATTATGCAAACCTTTAGTCAAATTGGGGTTATTTTATTAATGTTTTTAGCAGGACTTGAAACAGATTTAGAAGATTTAAATGCCAATATGAAAGGGGCTATCTTTGTAGCAGTTGGTGGAGTTATTATGCCAATCGCATTAAGTTATCCACTTGCGCTTGCTTTCGATTTATCACAAGGTCAGGCCATTTTCATTGGCTTAACATTAGCTGCCACATCGGTAAGTATTTCCGTTCAAACATTAAGTGAGATTGGTTGGCTAAAAAGTAAAGAAGGTTCTGCATTACTTGGTGCTGCCGTTTTAGATGATATTATCGTCGTTGTATTAATAGCGATTGCGATGGGCTTCTTAGTCGGTGATGACGTATCGATTCCAACCTTAATTGGTGGTAAAGTGTTCTTCTTCGTTTTATTATTTGTCGTGGCAAGATGGGTAATTCCACCATTCTTAAAAGTATTTAGCCGCTTAAAAGTTACAGAAGCGTTATTAAGTGGTGCATTAGTAGCTTGTTTCGCAATTGCATATATTGGGGAACACTACTTCGGAATTGCGGCAATTATTGGTGCTTTCTTCATGGGGATTGCCATCGGTCGAACAGAGTTTAGAGAAACGATTGAACATAAAGTAGAGCCAATCGCGAGCGGGATTTTCGTTCCATTTTTCTTTGTAAGTATTGGTTTATCCGTTACGTTTGCTGGGATCACAGAAAATGTTTGGTTTTTAGTAATATTCTCAGTTGTAGCAATTCTTTCAAAATTAATTGGTTCTGGACTAGGTGCAAAACTTGCTGGATTTAGTTGGAGATCCTCTATTGGTATTGGATCAGGTATGATTTCTCGAGGAGAAGTTGCCTTAATTTTAGCGGGTATGGGTTTATCGAGTGGACTACTACCAGCAGAAGATTATACACCAATGGTCATTGTTATAATTGTGACAACATTAGTGACACCGCCATTGTTAAAAGGAATCTTTGGTGTTCGTGAACATCATCATAAGTAAAAATTGCTTGATTTTTAAGTAGTTTTGTAGTAAATTCTAATTTAGGTGCCAAAACCTCGGTGAAGTTTTAGACTTCACAACAAAAGACTCCACCAACAGCACGGATTTGCTGGGAGACTTTTGAATTGTGCAGGGAGATGAGCCCCTGCACACCTTACATAACTTATTAACCTAGTATTGCCATCAGGTGATATTAGGTTTTTTTGCATTTACATGACCTTTTCGCCTACAGTATGTTAAAATGCCGTTATATTACTTGAACTGTGAGTTGAATGTATATGAATGAAAGTCAAAAATATGCCATTGTTGATATTGAAACAACAGGACATTCGCCAGCAAGCGGAGATCGCATGATTCAAATTGCGATTGTGATTATGCAAGACTGGCAAGTAGTGAAAAAATACGCAACATTTATTCACCCTGGTAAACCCATTCCGTTATTTATCCAGGATTTAACGAATATTACAGACGAAGATGTTAAAGATGCGATGCCTTTTGAAGAGCGTGCGGATTATATTTATGAATTATTGCAAGATACTGTTTTTGTTGCACATAATACGGATTTTGATTTGTCCTTTTTACAGGCTGAATTTAAACGAGCGGGATTACCAAAGTGGCAAGGGAACAAAATCGATACAGTTGAACTATCAAAAATTTTATTTCCAATGTCGCTAAGCTATAAGTTAGGTGATTTAGCGAGTGATTTAAAAATACCTTTAGAAAGTGCGCATCGAGCGGATGAAGATGCACTTGCTACGGCCTATTTACTAAAACATTGTTGGCAAGAATTATTATCGTTGCCATTAGCTACATTGGAGCAACTTCATAAACGCTCCTTTAGATTGAGAACGAATTTAGCCCAGCTATTTTTCGATGCCTTATTAGAAAAACGAGCAAAAACGCTGGATGAAAATGAACATGTATACTTTCATAAATTGGCGATTCGTAAAATGGCTCCGACACCAAAAACACAGGATGAACCAATCGATTATCCTGAAACATCGGATAAAAAAATTGCATTACTTCAAAAAGGACTAGCGAATTTTGAAGAGCGTCCAGAGCAATTTCAAATGATGGATAGTATTTGGCGTACATTAAATGCAAAGAATGAACATGTTATTGAAGCGTCAACAGGTATTGGTAAAACGATGGGGTATTTAGTACCGGCTATTTTTTACGCGAAAAAGACAGGAAAAAAAGTGGGGATTAGTTCGTATACAGCCCATTTACTTGACCAATTACTACAAAATGAAATTCCTTTACTAGAACAGGCGCTAGGGCAACCGCTAAAAATTGCATTATTAAAAGGGATGAATCATTACATCGATGTTGAAAAGTTTGATCAACTATTAAAGGCCCCAGATGACTCGTATGATGAAACATTTACACTTTTACAAACACTTGTTTGGTTAGCAAAAACGGAAACAGGTGATTTAAACGAATTGAATGTTTCTGGTGGCGGACAATTATTAATCGATAAAATTCGAAAAACCGAATTACCGAGAACGACTATGCCTCTTTATGATTTTTATTCACGTGCCATTCAAAATAGTCGCCAAGCCGATATTATTGTGACGAACCATGCGATGCTTTTGAGCGATTTAGTGCGTCACGAACAAATTTTTGATGATTTAGGTGGCTGGATTATTGATGAGGCACACCAGTTTATTCAAGCTGCCATTAGCCAAGACGAAAAAATCTTTACGTATATGAACTGGAAATACTTATTTGGACAAATCGGGTTGTATGAAGATGAGCAACTGTTTTATCAAGTGCGACGTGCAGCACTAAAAAAACATTTAATCAGTATGCAAACTTTGCAACAAATGGAAAAGCGTTTCATGCAAATGGTGCAACGCTTTGACGAGGCAATCACTACACTTTACCAACATGTAAAATTAGCGGACATTAATCAGCCAAAAGGTCAAAAGCTAGCTCTGTTTATTAGCGAACTAAATTTACCGACTGAAGTGTTTGTAAAAGTATCAACAGCAATTCAACACTGGATTGATGCCGCACAACAAATCTCTGAACAATTCACTTCGGGTGTCGAAGAGTTAGCACCTGAACATATATTTTTAATCGAACAGTGGAATTATTTAGTGCGAGAATTCACGATGAAATTAGCTGAATGGGATGAAGTGTTTCTAAAACAGGATGAACATTACTCATGTTGGTTAGAACTAGATCGACGAAGTGTACCAGGAAGCATCCGTTTATTTAAAAAGCCTATCAATGTAACGCAAACAATCACAAAATTATTTCATTCAATTCGACAAAAGGCTGCCGTTATTTGGACATCAGGTACGTTGACAGTACCGGATAACGAACGATTTATAGCGAACCAATTAGGCATTGATACGTCTATAGCTATTGAAAAATTACATGCACCTACAAGCTATTATGATGGTGCAGAAGTTTATATTGTTACGGATATGCCAGATATTCAAGCGGTTTCACAAAGTGATTATATTGAAGAAGTCGCGCATGCTGTGACGAATGCTGTGCGAATGACAGAAGGACGTAGCTTTGTGTTGTTTACTTCACAAGACATGCTAAGAAAAACCGTTGAGCTTATTCATGAAAGTGAATTATTGAGTGATTATATGATTTTTGCACAAGGTGTCACAGCAGGTAGTCGCATGCGCTTATTAAAATCATTCCAAAAATTTAATCATTCCGTGTTATTTGGTACGAACAGTTTTTGGGAAGGTGTAGATGTGCCTGGTGATGGATTGGCTTCGGTCATTGTGGTACGCTTACCATTTTCTTCACCAGAAGAACCGACATTTAAAGCAAGGGCACAATTTATTAGTCAGCAAGGGCGAAATTCTTTTTCAGAGCTCGCTTTACCAGAGGCAATTTTACGATTCAAGCAAGGCTTTGGACGATTAATTCGTTCGAGTCATGACAAAGGTGTTTTCATCGTACTTGATCGCCGAATTGAAACAAAATCTTATGGACAACAATTTATCCAGTCATTACCGCCAATTTCGGTGCAAAAACTGCCACTTGATAGTATGGTACAACAGCTTGGAAATTGGTATAATAATAAATGATGAGGAAGGAAAGCAGGTTGACAATTATGAAACAAAATCTCGAACTTCGTACAGAGACGTTTACTGTACATCCAAACAAAAAGTATAGCCTGGTGCAGTCATGAAAAACTGGATTATCTTTACGGCTGTCTTTATTTTATCTTTGTCACTTGTTATCTCAGTGTTAATCGTTTGGAAGGCTGATGCACCGTTTAACGATATGGAACAAAAAGCGGAGCAATTAGCACTTGATACAAAGGCACTTGCCGTCGTTTCTAATTCCTATGTGTATAATGGGAATAAGCCGTATGTTACTGTATTTGGTGTAGACGAATACGGTAAAGAAAAAGCCATCTTCGTCCCGATGAGTTTAGATGAGAATTCAATGCAGGAAGTTTTTTTACAAGATGGGATTAACAAAGATCAAGCTTTAGAAGCTTTTCGCAAAGAAACATCTGTAAAAGAGATTCTTCATACAAAATTAGGCTTTGAGGAGCCAGGCGCAGTATGGGAAATTACATATATTGGCGAGTCTGGCAAATTAAATTATGTTTATCTTTTGTTTGAAGACGGAAATTGGTGGAAACGCATATTGAATTTGTAGAGGAGAATGAACATGAAACATATGTTAGCAAACCGTGTTAAAACATTAACGCCATCTTCAACTTTAGCCATCACTGCGAAAGCAAAAGAGTTAAAGGAGCAAGGTATTGACGTGATTGGTTTAGGAGCTGGAGAGCCAGACTTCAATACACCAGAAAACATCTTAACTGCTGCTAAACAATCAATGGATGCTGGGTTAACAAAATATACGCCAGCTGGAGGCTTACCTGTACTAAAAAAAGCCATTATTGATAAGTTAGAGCGCGACAATCACCTTACATACAAAGCCAATGAAATTTTGGTTGGTGTTGGTGCTAAGCATGTACTGTATACATTGTTCCAAGTAATTTTAAATGCAGGGGATGAAGTGATTATCCCAATTCCATATTGGGTTTCTTATCCAGAGCAAGTGAAGTTAGCGGGCGGTGTACCTGTTTATGTAGAAGGTACTGCTGAGCAAGGTTACAAAATTACAGCACAACAATTACGTGAGGCGATTACAGATAAAACAAAAGCTGTCATCATTAACTCACCATCAAATCCTTCTGGTATGATTTATTCAAAAGAAGAATTAGCTGAGCTTGCAAAAGTGGCGGAAGAAAAAGATATTTTAATCGTTTCAGATGAAATTTATGAAAAGCTTGTTTACAATGGAGTAGAGCATTTTTCAATTGCACAGCTTTCAGATACAGTTAAAGCGCGTACAATGGTTGTAAACGGTGTCGCAAAATCACATTCAATGACTGGCTGGCGTATTGGTTATGCTGCTGGTGATGCTTCGATTATTAAAGCGATGACAGATTTAGCTTCTCACTCAACTTCAAATGCAACAACAACATCTCAGTATGCAACTGTTGAGGCATATAATGGTCCTCAGGATACAGTTGAAATGATGCGTCAAGCATTTGAATCACGTTTAGAAGCAATCTTCCCAAAAGTGGCTGCGATTCCTGGTGTCAAAGTATTAAAACCACAAGGTGCGTTTTACTTACTTCCAGATGTATCAGAAACAGCAGCAAAAACAGGCTACGCATCAGTAGATGAGTTTGCAAGTGCATTATTAACAGAAGCAAATGTTGCAGTTATCCCAGGCTCAGGCTTTGGCGCACCTGCGACAATGCGTTTATCTTATGCAACATCTTTAGAATTATTAGAAGAGGCAGTTCGTCGAATCGATGCATTTGTAAAAGCAAAATGGCAAGATTAAGTACAACTGGACTTTAAGTTTTGGAGGACTATATGAAAAAAATTATGATCAAAGATATGCCTCAGCATATCGGCGAAACCGTAAAATTAGGCGCTTGGTTAGCTAACAAACGTTCTAGCGGTAAATTAGCATTTTTACAATTACGTGATGGCTCAGGCTTCGCACAAGGCGTTGTCGTAAAAGCAGAAGTAGGCGAAGAATTATTTGCAGTAGCAAAAGGTATGACACAAGAAACATCAATGTACATCGTTGGTGAAGTAAAAGCAGATGAGCGTTCTTCATTTGGTGCAGAATTAAATGTTACGGGCATTGAAGTTATTCACGCAGCAACAGATTTCCCAATCACACCAAAAGAACACGGTACAGAGTTCTTAATGGACAACCGTCATTTATGGTTACGTTCTCGTAAACAACATGCGGTAATGAAAATTCGTAATGAAATTATTCGTGCAACTTACGAATTCTTTAACGAAAATGGTTTCACAAAAATGGACCCACCAATCTTAACGGGTTCAGCACCAGAAGGTACATCTGAATTATTTGCTACAAAATATTTCGATGAAGATGCGTACCTTTCTCAATCAGGTCAGTTATACATGGAAGCTGCTGCAATGGCACAAGGTCGCGTATTCTCATTCGGCCCTACATTCCGTGCTGAAAAATCTAAAACACGTCGTCACTTAATCGAATTCTGGATGATTGAACCAGAAATGGCGTTTGTAGAATTTGAAGAAAACTTAGAAGTACAAGAACAATATGTATCACATATCGTTCAATCTGTACTAAAAAATTGTAAATTAGATTTAGAACGTCTTGGTCGTGATACATCTAAATTAGAACAAATCCAAGCACCATTCCCACGTATCTCTTATGATGATGCAATCAAATTCTTACATGAGCAAGGCTTTGATGATATTCAGTGGGGTGATGACTTCGGTGCACCACATGAAACAGCGATTGCCAATGCATTTGACAAGCCTGTATTTATTACATGCTACCCAGTAGGCATCAAGCCATTCTACATGCAACCACATCCAGACCGTGATGACGTTGTATTATGTGCAGATTTAATCGCACCAGAAGGCTACGGCGAAATCATTGGTGGTTCTGAACGTATTCATGATTATGATTTATTAAAATCGCGTTTACAAGAACATGGTCTATCAATGGACGCATACGCTTGGTATTTAGAATTACGTAAACAAGGTTCAGTACCTCACTCAGGTTTCGGTCTTGGTTTAGAGCGTACAGTAGCGTGGATTTCAGGAACAGAGCACATCCGTGAAACAATTCCATTCCCACGTTTATTAAACCGTTTATATCCTTAATTAAAGGCTATTACGAGATAAAAACGATTATTATTATAAGAAAGCGTCCGGCTTATAACCGGGCGCTTTGTTGTTACTATACAACAAAGGGGGATTCTCGTATGAAAAGTGAATTTAATCGAATCCGCATTTGGACTGAGCAACGTCATATTTCAGTGCCACAGTTATTTTTTAAGCATTACAGCGAAATGAATATTCAAGATGATGAAGCCTTAATATTATTGCATTTAATTAGCTTTGAACAAGAAGGTGTTGACTTCCCAACACCTAATGATTTAATAGAACGCACAAACTTTCAAATGATGTTGATTTCACAAATATTGCAACGTTTGATGCAAAAAGGATTTGTTGAAATTTCTCAAAGTACGGATGATGCTGGCAAGTTATCAGAAAAGTACTCGGTCTATCCATTATGGGAACGGTTATTAGATTTGCTTCAAACGAAGGAAATACGCCAAAAGGATACGGCAACTAAAGTAGATGAGGCCGCGATTTTCAAATTATTTGAACAAGAGCTAGGGCGTCTTTTATCTCCGATTGAAATCGAAACAATTGGCATGTGGATGGATATCGATCATCATTCACCTGAAATTATAAAAGCAGCATTAAAAGAGGCGGTACTTGCAGGCAAGGTGAGTTTACGTTACATTGATCGCATTTTAATGGAGTGGAAAAAGAAAAATATTAAAACATTGCAGCAAATTGAAAAGCATAGCGAACAATATCGTAAATATACGACAACACCTGCACCAGCGCCAGCGAATCAACAACAACAACAACAGCCAAAAGTACCCTTTTATAACTGGTTGGAAGAAAGAGAATAGGGGGGACCCAGTAAAACATGTTAACAAAAGCAAAGTGGAATCATTTTTTAGATGAAATGGATCGCATGTATCCAGATGCACATTGTGAACTCGTTCATGAAAATCCGTTTGAACTAACGATTGCCACACTATTATCCGCTCAATGTACCGATGTATTAGTTAACAAAGTGACGAAACAATTATTTCAAAAATATAAAACACCCCAAGATTATTTAAATGTTCCGTTAGAAGAACTGCAAAATGACATTCGTTCGATTGGATTGTACCGAAACAAAGCCAAAAATATTCAATTGCTATGTGCGCGATTACTTGATGTTTATGGTGGGGAGATCCCTGCTTCAAGAGAGGAACTCGTAACGTTGCCAGGTGTCGGACGTAAAACAGCCAATGTGGTATTATCTGTTGCGTTTGATGTGCCAGCAATGGCTGTTGATACACATGTAGAACGCGTTACAAAGCGCTTAGGTTTATGCCGCTGGAAAGATAGCGTTCTTGAGGTAGAAGAAACCATTATGAAAAAAACGCCAATTGAACGTTGGAGTCGTGCGCATCATCAAATGATTTTCTTTGGTCGGTACCATTGTAAAGCGCAAAATCCAGGATGCGCGGTCTGCCCGTTGTTAACCGATTGTCGTGAAGGGCAAAAACGTTTAAAAAAAGGTACGGTGTAAGTATGATTTTAGTAAATAAAGAAGGTATTACAAAAGAAGTAGTCGATGCTTGGTTTAATGAATGGGAAGCTTTACGTGAAGAAATTCATGCAGCTCATGATCGACGAGATGGCTCAGCCCTTGGATTTATGGAAAAGGGGATTCAACTATACGAACGATTTTTAGTAAAGCACTCGCAAGCCGATGAACCTTTTTCAGAGAACAATAAATATGAAGTGATGCCGATAAACGGCATGGAACGCTTCCAATTCATCAAAATGCGTCCTGCTCAATATGCATGTTATCGCCAATTAGACGAATTGTACAAAGAAACGAAAAAACGATGTGCGCGATTACGTTTAGTAAAATAAAAAAATGCAGCTAACCTTTATTATTTAAGGTTAGCTGCATTTTTAATAAGTTTAATAATTATTCACCACTACCAACAGGTTCTTCCGAATCACCGTTTCCAGTGCCTGGAGTTGCTGGTTGGGCAGGCTGTGTTGGTGTTGGACTTGGCTCAGGTTCAGTAGAAGTATTATTACCACCGCTATTTGGATTGCTGCCATTTCCGTTATTACCACCACTATTAGGATTGTTTCCATTTCCATTATTACTGTTACCGTTGCCATTTCCATTTCCAGAATTATTATTATCATTATTATTTGGTTGTTCTGGTGTAGGCGTATTTGTATTTGGATCTTCTATCGCATTATTCGGATCTTCTGGCTCAGTAGGTTCAGTTACCGGTGCGCCTTCCACATACAGTGAAACAGATGTACTGCTACTTTTTAAATCGCCAGATATTGCAGTTACTGTAAATTTATAGGTTGTACCTGGCGTTATATTTGGTACTTGAATCGCTGTTGCACTCGAAACTGAAACGACTGTTGGAGCACTACCTTCAGCGGCCATTGTCACTTCATAAGTGATAGGACCCGATGCTTCAGATTCATCATCAGAACTTCCTGATAATGAAGAGGGTGACCATGATAAATCGACTGATTGTGCCACATTATTATAGGTTGCTTGTAAATTCGATGGTGCAGTTAATGTTTGTTCTTCTTCATGTACTTCTTCAGCGACCTCATGTGGTTCAGTACCTCTTACGAACAGTTCCGTACTACGTAAATTTGAAGGTGTAGAACTGCTAGCTAATCTTAATGGATCAGAACCGATTTCAACTGTTGCAGAAACAACCGATTTTGGTTGTTTGAATGATGATGCAGGGTTGTAATCATTTAAATCTGACATAATATCTTTAAATAAATATTGTGGCAACCAACGTTCATCCCATGTTGAGATTGCATCACTACGTTTAGAGTATCCACTCCAAATCGAAATCGAATAGTTCGTTGTATATCCTGTAAACCATGAATCAGGAACGGAACCCTTTTTCAGATTGTATTTACTAAATTCATCAGATGAATAGTTTGTTGTACCAGTTTTACCCGCAATATCTACACCTGAAATACTTGCTCGTGGTGCAGATGAATTGTTTTTGTTACTTAAAACATCACGTAAAATATCTGTCACCATATAAGCTGTGTAATCACTCATTGCAATTTTTGGTTCAGATTTATATGATTTTGAAGTTTTACCATCACGGTATACGATTTTTGAAATAGCAGTAGCATCATTGTACGTACCATTATTACCAAAAGCAGCATAGGATGCAGCTATTTGGATTGGAGTCAATGTTACATGTCCGCCACCGATTGCATCGGATTCTACTAATTTATCCGTTTTAATCCCTAGGTTGGAGATGAACTCTTTTGCACGATTTGCGCCAACCTCTTTAAATGTTTTGACTGCTGGGATGTTACGAGAAGCATAAAGCGCTTCACGAATAGACATTGTTCCTAAATACTTACTATCCCAGTTTGTAATCACTTGTTTTGAGCCTGTATATGTCATTTCTTCATCGACAATTCTTTGACCTGTGGACCATTTTAAATATTCAATGGCAGGTCCGTAATCGATTAATGGTTTAATCGTAGAACCTGGAGAACGAGTTTGTAAGTCATAAGCAAAGTTGAAGTTGAATTCTCCTGTATAGTTACGACCGCCACCAATTGCACGTAATTCACCAGTTTGTGTATCTACAACGGCAACACCTGATTCGATATCTTCCGTTGGAAAATTACTGTCATCGTTCATCGTAGATTCAACGATTGTTTGTGCTTTTGGATCTAGTGTTGTATAAACTTTAATACCTTCAGAAATTAAACTTGAGTCACCGTTTTTTTCAAGTTCTGATAAAACGACATCTAAGAAGGCAGGATATTTTGTTGTACTGTTTGCGACACGTTGTTCTTCTGGTAATAAACTCGCAGTTATATCCTCAGCTTTTGCTTCAGATGCTTGAGCCTTAGTAATTTTGTCGTGTTGTACCATTAAAGATAAAACAATATTACGTCGTTTTTCTGCGCGTTCTGGGTTTTTATATGGGTTAAAGCTATTTGGACTTTGTGGCATACCTGCTAGTTGTGCAGCTTCACCGAGACTTAATTCACTTAATTCTTTCCCATAAAATTCTTCCGCGGCCGTACCAAATCCGTAAATACGTCCAGACATTAATACTTTATTGAAATACATTTCAAAAATTTCTTCTTTACTATATTGGCGTTCTAACTGAATCGCTAGCCAAGCTTCTTGTGCTTTACGCTCTAATTTTTTTTCATTTGTAAAGAAAGAGTTTTTCACAACTTGCTGTGTGATCGTACTCGCACCTTGAGAGTACCCGCCTGATTTTAGGTTGGCAATAACAGCTCCACCAAGACGCCATATGTCGATTCCGAAATGGTCAAAGAATCGAGAATCCTCTGTTGCGATAATTGCATCACGCATTTGTTCTGGAATATCTTCATATTTTATATATTTTCGAGATTGTGAACCTATCGTAGCGAAAAGCTCACCATTCACATCATAAAACTCGGAAGAAATCGGATCTTTTAATAATTCTTCATCTAATTCTGGTGCTTTACTTACGTAGTAACCGAAAAGTGCGGCTCCACCCAAAAAGCCAAGTACACCGATTAAAACGATAGTTAATAATATACGTTTCACCCATTTTCCAATAGGTGAACCAGGGGTTTTTGTTTTTTTAGACTTTCTCTTTTGTTGTTGTCGTTCGCGTTGAATTTCTTCACGCGTTCTTCTTCTTTCTGTCACATTAATTCTCCTCACTTTTACAAACTGTATCGCTTGCGATGAACTTTTTGACAGCTTCTAAATAATCGAGTCTTGGTAAATAGCCTTCCTCGATTTCAATCGCTTGCTGTTCGAAAATGGTAAGTGGTATTGATTTTCTTCCACCATCTTGCATCAATGTCCAACTTTGTTCTACCGTATTGTATGGCATTACAAAATTTCGCCTTAACTTACTAAAGCGAACAATAAAAAACGCAATACCTCGTTGGCTTTCTACTGATTTCATATGCGTCATTTGATGGGGATGGATATTTTTTAGTGGAAAGGAAGTTTTACTGTCGGTTTCCTTTGCCTCAAAATCAATATAAAAACCATTCCATACGCCATTATAATCCGTTGTAGAAGGGGTACGGAAATAAGCTTCGCGAATAACCGCCGCACTTCTTGCTGGATAATCTACTTTGACGATTTGAATGGGAACAGGTTTCTTGTGAATGTTTGCCAAATTTCGTAGTAAATAAAACTCATTTGTTTCATTTATATCATCTTCTAAGCTTTTTCCTCGATTACTATAGGAAATTTCCTGTTTTTTTTGCTGATCGTTTTTTTTCTTCGGTGAACCGGAAGTAGGCGAGGCATTATATAGCTTCCCATTAGGATATCGAATGACCATAGAATCACCTTCCTTAACATACAATTAACTATAGTTTGATTTTAACATAAAGCATCCATATGTTAAAAATATCGATAATTCAAACGAATAATTTAGGAACTTTTAGCGATTGCTGACTTGTTTTGACGAAGGACAAGGATTCCCTCGTCTTATATCGAATGAATGGCGAAAAGGAGGCTAGTCTATGTCAAAAATTTCAATGCTTATATCGCAACTGGATTTCGCGCAACAATTGTTAACACTCCAAATCGAGTTAGAACAATCAAGACTTTCACATGAATATGTCTCTCAACTGGTCGTAGGTTTTCAAAAGGTAAGCTTAGCAGAAAAGCATTTGCAAGTAAAGAATACTTGTTCGCATATGAGTAGTACAAATGAGTAGAATTTGTTAAACTAAACGCAACTATGTGAAACTACCTGAGGTGCTAACTATGAAATTATTGAACGAAACAAATCGATTAATCGAAGAGTGTCAACTGTCATTAGACCGTTTTTATGAAATGAGAAGACTTGATAAAGATCCAGACTTTTATATTGAAGTTAAGCCATACGCAGATGATTTACATGCATTAATTAAATTATGGCAGCAATCTGCTCATCAATGGATTAAAATGGAACAACCAAAAAATCTATATGTACAACAAATTGACCATGCCGCTGATGCTATGGAGCAATTTGTTGTGCAGTCTTTTTATAAGGGGACGAGTAAGAAACGCTTCATCCAATCGATTCAATCAACGCAGTATACATTATTTATTTTAAAAAGAAAGATTGAACAAGGTGATGAGGATGCTTAGTAAACAACGCACGATTCAGCAATTGCTAGAAGAATGGCAATATGATGAAGAGTTAAAACAAAATATTATCGGCTGGCATACAATTGATGCAAAAGAAGCTGCTTATGCAGACTTTCCAATAACATTACATCCCTCTATAAAGAAAGCATTAAATAGTAGGGGAATCAACCAACTGTATACACATCAGCGTGAAGCTTTTGATTATGCACAGCAAGGAAAGAGCTTTACAGCCATTACGCCAACTGCATCAGGAAAATCGTATTGTTATCATTTGCCAGTGCTGCAACAAATATTAGAGGATTCTTCGAGTCGTGCGATTTATTTATTCCCGACAAAGGCACTTGCACAAGATCAAAAGTCGGATTTGAATGAACTAATCGAGTTAATGGATGAAGAAATTTTAAGCTATACGTATGACGGGGATACTGCACCAGGTATTCGTCAAAAAATCCGGAAAGCAGGTCATATTGTGATGACAAATCCCGATATGTTGCATTCGGGTATATTGCCGCATCATACAAAATGGGTGTCGCTCTTTGAAAACTTAAAATTTATCGTTATTGATGAATTACATACGTATAAAGGTGTTTTTGGCTCCCATGTTGCACATGTTATTCGCCGATTACAGCGTATATGTGCATTTTACGGCAGTGAGCCCGTCATTATTTGTACAAGTGCTACGATTAAAAATCCGAAAGAGCTAGCGGAATCGTTAACGAACTCGAAGCATGAACTTATTTCGAAATCAGGTGCTCCAATTGGGAAAAAGACATTTATATTTTATAATCCACCCATCATTCATCCGACATTTGGCGTAAGAAGAAGTGCCGTATTAGAAGTACGAGATTTATCGAAACGACTTTATGAAGCGGGTATTCAAACGATTATTTTTGCGAAATCTCGTGTACGTGTAGAAATGCTCGTAACATACTTGAAATCATTAACTGCAAAAAAGATTCAAGACGAATCGATTCAAGGCTATCGTGGCGGGTATTTACCAAGTGAGCGCCGAACAATTGAAAAAGGACTTCGCAACGGTTCTATCCAGATGGTAATCAGTACAAATGCGTTAGAACTCGGCGTGGATATTGGCCAATTACAAGCTTGTATCATGACAGGTTACCCAGGAAATATTGCGAGTGCATGGCAGCAAGCCGGACGCGCAGGTAGACGTCAAGACGAAGCACTTATTATTTATGTTGCACAGTCTACCGCTTTAGATCAATACGTCGTACAACATCCTAGCTATTTATTAGGTAGTTCACCAGAAGAAGCGCGTATTAACCCTGAAAATATGCTGATTTTAATGGATCATTTAAAGTGTGCCGCTTTCGAATTGCCATTTTCTATGACAGATAGCTACGGAGAATATGAAGTGCAGGAGCTGCTGAGTTATTTAGAGGAAGAAGGGGTACTCGTTCAAACAAGTACACAGTGGCATTGGATGAGTGATCGATTCCCAGCACATGAAATATCCCTTCGCTCGGCAGCACAAGAAAATGTAGTAATTATTGATATTTCAACACCAGCAAATACGAAGGTTATTGGTGAGATGGACACGTATTCTGCCATGACATTACTTCATGAAGAAGCCATTTACTTACACCAAGGTACTCAGTTCCAAGTAGAAAAGCTCGACTGGGAGGAAAAAAAGGCATTTGTTCGTGAAGTGGATGTCGATTACTTTACCGATGCGAATTTAGCAGTGGAATTAAAAGTATTAAGTGAAGATAAAAGTATTTCCTATAAAAAGGCCGTTGTCAGTTACGGGGATGTTAGCTTACTAGCAATCCCTACAATCTTCAAAAAAATCCGTTTCAATACACACGATAATATTGGTTCAGGTCCTATCACGATACCACCGATGGAAATGCATACGAATGCTACGTGGATAAGTTTTGACTTACCTGAAAATTGGTCGGAGGAGCAGTTGACGGATGCATTGACTGGCGCGGCTTATGCAATGGCAAGCTTTATCCCACTATTTATACACTGCGATCGATCAGATGTATCTGTTGTGCCACAAGTGAAAGCCATTCATAATGAAAAGCCAACATTGTTTATCTATGATAGTTATCCTGGTGGTATTGGATTAAGTGAACGCATGTATGATGTGCTATTACCATTACTAGAACAAACAACGCAGCATGTCGAACTATGCCCTTGTCCAGATGGCTGTCCATCTTGCATTGGCGCGCAAGATAGTTTAGGGAATAGTAAAAAGCAAGTGTTAAAGGTACTGAACATTTTAATGAATGAAATGATGTGAAAATATGTCGTATGAAAACAAAATTTTGCAAATGAAAAAAATGCTAGGTAAAAAAACAGAGCAAAAAAAAGAACAAGCAAAATTTATAAAACCTGAAAAACCACCATATGTCGAACAGTGGCAACAAGCTGGTTTGGAACTAATTGAAAATGATTTCGGCATTCTTTTTAAACGTGAAGTGCGATACCCACTCGATTATGTGCATGGAAATCATAAGCTTAGGGAACTTTTTGACTCGCTCAATCGTTGGACTACGCAAGAAGACGATCATCCGTTTGCCATGACGGAGGATGAAGTGATCGTATTCTTTGATACAGAAACGACAGGGTTAAAAGGAGCAGGCACGTATATATTTTTACTTGGATTTTTAGAAGAAAAAGGGGAACAATTCGTATTAACACAATACGTGCTTGCTGACCCATCAAATGAAGCGGCATTTTTGTTTGAATCAAAACTTTGGCAACGCAATATTACGGTCGTTTCTTACAATGGTAAAAGTTTTGATTGGCCCCAGCTCGAAGTGCGATGGACATTAAATAAGCAGCATATCCCCAAATTAAAGCCACAGCGTCAAGTTGATTTATTGCATAGCTCAAAGCGATTATGGAAAGATGATTTATCAAAGATGAATCTAACGCAAGTGGAAAAAGAAAAGTTAGGATTCGAAAGACAGGGAGATATCCCGGGTCATTTAGCGCCAATTATTTATTTTGATGCAATAAAAAGTGGTAATGCAACGACACTGATGAAAGTTCTAATACATAATGAATGGGATTTACTTTCATTAATTACGCTTTATGTACATTCAACAAACTTATTATTACAACAAGATGGCGAAGAATCTGCAACGACGTATACGAATATTGGGAAATGGTTCGGGGATTTAAAAAAACGACAAACGAGTGCTGAAATTCTAAAGGCTGTAACAGAACAATTTGACGCAAGCGAAGCGGGTTTTGCCCATTTTTATTTAGCGTTTGAATTAAAACGAACAGGCGAATATGAATTAGCGGTTCAGGCTTTTCACTCAGCCGTGCCCACTTTACCGCGTCTGAAACAAGTTCTAGCCTATGAACAGTTGGCGATGCTTTATGAACATCAACTGAAAGACTACCAAAAGGCATACGAGCTGTCACAAGTTGGACAGGAATTAGTAACAACTCATACGTATGCAAAAAAAGAGCAGCAACAAAGGCTACTTCAAAATTGGCGAAAACGGTTATTGCGTTTACAGCGCAAAATGGATTTCTAAAATCAAAACGATGTAAAAATTTTTCATGCTAATTACAAACCAATACGTGCGAAACATCGGACCTATTGCTATAATAAGAAATAAGAAGTTGCTTTATGGAAGGACGATGATTATGGACATTAAATTAACAGCTGACTATATATTAGAAAAAGAATTCAAAAAGAGCATGAAAGGTTATAACGTGGATGAGGTCGATCAATTTTTAGATGTAATTCGCGAAGATTATGATACTTTCGCTACGAAAATCGCAGCATTAGAAGAAGAAAATGCGCGTCTTAAACAAGAAGCAACTACTAGCAGTCGCAAACCGGCACCAACTCAGCCAACAACAAACAATACAAATTTTGATATTTTGAAACGTTTATCCAATTTAGAAAAACATGTTTTTGGAAGTAAACTATACGAATAGTTCGACTATTTATAGAGGCATTGTATTTTTTTGACGAGTGCAGTATACTAGGAATACATCAATAATACGAGTAATCGCTGCGGTTGTTAAAATCGTAGAGGAAAGTCCATGCTCACACGGATCTGAGATGACCGTAGTGTTCGTGCTTACTGAAAAAATAAGGTAAGGCAAGCAAATGCTTGACGGCGGAAGGAACTCCTAAGTCTTTTAGATATGGACGAAACTTCCTGAAAGTGCCACAGTGACGGAGCTTATAATGAAAGTTATAAGGTGGAACGAGGTAAACCCCATGAGTGAGAAACCCAAATTATGGTAGGGGCACTCTCCTGAAGGAATTGAACGGATGGAGGGACGGCTATTGGCCGTAGATAGATGATTACTACCTACTCGTACGAGACGAAGGTCGTTTGAGTACTTAGGAACAAAACATGGCTTATTGTTTATTGGTGCTTTTTTTGAATAGTTAAAAAGGCTCTCCATTCTTTTGTGGAGAGCCTTTCTTATAGATAAGTCATTTTAGACCTTATCCACACTATAATAATTAAAATTTTGAATGTTTGGCATACATAAAATATAAAGTTTTATTAAAAAATAAGGGTGATATTCATTGAACGAAGCAATGTCGAACATTTCAATCGCACAAGAACTTTCGTTGTCGCACTATCCAGATAATCTGATTAACAAGATTTTTGAAAATGTCACAGAAGGCATTATGATTACCGATGAGAAGAAACGAATCGTGAATGTGAATTCGGCATTTGAATTGGTTACAGGCTATATGAAGGATGAAGTAATTGGAGAAAATCCATCTATTTTGCAGTCTGGAGTTCATGAAAAGTCATTTTATATAGATATGTGGAACCATATTGATAAAGATGGTAGTTGGCAAGGTGAAATTTGGAATCGACGTAAGACAGGTGAGGTATATCCTGAATGGCTTACAATTATGGCGATATCAAATGATGCAGGCAAGCTTAATAATTACTGTGCTATTTTCACTGATTTATCAGAGCGTAAAATTGTTGAAAATGAGTTAGAAAAAAGAACATTAAGTGATACATTAACGGATGTTTTTAATCGTTTTGCATTTATTGAACAAATGAAAGCATTACTAGAAATACCAAATGGTAATAGGGAACCAATTCAGCATGCTGTCTTTTTCATGGATTTAGACCGTTTTAAACAAGTCAATGATACGTTAGGTCATGAGATTGGTGATCATTTGCTAGTTGAAGTATCGAAGCGCTTAAAAGGGTTACTGAAAAGTAAAGATATTTTAGCACGTTATGGTGGGGATGAATTTGTTATTACATTAACGAATATTCATCATCCACGTGAAGCTGCAAAATTTGCGGAATTGGTTATTCAAGAAATCGAAAAACCAATTATTGTTCAAAACCAAGAAGTTTTTGTATCTACAAGTATTGGTATTAGTATTTATCCTGAAGACGGTATGACAACAGAACAATTGCTTAATCGTGCTGATAAAGCGATGGGCTTTTCAAAAGATAATGGACGAAATTGTTTTTCTTTCTATTTTGATGAGCTTAAAACAGATACAAATCGTTTATTGGTTTTAGATGCGGAATTACGAAAAGCTATTGAAAATCGTGAATTTACATTAGCCTATCAGCCAAAAATATGTGTAAAAACAGAGGCTATTGTTGGTGTTGAAGCACTCGTTCGCTGGAATAATGAAAAGTTAGGCTTTGTATCTCCGACAGAATTTATTGAATATGCTGAGGAATCAGGGCTTATCATACCACTTAGTGAAATTGTTTTTGATTTGGCATGTGAAGGGTATGCAAAATTATCGCATGCGGGCTATCCATCTGTCCCTATTGCAATAAATGTATCGAGCTTACATTTCCAACAACAGAATTTCTTAGAATCCATTCAATCGATTTTAGAAAAAAACAATACTTCTGCACATGCATTTGAAATTGAAGTAACAGAACGTACGGTTATGAATAGTGCTGCGGAAACGGTAAGTAAATTGGTTAAACTGAAGAAACTCGGGTTTAAATTATCGATTGATGATTTTGGAACGGGTTATTCATCATTAAGCTATTTAGTTCGTTTCCCATTAGATGTATTAAAAATTGACCGTAGCTTCATTCAACATATTAGTTCTTTAGCAGATAAACAAGCAATTGTAGATGCCATCATTCAAATGGCACATCGCCTGCAAATGAAAGTAGTTGCTGAAGGTGTTGAAAGTGGACAACAGGTAGAGATGTTACGTAAAATGGGCTGCGATTACATTCAAGGATATTATTACAGCAGACCACTACCACTCGAAGAATTAATTGAATTCATTCAATTTTGGGAGCTCGAGTGTCAAGGAAGGATTTAACAACGTATGACAACATTTAATTTAGTTGCAACTGCAGCAATGGGCTTAGAGGCAATCGTTGCAGATGAAGTGCGCGCATTAGGATATGAAACACGTGTCGAAAACGGCAAAGTGTATTTTGAAGGAGACGAGCTAGCGATTGCACGTACAAATCTTTGGTTACGTGTAGCAGATCGTGTCAAAATTGTCGTTGCTCAATTTCCAGCTCGTACATTTGATCAATTATTCGAAGGAGTGAAAGCAATCAACTGGGAACAATATCTACCAGTAGACGCTGCATTCCCAGTATCGGGTAAATCAGTAAAATCAACATTATTTAGTGTACCTGATTGCCAAGCGATTACGAAAAAAGCAATTGTTGAGCGTATGAAATTAGCTTATAAACGCTTAGGGTTCTTAGATGAATCTGGTCCAACATTTAAAATTGAAATTTCAATTTTAAAAGATGTCGCAACATTAACCATTGATACATCTGGTGTGGGTCTTCATAAGCGCGGCTATCGTACAAGTCAAGGGGAAGCGCCGCTTAAAGAAACATTAGCAGCAGCTTTAGTGAAAATTTCAAAATGGTCACCAAGTCGTCCATTCGTAGACCCATTTTGTGGTTCGGGAACAATTGCTCTTGAAGCAGCAATGATTGGTCAAAATATCGCTCCAGGCTACAACCGTGAATTCATTTCAGAAACATGGCCATGGATGAAGCAAGCCATTTGGGAAAAGGCACGTGATGAAGCAGATGAATTAGCTGATTACGATCAAGAGCTAACAATTATCGGAACGGATATCGATCACCGTATGGTTACAATTGCACAAGAAAATGCAGTTGAAGCAGGCTTTGGTGATATTATTACCTTTAAGCAAATGCAAGCAACAGACTTTACATCAAAATTAACAGACGGTGTTATTGTAACGAACCCACCTTATGGGGAACGTATCGGTGATGTAGAAGAAATCGAAAAAATGCTACGTGAGTTTGGAACAGTTATGAAAAACTATCCAACATGGTCTATATACATGCTTTCTTCAATGGAAGATTTCGAAGTACATTACGGTAAAAAGGCGACAAAAAAACGTAAATTATTTAATGGATTTATTCGTACAGACCTTTATCAATATTGGGGTCAAAAATCGGGTCGTCCACAATTCTAATAAAGCAACTACATTAGTATTGAGCTAATGTAGTTTTTTCGTTTCGAATAAGTAGGATTATTTATTTATTCATTGTATAATGATTAGTACGGGATTTTTATTTAGAAAATGTAGATTATAAGTGGAGTTAACTAGATGCGGAAGGGATGCCAGAGTTCCTTCCGCTTCATATTGAGGGGGAACAACAATTTGAGAAAGTCTTTACCGTTTGAGCTATCAAGAGATTTAACTTTCTTTGAGTCACTAGGCAACTGGATGGGTGACGTACTATATGATGAACTACCTGAGAAGGGCTTTGAATGCCGTGATGAGCAAATTTTCATGGCGTATCAAATCGAACAAGCATTAAAAGAAAAAAATATATTATTTGCTGAGGCAGGTGTAGGTACGGGTAAAACAATTGCTTACCTTTTACCAGCTGTTTCCTATGCACGTTATACGGGGAAACCTGCTTTAATTGCATGTGCGGATGAAACTCTAATCGACCAGCTTGTAAAAGAAGGTGGCGATATTCATAAATTACGTGATGTACTAGAGCTTGATATTGACGTACGTTTAGCCAAATCACGTGACCAATATTTATGTCTAAAACGCTTTGAAGAAGCAGAAAAAACAGAAACAGAAGAATGGATTGACGATATCGCCTTTTCAATTCCAGATGGTGTTTATGCGCAAGGTAGCATGATTGCAGTTCAACCTTACGGAGAGCGCTCAGACTATTCAGGTGTCAGCGATGAAGATTGGCAAAAAGTGAACTACAACTCCATTATGCAATGTGCAGTTTGTGACTTACGTAATCGTTGTGGTCAAACGCTGCACCGTGGACATTACCGAAAATCTTCGGACCTTATTATCTGTTCTCAAGATTTCTTAATGGAGCACTTAGCGACGAAGGAATCACGTGAACGTGAAGGTCAATTGCCACTTTTACCAGAAGTGTCGATGGCTGTCCTTGATGAAGGCCATTTATTAGAATATGCAGCACAAAAGGCTTTAACGTATAAAGTACAGGCATTTACAATCGTTGAACTTTTGGAGCATTTAATGGTGGATGGTGTTCGTGAGCGTACATTATATGCAATAGAGCACTTGCAAGATCATCATGAATTATTCTTCGATCAATTACGTGATGATGTTGTAAAATCAGATGAAGATCGTAAACGAATAAATAAGTCAGACCGTTTAATCGAGCTCGGTAAACGGGTTGTTGCTTATGTGGATCAGCTATTAGAAGAATTCGTATTTGAATCAGAGCTTTATATGATTCCAGAATATGAATTAAATATGGCTGAAGAGTTTTTAGAGCACTATGCCGCGGCACTACGTATTTTTGTAGCACAAGGTGATGCCGTAGATTGGTTAGAGGATACAGATGGTGAAGAAACATTAGTCATTATGCCTCGACTTATTACAGAAGTATTATCAGAAACATTATTCTCGAAAAAAATGCCGATTGTGTTCTCATCAGCGACATTATCAGTGAAAAAAGACTTTACCTATATCGCTTCAAGCTTAGGTATCGAAAAACACCAAAACTTCAGTGTACCATCACCATTCGATTACGAAGAAGTAATGAAAATCTATTTACACGAATTAACGCAACAAGAAAAGACTGCAAAAGTAGAAAGCTTACTAAAAGACAAGGAACAAACGTTAATTTTATTTAAGTCAAAACAAGCGATGAACCAATTCAAATCACAGCTTAGCTTAATGACACGTTTAAAAGTGGCGTTTGAAGGGGACCGAGAGCTTTCAGCAATCGTCCGTGATTTCCAAAATGGTGACATTAAAACATTATGTTCATACCATTTATGGGAAGGTTTAGACTTACCTGAAGAAGCGTTAACACGTGTTATTATTTTTGATTTACCATTCCCACCACATGACCCATTATTTGATGCGAAGCGTTCATTCGCTCAAAATCCGTTTGAAGAAGTCGAGTTACCATTTATGCAACTGCGTCTTCAACAAGGGATGGGCCGTCTAATTCGTACTTCGAAGGACCATGGAGATATTCATATTTTACTAAATGAAGAAGAAGCGAAAGTAAAATCAAACTTCATCGACATTTTAGCGGTAGACCCTCAATAATTAAAGTAGCCCGTTCGATAATAAATCGAACGGGTTTTTTCAATTTAGTAAGTCAAATAGAAAAACCATCCGTGAATGAAGTAACGGATGGTTTTTGTGTGACAAATCTAGTAAGAGAGGGGGAGTCTTTATATTATCACCAAGGAGTAAATCCTGTAGTGCCTAATGGTGAGTTTCTTAAAATCTCGATAATTGGCATTGTATAAGCGAAAATGATTAACGCTGCAACAATAACACCCCAAAGTTTAAAGTTTTCTAAAATAGCAGGTGTTTTTTGTGCACCTGGAGCAGCTTCTGCAACTGGGAATTCTTCATGACCTTTTGGTGCGAAGAATGCTAATTGAATTACCATATAAGTGATTAAAATAATGGCAACGAAAAGAATTGTTCCGCCTACTGCTTGAGCAATTGAGTAAGGAATCCAATCGATTGCTTGTTGTGCACCGCCGTATTCAGAGTAATCTGAGCGACGTGGAGCACCGAGTAAACCTGCAATGTGCATTGATCCCGACATGATAGCCATACCAATTGCCCAAAGAACTCCTACATAAATCCCCATTTTATTTAATACGGGCGTTAACACACGGCCAGTTAAATGTGGAATTAACCAGAATGCAACCCCGAAGAATGTTAATACTACTGCTGTTGCCACCGTTAAATGGAAGTGACCTGTTACCCAAATCGTATTATGCACTAATTGGTTCATTTGGTGAGATGCGTTAACGATACCACCAGCGCCACCAGGAATGAAGGCAACCATCCCAATAAAAGGTAGTAAGAAGCGTGAATCACCCCAAGGTAATTTTTTGAACCAACCAAGAACACCTTTCGCACCTAATTCACGGCCACGTAACTCAAATGTTGCGAACAATGAGAACGCAGTCATTAATGATGGAATAATGACAAAGAATGTTAACGTAACTTGAATGAACTTCCAAAATCCATCAATACCAGGCTCTGTCAATTGGTGGTGAAGACCTACTGGGAATGAGAATAATAAGAATAAAATAAACGATAAACGAGCTAGTGAATCAGAGAAAATTTTCGCTCCGATAATTTTTGGTACGATGACATACCAAGCCATATATGCTGGTAATAACCAGAAGTATACAAGCGCATGTCCAAAATACCAGAATAATGTACGAGTTAATAAAACGTCAACACGAGAAATTAAACCAAGAGCCCAAGGTAATAACTGGAATAACACTTCGACTGCAACACCTAAAGAACATGTAATCCATAATAGGCACTTAACATTGGGGATTTACGTATGTTTACTTTAGTCTATCCCCACAAACCTATATATATCAACGTTTAAAGATTACAAAAAATGGTAAAAAGTTATCCACAGGTACATTTTAATGTACAGATTTATAATATTAATCGACTTGTATATGAAAATCAGCGACAAGCGTAGATTTTTTCTTTATGAAATTGTTGTAAGTTGGATATAGTTTATTTAAAGGTAATTGTATGGACAAAATATTTTGCCGTAGGATTTTTTTTAAGGAATTCCATTACTTCGAATTTCGTTAAATCGATATAATAGTTTATCCAATTGCCTAATTATGAATTTTATTAAAATTCAAGTTAATGCTATTTTTAAAAGTGAATTTTTATTTAATGTCACGCAATATATGTATAGAATCCAAAAGGATAGATGAGCTTACCTAAAATCGCTCTATCTATCCTATTTTGCATCCAGAATTAAATTAGGCTGTCTTATCAAAGATTCTTGCCATGGAGAAGAGTGGGGCGCGCCCGTTTGTGGAATATGTTTAATTCAATAGTTCTAACAACTCTACATCTACTTTTTGTTACCCCTACAAATATTAATCATTTCCATTTGTTAGAAAATTATATATAATGTACTGAAATTACCAATTAAGTTAAAGGGTGTTGAACATGAGACTTCGATTTGAAGAATGGATCTTATCACAAGAAATTTCTACAGATGCGAAAGATTTGATTAATGAAGCACTATTGTGTTATAAGGCAACAGCTTACAAAGCTTCATTATTATTTTCTTATCTGTGCTTTCAAACAATAATTAGAGATAGAATGCTTAATGCACATAAGCCAGACAATATTTCTCAAGGTTTGTGGGATGACATACTAAAAAATCTCCGAAATGAAGATAAGTGGGATTCAACAGTATATGATAACCTTCAAAGACAATCACCTAAGGAAATCTTTCTATTAAATGACGATATACGTAATCAAATTACTTTTTGGAAAAATCGGAGAAACGATTGCGCACACTCTAAAAATAACAAAATTACCGTTTCCCATGTTGAAAGTTTTTGGACATTCATCAGGTCTAACCTACCTAAGATTATGGTTAATGGAAGTCGAGAAGCATTAATAAACAAAATAAAAAGACATTTTGATGTTAGCTTGACCGCTCCAAATGCTGATATTACATATATTGTAAATGAAGTACCTCAAGCTATTGAAGAAAGCGATCTTAATGTTTTTTTTGAAACAATATTTAATTATTTTACTGATACTACCATTCTTTGGGATATCGATCAGAGTTATATTAGTTTTTGGGAAAAGCTCTTTTTACTAAATAACGAAAAAGTTACGAGGTATCTGGTCCAATTCATGAAATCTAATGAAAACCTTGTAATGCCATTTTTAAGAGCATTTCCTAATCGGGTAAATTACTTTTCTAGTGATGCATCTTTTATACGTAATTTATGGCATTCAAAGATATTTGAAAATGCTTATGATCCTAAAGGAGATTTAAAATTATATTGTGCCATTCTAAGAAATGATTTAATTGCGTACGAAGAGCAAGATGAGGCAAAAGAAAATATTGTAAGAAAAATAAGCAATATTATTCCTGATGAAGATGATTTTTATATTCTAAATAAAAATGACTTTTTCGTAAAATTCAAAGAAATTATATTTGGAACATCCTTTTTGAATAACTTTGATAGAGCGAACAATAGAAGAGATATTATCACCTATTATTTACAACAATTTCCACTGGATGAGCTAGTTGTTAGAGCAATAACGTCTACCTTTGACACAAGTAATCATCCATGGCATTTAAGAGATGCTTTAAATGAATTTTTTATAGAAAACCCAGAAAAGAGAGATTCCTTTATTACTATTTTGGGGGAATATGAGATTGAACCACCTTGTTATTTAAGTTCAATAAAAGAAGCAGTATCCTAATCAGATAGGTATTCAAGGGGTAGCGCAACAACAGAACTTGATTTTTGAACGGACTTTAAAAATGGAAGTTTGGAAAGAAATTGAAATCCAAGAAATGGCGTTAAACCAACATTTCTTGGATTTCCCTTTGAATATTGTTTATACAGCTTTTTACAAATATATAAACAGGGCTACGATAGTACTTTTCAAGATTATGCAGAGTGTGTTATCTGAATAAAAACCTGCATTTTTTTTTTACGTTCCTATACTTCAATTACAGGAGCTTTAATTGAAAAAAACGATTTTCAACAATCGCTCTCGTTTTCATTAAAGGGTTATTTTATGAAACAATATATTTTCGGGAAAAATGATTATTGCATAATAAGTTATTTTTAGTGATTATATTTTAGCATAAACAAGTATGGCATAATTATTTTTGAGGTGATTACATGAACTTATGGGAAACTTATGTGAAAGTAGATAAACATCTAAATGAAAAATTGCTAACTATTCCTCCTTACCCTTGTGTTTCAGGCAAGAGGATACAAGAATTGTTAGCTAGCTTAGAAAATCCAGATCCAGCTTGGGGAGGGTTAGATGGAGAAATATTAAGGATGGTAAAAAATCCATGGCAAAGAGCCTATCAAATTGAATATAGATTTAAGCCAACAAAAATATTTAATGACTTCATGAAAATAATTGAAAGTGCAACCTATGATTTGATGATAGGAAATTACATTTGTTCCTATTTGAGTTTGGTGCCAGTGGTAGAAGCAATATTACGAAAATGGTTTAATGAAATTAAATCAATAAATAAACAAGGGGGTGACTTTAACAGAAAAATTTTTGTAGAAAACCTAGTTAAGTATTTATACGAAAAAAATAATGAACGCCATACTAATATCAAGTTCCAAAATTGGATTAATAATCAAATTAAATTTTTTGATTTTATGATTAACGAAGTATTTTACCTTAGATTTAAGGATTCAGAAGAAGGTGTAAAAAAAGAATTTAATAGAAACAGAACTTTACATCTCTTAGATAACATTGAGGACGTAGAAGTTGTAAGGGATAATAATACAAGGATTTTCTTATTATTAGATATAATTGCTGAATTATATTTAAGCCTTAATGAAGAACTATATAATCAAAATACTTTTCACACTGATTATGAAAAAAATATTGATTTTAACTTAAGGTGGAAGATTTATCTAAAAAGTGCAATGGAGACTATAAATTTTACAGATATGACTATAATAAATTTTGCCTTTTATCAGGAAGAAAAAAAAACAATGACTGATGAACAAAAGCAGAAATTTATTGAGCAAAAGGAATATCAAATACAGTTTATACAATCTAAAAATTGATAAGGTGATAATATATTTTCGATATTCCACAATCCCGATTGATGTATAAGCCCACCTTTTCTTTATAGCAACAATCTTTGAGAAAACAACCTTAAACAAAAATCAAGAACAAGTAATTTATCTATGCAATGGATGAATTACTTGTTCTTTTTTGTCCTAAAATGTACCTATTATAAGGTATTAATAAAGGAGGACAATTAATGATTACTCTTGAAAAGATGCTAGACCTTTCATCTTATGAGTTAGAAAAAGAAGTATATTATGTTTTTGCATATGCACGTAAATCACAACCAAAAAGGGAAACAGAGGATGAAGAAAATCGAATTGAAAAAGATTTAGAAATGCAAGTGGCTCGACTTGAAGATTACTGTAAGAGAAAAGGCTGGAAATTTAAATTATTCCGTGAAGTGAAATCGGGAGAAAATATTTCTGATAGACCAGTTATGCAAGAAATGCTAAAAGAAATACAAGAGGGTTTTTGTGATGCTGTCATAGTTGTTGATTATGACCGTCTAAGCCGTGGATCGGGTAGAGACCAAGAGAGAATTTTAAACGTATTAAGAAACTCAGCTACACTAATTGTAGAAGTGTCAGGTGTTATTTTCAATCCTTTAAATAGGGAGGATATGAATCGATTAAAAATGAAGGGTTTGTTCTCAAACTTTGAGTATGGTCAAATTGTGTCTCGGTTTACAAGCTATAAGAGAATTGGAGCAAAAGAGGGGAAATGGGTTTCGGGTAAAACACCATTTGGCTATGATAGAGATAGAAAAACAAAACATTTAATTATCAACAAAGAGGAAGGGGAAATTTATAAAGAACGTATTTTAAAGCCTTTTCTTAATGGAAAGATAGTAGACCAAATAGTACAAGAGCTCAATAATGCAAAAATCCCTTCCCCTAGAAATAAAGAATGGACAACACCAACAGTTATTAAATTACTAAAAAGTGAATTATATTGTGGAACAATTATATACAATAAAACTACTGGTAGTAAAAAATCTATGGATTCCATAAATAAAGATCCTTATAGAAAACTTCCACCAGAAAAATGGACTTATGCGTATGACGCACATCCACCATTAAAAACTTTAGAAGAACAAGATATAATTTTGGGATTATTTAAAACGCGAGGTAAAATACAATCAAAGACAAATTTACACCCTTTACACGCTCTTGTTAAATGTTATAACTGTGGCCACAGCATGCATATACAAAAGTGCAAACAAAAGAAGGATCAAGAAAAGGAAAAATTTCGATTTAAGCCATGTAAATGTGGGAAAAACAAAGGTGGCACTATAGAAATTATTGATACAGTAATAAATGGTGTTTTTAAAATATATGAAGAAAAACTTTTAGCTACAAATATTAAACAAGATGAAGTATTAAAACAATCAATGTATGCAAAAGATGTTGAAAAAATTAAGAATGAAATTGCTCTCAATGAAAAGGCAATAGAGCGAATTGAAAATGCTTTTGAAATGGGAGAATATACAATAGAAAAAATGATACGGAGTCGTAAAAAGAGAGAAGGAATAATAGTAAAGTTAATTAAAGACATAGAACAAATTCATTCGAAACAAAGTAAAATTACAGTTATAGACAAAGATAAAATGCTGAAAAGATTACGTCAATATAAAAAGAGAATATTACAGTATCATAATAATCCAGAAAAGCTTAGAGAGGTATATATTAATATATTTGATAAAATTATATGGAAGAAAATGAAGGATGATGAAGCAGAAATTACTGTGAAGTTTCTTTTGGAGGATAGAAGTTAATATGGGAGTTACGTATTGTAAAATAATATACAATTAAAAGTTATCCACAGAAGGTTATCTAATAGTAAAGTTTTTGGTTAAATTAGTACCTATAAAAAAACTCTCCCATCGCAGAAGAAGGGGGAGAGGATTTTTTACCATGGGCTGAATCCAGTTGAACCAAGTGGTGAATTTGAAAGTATTTGTATAATAGGCACTGTGTAAGCGATAAGAATTAATGCGACTAAGATAACCCCCCAAAGCTTGAAGTTCTCTAAAATAGCAGGTGTTTTTTCTGCTCCTGCTGCGACTTCTGCAACTGGGAATTCTTCATGACCTTTTGGTGCGAAGAATGCTAATTGAATTATCATATAAGTGATTAAAATAATGGCTACGAATAGAATTGTTCCACCAACTGCTTGTGCAATTGAATAAGGAATCCAATCGATTGCCTGTTGTGCACCGCCATATTCGGAATAATCTGAACGACGAGGGGCACCAAGTAAACCTGCAATATGCATCGATCCTGACATAATTGCCATACCGATTGCCCAAAGTACACCTACGTAAATCCCCATTTTATTTAATACTGGTGTTAACACACGACCAGTTAAATGTGGAATTAACCAGAATGCAACCCCGAAGAATGTTAAGACTACTGTAGTTGCCACAGTTAAATGGAAGTGACCTGTAACCCAAATTGTATTGTGCACTAATTGGTTCATTTGGTGAGATGCGTTAACGATACCACCAGCGCCACCAGGAATGAAGGCGACCATCCCGATAAATGGTAGTAAGAAACGTGAATCACCCCAAGGTAATTTTTTGAACCAGCCAAGTACGCCTTTTGCGCCTAATTCACGTCCACGTAATTCAAATGTTGCGAACAACGAGAACGCTGTCATTAATGATGGTATAATAACGAAGAACGTTAAGACTACTTGAAGGAACTTCCAAAGACCGTCAATACCAGGCTCTGTTAATTGGTGGTGAAGACCAACTGGAACTGAGAATAATAAGAATAAAATAAATGATAAACGAGCTAATGAATCAGAGAAAATTTTAGCACCGATGATTTTTGGAACAATCACATACCAAGCCATATATGCTGGTAATAACCAGAAGTATACAAGTGCGTGCCCGAAGTACCAGAATAGTGTACGGGTTAATAACACGTCAACACGAGAAATCAACCCCAATGACCATGGAAGCAATTGAAGTAGTACCTCAGCGGCGACTGAACTGGTACTAATTACCCATAAAATACAATTTACAAATACCATGTATGTAAGTAATGGTGTTGTTTGACCTTTATTTTCCTTTTTCCATTGGAAGTATTTCATAATTTGAGCAGCACATAAAAGCCAAGAGCCGACTACTACAAGCGTGAGCCCTAAATAGAAGATCCAGTGTGCCTTTAATGGCGCATAGAACGTATAAAGAACAGTTGCTTTATTTAGTAACACCATGACTGCAGCCATTGCTGTACCAAGTGTCATTAGCCAAAAACCAATCCACCCTAATTTACGTTGTGTGTCAGTTAATGGTCCTGCTGTACGGCTAACCGCGGCAATTTGGAACCCTAAAATGAAGAATGTCGTTAAAATTAAGCCAAGTAATACGCCATGAACTGTTAATACTTGGTAATAGCCTATTTTAATTCCACCAGGAAGTGAAAATTCTCCTGAACGAACTAATACTTGAAGAAAACCTGCAAGACCACCAAGTAGCAATGCGATAAATGCGACATACATATTAGCCATTGCTAGCTTAGCATCTTTTGGAGCGACATTTTTAATGACTGTCGGCTGTTGCATTTTCGTCCACCACCTTTAACATAGAATGCATTGCTGTATGACCAGTACCACAGTACTCGTTACATAGGATTAAATATTCGCCAGCTTGATTCATTTCTGCTAAATATTCAGAAACATAACCAGGCTCTAACATCATATTAATATTTGTTCCAGCTACTTGGAATCCGTGAATAACATCCTTTGTCGTTGCGATGAATTTCACTTTTGCGCCAAGGGGAACTTCGATTTCAGGTGGATTATAGTAGAATGCTGAAGCAACGATTACGACTTCGTAATCCCACTCTTTTCCTTCTACTTTATGAACACCTGGATTGTTAAATGGTGCAATTTCATCAACTTTTTCATAGTTAATCGTATTTTTCGACTCGTTTGGGTGTGTGCCTGTATGGAATGCGCCAACTCCTAAAATAATTAAAAATGCTACTAATGAGCCGCATCCAAACACAAGCCACCACTTTTCAAACTTATGTAAGTGCATGATTAGTACTCCTTTCTTCTTTTACGTTACATTCGACCTGAAAATAAGCTGAAGCAGTAGGCCCAAATTAAAATTATGATAAAGCCTAAAGCAAAAGTCATATAAAGCGTACCTTTTAAGTTCTCTTCCTTTTTCTTTTGCTTACTCATCGATTCTCCCTCCCCAATTTGAAGAAAAGTTGTATTACTGTTTTCATCATATGGGAATGACTAGTTAGAAGATGTGATTTTTCTCACTTTAATTCCCTATTTTTGTGAAAAAAGTGTGAAAATAAAAAAGTGCATTTTTAAATATAATAAAAACGACACGCATACTTTTGCGTGTCGTTTCGTTAAACAAATTCAATTATTCATTTTCGTCATCAATTGTGTAAAGGATAACGATGTCACCAACACCGTCAATAGTTGCAGGCAATTTAAATGCTTGTTGGAATCCATATAGTTTCGTGTTTCCGACCATAACTGTTGGAGGGGTAATATCTAATTCAAGATCATATTGACCTACATATGTACATAAATTTCCTGCAATCATATTACCAAGTTCACCAGTAAATGATTCAAGCATAGCACCCTCTAGAGGCATTCCGAACATTGCCGATCCAATAGCACCAAAAATTTCAGGGGAGCCATCAATAATAATACGTCCCTTTAAATCTCCGACAAGACCAATTAGTACACCCATTTCTTTTTGTTCATATGGCTCAGTTGCAACTGCAGGTGATTTAACATCTATATTCATAGGTAAAATTGATTTTAATGAATGAATAGTCCCGTTTAAAATCGTCTGGATATGCTTTGAAGTACTCAAATAAATTTCACCCTTTTCATACTTTTTCTACATCTTACCATGTCAAGAAAGTAGATGTATAGAAAAAATTTCAAACTATTGACGTGCGTTTCTCATTGGATTATAATGATATTGATAATTATTATCAATTAATTCGAGGTGGTGTATCGTATGCTTTATGCATTTATAGGAGCAACAATTTTAGCATATATGGCAATTGGTAATTACGTTTATAAAAATGTAGTGAAGTAATTGCATCCACTTAAACTAATTTAAATTTTCATAAACAGACAAATTCAATCGCATGATGCATTTACTTGATACGCTGTTCCAACATGCGGATGATGCATTGTATGAATCAAAACGTAATGGACGCAATCAAGCAACGCTCTACGAAGTGTTAAAAAGTAAATCGAATACGAAAAACTCCTTTTTGTTAACTAAATAGAATAAGGAGTTTTTTTGCATATAAAAGCAATGCTCTATTTAGTTTGGCTATAAAGATTTTCATGTATGAGCGTAAGAAGCGTAAGTAAAAATAAACAAATTCAATAATTTTTATGAAATACTAGCCGATTTTCGTTACCAATCATGGTACTATAGGTTTGTGACGATTTTAAGGCAAATTAAAGGGGTTAGAAAAATGAGTTCGTTTGATGAAAAAATTCATGAATTGTTACAGCAATCAGCTTTACAATACATAATTTATAATAAAAATGAAGATACAGAACGTGTTGAAAAGCTTAATTTATTCGCACGCAAATTATTACAAAAAGAATTTGTTATTGGTTTTGCAGGGCATTTCTCAGCAGGTAAATCAAGTATGATTAATGCATTGTCAGGTGAAGATATTTTAGCGGCAAGTCCAATTCCAACGAGTGCCAACATTGTAAAGGTGCATAAGGCAGATGAGGATTTTGCAATCGTATATATGCACAATGAGAAGCCTGTAAAATTCTCTGCAGGCTTTGATATTAAACAAGTGAAAGAGCTAAGTAAAAATGGTGAGCTTGTGTCTCAAATTGAGATTGGGCATAGTAAATCTGGTTTACCACTTGGCGTAACGGTAATGGATACACCAGGTGTGGATTCAACAGACGATGCGCATGCGATGAGTACGGAATCAGCGCTTCATATTGCCGATATGGTATTCTACACGATGGACTACAACCACGTACAATCAGAGCTGAATTTCCAATTTACGAAGCAACTAATGAAATACAATCCAAATGTATATTTAATTGTTAACCAAATTGATAAGCACCGGGATTCAGAACTATCATTTGATGACTTTAAACAATCTGTGCATCATTCATTCGCAGCTTGGGGAGTGACGCCGAAAGATATTTTCTTCACATCCCTACGTGAAAAGGATCTTCCAAACAATGACTTTGAAAAAGTGAAAAAAATTGTTATGGATTCGATGAATGATTGGCAAGAACAATTAATTTTAACAGCTGAAAATACATTAACTAAATTACAACATGAGCATGAAACCTATTTAGTAGAAGAAAAGCAAGATCGTTTCGAAACCTATACAGATGTTGTATCTGAAGATGATTGGGCAAGTCGCCATGATATTTTGGAGCAATTCGACAAACTAACGCGTCAAACAGAGCTATTCTCGTTTGAACAGTGGGATAAATTATTTGATGAAAATCGTAAAGAGTTACTTACAAATGCAGCGATTATGCCATCTGATGTACGTGAAAAATTACGCAACTACTTAGAAAGCCAACAAGAGGACTTTAAAGTAGGCGGTTTATTCACAGCGAAAAAGAAAACGGCTGAGGAACGTGAACGTCGAAAAGAAGAAGGTTTTGCGAGCTTTAATCATGTTGTCCAATCACAAATTACAGGGCACATAAAAGCATTAATGAAAACGGCATTAAAAGATGTAGGTGCGTTAACAGATGAGCGTGCAGCTGCCATTGATGCAAAAGTTTTTGATATGCCCGTTAGTGTCATGGAAGATCAAGTGCAAAAAAATACAATTGTAACAGGCGATGCAGTATTAAACTTTGCAAACCGTGTTTCAGAAGCAGCGAAACGATACTTTATTCAAACAACAGATGCGTGGAAATTAGAACAAAAAGTGGTGCTTGAGCAAGTGGCTTCTGAAGTATCAGCACCAGTCAAACTAAAAATTAATGCGATGACTGAAAAAGTACAGGCATTGCAACATATTATGCAAATTGACGAGTTTGAAGCGTATAACCAAAAAGTGATGACACAAGTTTCCAATGAGTTACGCGCGGAGTCAAAAGTACATTTAGAAAAATGGACACGTGATCATGAACAAGCGTTAAAAGATATTCGTCCATTTGATGAATCTATGTTAAAGCCAAAAGAACAAAAAGTGGAAGAACAGGCCCATCAAGCAACAGAAAAAATTGGTGCAGGTTTAAGTGCGGATACAGTGATTCAAAAAGCGTTAAAAACTGCTGATATTGTAAGCAATGTTCAAGGGTTTAAGGAAGTAGCAAGCTTCTTAACGAAAAAAGTCGAGCGTTTACAAAAACGAGATTTTACGATTGCATTATTCGGTGCATTTAGTGCGGGTAAATCAAGCTTCTCCAATGCGTTAATGGGAGAACGTGTGTTACCAGTATCACCAAACCCGACAACAGCAGCGATTAACAAAATTCGCCCAGTAACACCAGAGCATCCACATGAAACTGCGGACATTCATTTAAAAAATGAAGCACAGCTACTGGAAGATATTCAAGGTTCGTATGCAGCTATCGGCTTACACGTCTCTTCATTAAAAGAAGCGTATGAACGTGCAGAAGAAGGACTAGCAGTAAAATTAACGGACGAACGTTTAAATGTGCATAAATCATTTATTCGTGCATACTCAGAAGGCTTTGATACATTCATTCCAAAATTAGGTACAACACTTCGAGTAAACCGTCATGATTTTGAAAAGTACGTAGCACAAGAAAATCGTTCATGCTTCGTTGATAATATTGATTTCTACTTTGATTCACCTCTGACTCGCATGGGCGTAACCTTAGTAGATACACCAGGAGCAGACTCCATCAATGCTCGTCATACAGGTGTTGCATTTGATTATATTCGAAATGCAGATGCGATTCTTTTCATCACATACTTTAACCATGCATTTGCAAAAGCGGACCGTGAATTCTTAATTCAATTAGGTCGTGTAAAAGATGCGTTTGAATTAGATAAAATGTTCTTCATCGTGAATGCGATCGACTTAGCTTCGACAATGGATGAAGAGGAAGAAGTAAAAGGGTATGTGCGCTCTGAATTACAACGCTTTGGTATTCGTTTCCCAAGACTTTACGGGGTATCAAGCTTACTCGCATTAAAAGAAAAGCAAGATCAACAAGAACATCAATCGGGTATGGCACCATTTGAAGATGCGTTCCATTATTTCTTAAATGACGAATTAATGGGCATCGCAGTTCAAGCATTACAAGAGGAAGTCGACAAAACCGAAGCGCGTTTATACGATTTAATCACGCAAACCGAAGAGAACTTAAAACGTAAAGATGAGCGTTTAGGCGAATTAGCGCACTTAGAAAAACATATCCGTTCGAACTACCAAAGTACACAAACGTCAATGGTTGAAAGTGAAACGAAGCAAGAATTAGATGAGTTATTATACTATGTGTTACAGCGTGTGTATTATCGTTATCCTGATTTCTTCCGTGAAAGCTATAACCCATCGACATTTGCTCAAATGCCAGCGCAACAAGCGTTAGAATCGGCATTAAAAGAAGTGTTACATGCATTAAGCTTTGACTTTGCGCAAGAATTACGTGTAACGAACTTCCGTTTAGCACAATTTGTTGAGAAGAAAATGAAAGAACGCTTTAAAGATGAAGTGCGTAATTTAAAAGAACTAAATCCAAGTTTTGCATTTTTAGCGTATGAAGGAACGGAACCACAATTAATGGATTATACAGGGCCATTTAGTGATATCACGCCTTATACAAGTGTTAAATCTTATTTTAAAAATGCAAAGTCATTCTTTGAGAAAAATGAGAAAGAACAATTACGTGATGCATTAGAACAGCTAACAAAACCAGATGCCCAAAAGTTTTTAGAAATAGAAAAAGAAAAATTAGTGGAGTGGGCAAATGGCTTTATTGCAATTGATGCAGAAGGATTACGCCAACATATGCTTGAGCAAGCTGTTGAACAAATCGACACAGAGCGTTTACTACTTCAAGAGGAAAGCCGTTTAGCTGTTTGGAAAGACATTTATGCACAATTAAAATCGTAAAGAGAGGTTTATAAAATGCCAAAAGTATTTGTTACAGCAGATAAATTAGAACGTAACGGTCGTTTTATTGACACACGCTTTGATTTACAAAATGACGAATTAGGTAAAGAGTTATATGATAAAGAACATATTGAAGGGGCGATTTATTGGGATTTAGAGCAAGACCTTTCGGATATGACAAAAACGGATGGTCGTCACCCATTGCCAAATAAAGAGGATTTGCATGCGTTATTTGAAAAGCATGGTTTACGCTATGATGATGCAATTTATATTTATGATCAGGGTGCTTCGCCTTATGCGACTAGAGCTTGGTGGATATTAAAATACGCAGGCTTTCAACATGCTTATATCGTGAATGGCGGATATGATGCGTTGATGTTTGCAGGATTTTCTATGACATCAGCTGTTCCAACATTTGCCCCAACAAAGCTCGATCTAAATTGGAACGATAGTATTCTAATGTCACGTAAAGATGTGTTAAATATTGTGGAGGGCAATCACAAAGCCACATTATTGGATGCACGAGCAGCAGGACGTTACCGTGGAGATTTTGAACCGCTTGATCCGATTGCAGGACATATTCCAACCGCAAAAAATTATGATTGGGAACTACTAAAAGACCAATCCCAATTAGTTATTACGAATTCATTGCTTGAGAAAGTATCAAAGGATGAAGAAATTATTATCTATTGTGGGTCAGGAGTTACAGCAACACCGATTTATTCGATTCTTGCACAAGCAGGCTATCAAAATATCAAAATTTATATGGCGGGTTACAGTGATTGGTCGAAACATCATTCAATTGAAAAAGGCGAAAATCTGTAATTAGTTAAGGAGTTACTTTGTGAGATTGTTCACAAAGTAACTCTTTTTTGTCCTTTAAAACAAAAATTTACTCTCTTCCGATAATGATTTTCTACTTTGAGAAGCGTATTGCTATCATTTATGATAGAGTTATTTACAAGAAAATGGATAATTGAAGGAGTGGGTTTTGATGTTTTTTAAAAAAAAAGCAGAGCAAAGTGAACATTCTGGTGTACGTATGATGAATGGTTTTATACGCTTTAAAGCCATTCGATTAAATGTTTATTGCTTTGAAGTTGATGGCGTGTTAATCGACACGGGTGCCGCGAAACTACTTGATCAATTTAAGCCGTTCTTTTCAGAAATGGATGTTGATCAAATCATGTTAACACATTATCATGAAGACCATTCTGGCTGTGTGCAGTATTTACAAAAAAACTATAACTTGCCCGTGTATATGAGTGATATTAGACGATTAGAATGCAAAGAAAAGGCTAACTATCCCCTTTATCGAAAGTTATTTTGGGGAAGTCGCCCAAGTTTTACTGCACAAGCGATTGGACAACAATTTTCATCGAGAACATCGAACTGGTCTGTTATTGAAACACCAGGTCACACAAATGACCATTTAGCATTCTTAAATGAAACAACAGGTCAATTATTCACAGGAGATTTATTTGTATCTCCAAAAACGAAGGTTGTTTTGAAGGAGGAAAGCATTCCACAAATTATTTCATCGATTGAAAAAGTCCTTACATATGATTTTGACGAAATGTATTGTAATCATGCGGGCTTTGTAAAAAATGGACGCCAAGCATTAAAACGGAAGCATGAGTATTTAGTGGAGTTAACCAATCAAATTCAGATAATGAACGAGGAAGGCTTAACACTAAAAGAAATTAACCATCAACTATTTCATAAGAAGTATCCAATTACCCGTGTATCAGCAGGAGAATGGGATTCAGCACATATTGTTGCATCGGTATTAAGGAAAAGTTAACCTTTACAATCTCTTTACAATTGAATAATTAAATTATTTGATTATAGTAATAACAACAGCGATTGTATAATTAATTTCTATCGAAAATACATAAATATCATTGTTTTTATTACTTTTTTCTTCTTTTTTTAAAAGAGTCTCTTCTTTTTTTAATAATATTTTTGGATTTATGTCTATTTCATTTATGTCGATTGTAAAGGTTTTGTTAAGAAGTTATGTGAAAGTTGATGAATGCGAAAAATCGGTGGTATGATGACCTAAGTTTAAAGATATATACTTCATTTTATAGGAGGATTTACAATCATGTTCAACTCAAAAAAACCAGATCCATTTTTTGAAGGATTATTAAATATTGCAAAAAACGTACAAGAGGGTGCAAATTTTGCAAGGGAATGTACAATTACAAACATTGCGGACTTGAAACAAATTCAAATTAAAATGAAATCATACGAAACAGCTGGCGATAAATTAATCCATGAATTAATCGTCAAATTAAATGATTCGTTCATGACACCGATTGAACGTGAAGATATTTTATCACTTGCGATCAAGTTAGATGATATTTTGGATGGAATTGAAAATACGATTGCGCATTTTGAAATGTATGCATTTACAGAAGTGAATCACTATATGCGTGATTTTGTAGACTTCATCGCGAAAGCCTCAGATGAAGCAGTAAAAGCAATGGTATTATTAAATAAAAGGGATCTATTAGGAATGCATCAACATGCAATTTTAATGAAAGATTATGAGCATCAGTGTGATGAGATTTTCCGTAAGTCGATTACGGAATTGTTCGAAGTTGAAAAAGATCCGATTCGCTTAATTATATTTAAGGACTTATATGAGCAATTAGAAGAAAGTGCCGACTATTGCCAAACAGTTGCAAATACAATTGAAACAATCATTATGCGTAATGCATAACGTGTGAAGGGGTAAACTATGAATACGTTATTAATCATTACTATACTCGTTGTAATCTTTGCGTTAGCCTTTGATTTTATTAACGGTTTTCATGATACGGCAAACGCAATTGCAACATCTGTCTCGACGCGTGCTTTAAAGCCGCGTGTCGCTATATTGATGGCAGCAATCATGAACTTTGTTGGGGCAATTACATTCGTAGGTGTAGCAAAAGCTGTTGCATCTGGAATTGTTGATCCTTTCTCGCTCAATGCTTTTGAAGGCGATGTTACAGGTTCGGTTGTTATTTTGGCTGCACTAAGTTCGGCCATTACGTGGAACTTAGTGACGTGGTATTTCGGAATTCCTTCAAGTTCATCTCATACATTAATTGGTTCAATTGCAGGGGCGGCAGTGGCGTCTGCTGGTTTTGAAATTATCAATTACACAGGTTTTCTTAAAATTATACAAGCATTAATCATGTCGCCGATTATCGCGATTGTACTTGGCTTTATCGTCATGAAGATTTTTAAGTTTATTTTTAAGCATTCTCCTTTATATACAACAACAAAGGCATTTCGTATAACGCAAATCGGTACGGCAGCCCTTCAATCGTTTACACATGGGACAAACGATGCGCAAAAAGCGATGGGGATTATTACAATGGCTCTAATCGCTGCGAATTGGCAAACAACAGATGAAGTACAAAGCTGGGTTCGTTTTGCTTGTGCACTAGCGATGGGTCTTGGAACATCGATTGGTGGTTACAAAATTATTAAAACAGTGGGCGGTAAAATTATGAAAATCCGTCCTATTAATGGTGTAGCTGCAGACTTAAGTTCTGCATCGATTATTTTTGGGGCAACTCTTATTGCATTACCTGTATCAACAACACATGTTATTTCTTCAGCCATTATGGGTGTCGGTGCGGCACAACGGGTAAAAGGTGTAAGATGGGGTATGGCACGTAAAATTGTCATTACGTGGTTCATTACTCTCCCTATATCTGCATTAATGGCAGGATTATTTTATGTTTTATATAATATCATTTTCTAATATAAAAACGGCTACTCGTATATTTTACGAGAGCCGTTTTTTAGTGTATCCATTGTGAAAACAGTTCATGTGCTCTTTCAATTGGGATGAATAAGCCGACTTTTCCATGTGGATCTCGTTTACCTGTAGCAAATACGACCCCAATGACTTCACCATCTTCTCTAATGACAGGGCTACCACTATTGCCTTTATAAACGGGGGCATCCATCATCACAATTTCTGTATCAATTGAAGTCGCCGTTGTAAGACCCACAATTTTCCCTTCATTGGCAATGCCACTAAATGCGAGCGGATTCCCGATAAAGTATACATGTTGTTGATCTAAAAATGTACTCGAATCACTTAATGTTAAATGGGGTAGTTCACTGCCATCCACTTTTATTAAGGCTAAGTCATATTGCTCATACGCTTCAATGACTTCCGCTTGATAAAGGGAATTATCTGGGAACACAACTGTTAGCGTTAACGCATCATCTATGACGTGTTCATTTGTTAAAATATAACCGTCTTCACTAACCACAAAACCTGTCCCTTTACTTGACTCCGTATTAATTGTAACAACGGACTTTTTATAAGTTTGAATATTTTCTTGACTAGAAAGTTGAGAGGAAACCTTGACGAACTCAATTGCTGGAATGGAATATATATTAAATAAAATAGCAAATGTATTAAAGACAAGTATAAGTGCCATTAGCCAAACGACAAGACGGACAATAGGCTTTTGTTTTTTCTTTTTTTTGATGGAAGGATTTAGTCTCTCTTCCCTTGCTTTAGCAAGTGCCTTTTCTTGTTCATCTAAAACTAATTGCAAAAACTCTTCTTCAGTTAGTTCTTCTGATTTGTAATCTTCAGCCATGGCAATCCCTCCGATATGTATAAGTTTAACAAATAATGTGGTGCAAATGTGACGGAAAAAATTATGACAGATAAAAATATTTTTAGGACTTTGTGAAATGTTTCATATTTTACGATGAAAAGTGATTCGTGTAAACTATCACATACTTTAACGCGGTAAAGCAGTGGTTTGGAAATGACAGCACTTACATTTATTTTGTTAGAATAATTGATTGTGTACGTTTTAACAATCTGAAAAAATCTGAAAAAAGCATTCTAAGCCTTGGCGTTACTGAGTTTTTAAGAATATATGGTTAGATAAATACTGTTTTGGATATTATCGTTGACAAAGGAATTTAAAACAAATATGATACGTAAATATAAAGAATATTCTAAAAATTTGAAGGGGTTGGTTAAAATGGATTTGATGAAGAAGTCGCTAGAAATGCATGAACATTTTGGTGGGAAGATGGAGATTCGCGCGAAAGTACCTGTGCAAGATAAATATGATTTAAGTTTAGCATATTCTCCTGGTGTAGCAGCCCCTTGTTTGGAAATCGCAAAAAATCCGTCGACTGTATATGATTATACGATGAAGGGAAATTTAGTTGCAGTTGTTACAGATGGTACAGCCGTCTTAGGTCTAGGTGATATCGGCCCTGAAGCCGCGTTACCTGTTATGGAAGGGAAGGCATTACTCCTAAAACGCTTTGCAAATGTGGATGCGGTGCCAGTTTGTTTAGCGACGAAAGATGTCGATGAAATTGTGAATGTGGTAAAGGCCATTTCACCAACATATGGGGGGATTAACTTAGAAGATATTTCTGCACCGCGTTGTTTTGAAATTGAAGACCGTCTGCGAGCAGAATGTAATATTCCTGTTTTTCATGATGATCAGCATGGAACAGCCATTGTAGTCGGGGCAGCATTAATTAATGCGATTAAGGTTGTTAATAAAGTAGCGAAGAATATGAAAGTTGTCATTAATGGAGCGGGTGCTGCAGGAATTGCGATTTTGCGAATTTTAATTCAAATGGGGTACACGAATATCATCATGTGTGATACAAAAGGGATTATTTATGAAGGGCGCCAAGAAGGGATGAACCCTATTAAAGATCAAGTAGCGAACTTAACAAATCCATATCAAATCCGTGGTAGCTTAGATGATGCGTTAATGGGTGCAGATGTATTTATTGGGGTATCTGCTGCAGATATTTTAACAGAGGCTCACATTAAGTCTATGGGAGATGATTCCATTGTCTTTGCACTAGCAAATCCAAATCCTGAGATTACCCCAGAAAATGCGAAGAAATGGGGCGTACGTATTATCGGAACAGGTCGCTCCGATCACGCCAATCAAATTAATAACTTATTAGCATTTCCTGGAATTTTCCGCGGGGCTTTGGACGTTCGTGCAACGGATATTAATGAAGCGATGAAACTCGCAGCTGTAGAAGCTATCGCATCACTTGTTACAGCCGAAGAATTACATGAAGATTTTATCGTGCCAAGCTCTATGGATGAGCGTGTAGCCGGTGTCGTTGCAAAAGCAGTCGGATCTGCTGCGATTGAATCAGGCGTTTCAGTATTATTCCAACAAGTAGATGTTGTAAAACAAACAGTGGCCATCTAATGAAAACAGACCACCTGATAAAAATTCATCAGGTGGTCTGTTTAATCTATCACGCGTTTTCTAATTCCTTCGTTAACTGCTCAAGTTGAGTAATTAAATCGCCAATAAACGCAATTGTATCTCGTAGTGGCTTTTCTGTCGTAATATCTAATCCAGCCATTTTTGCTAATTCAACTGGTGTTTTTGTACCACCTGTTTTTAATACTTCTGTCCATTCGGCAACTGCTGATTCGTCACCGTTTAAAATACGTTGTGAAACTTGTGTTGAAATCGTTAAGCCAGCAGAGTATGTGTACGGATATAAGCCCATATAGTAATGTGGTTGACGCATCCAAGTTAACTCTGCACCTTCGTTAATTTCAACCGTATCACCCCAGAACTGCTCGAGCACTTCTCGTTTTAATTCATTTAGTTTTGGTGCGTTGACATTACCACCTGCATCAATAATATCATATACTTTACGTTGGTAAGCCGCTTCAAGTAAATGTGTAACAAAGTTGTGGTAATACGTACGGCTAATGATTGTCGAAATAACCCAACGCTTGAATTGTGTATCATTTGAATTTTTCAGTAAATAGTTGGCCATTAGCATTTCATTCATTGTTGATGGGGCTTCAATGAAGTATAGTGATGGACGCGCATTGAAAATATTTTGTGCATCATTTGCTAAATAGAAGTGTCCAGCATGACCAAGCTCGTGTGCTAATACAAATACTTCATTCATACGACTTGTCCAAGAAATTAGTACATAAGGATGTACACCGTAAGGACTTGAACAAAATGCACCTGTTGATTTGCCTGCATTTTGAGCAAAGTCAATCCAGCGTTCTTCAAAAGCGCGGTCTAGCATTTTACTATAATCTTCGCCCATAACTGCTAAGCCGTCCTTCATATATTGACGAGATTCTTCTACCGTAATTGTAGGTTCATAAGATGGGTCTAATGAAACTTTTAAATCGGCGAATGTCATTTTGTCTAGGCCATGAGTTTTTTGTAATAACTTCGCATAACGACGCATATGTGGTGCAAGCTCATTCATAATTAAATCAATTTGACGATCATAAAGCGTACGATCCACTTGCTGTGATTCAAGTAATGCATCATAAATCGATGAATACCCACGTAAATCTGCATCCGTTTTTTCAATGTTTAAGTGGGTATTATAAGCTTTTGCTGTTGTATGTTGATAGTCACGTAATTTATTAGAAAAGGCATCAAATGCGGCACGGCGTTTGTCCGTGTCCGTTTCTAATTCCCAATCACCTTCGAATAGGTTGTAGCTCATTGGGAATGTTTCACCATTTACTTCGAAATTCGGGAATTTCATATCAACTAATTTCGTTGTGTTGTAAAGTTCATATGGTGCGTCCAATGTTGCACCAAATGCTGCTAAAGCTTTTTCTGCTTCAGGATGTAATTGGTAAGGTTTTTGAATCAGTAATTTTTCAATGTAATTCGCATATTCTGGTTTAAGTTGTTGAGCTTCTTTTAATACAGATTCATCTAAAGCTAATAAATCACTTTTTACGAAAGATAACTTTGTTGCAAGTGTTGCGGCAACGGAACCAAATTGTGCCGAACGCATTTGATTTTCTGTGCTCGTTTGATCTACGCTATGCGAAAGGCTAGCATATGTGCCAATTGGTACCATTTTAAGTTGGATTTTTTCGGTAGTCTCAATCGCTTTAACTACGCCTCGTGCATCTGTAATAGTGCCTGTTAATTGATCAACGGCCGCATTTACTTCTTCTTTTAAACCTTCAATTGCTGCTAAATAGGCTTCTTCTGAAGGGAATAGATCTCCTAAATTCCACGTTTCTTGAACGGGAACTTCATTTCGATTTATTGATGACATTTCATAACCTCCTAATATTCCGATATTCGAAATAAATATAACATATTTCAGAATATTTAGGAAGTACTTGCGAGACGAATAAAGTTTCTTACAAAATGGAGAAAAGGGGTATAATTGATTTAAAGAGAAGTTAAAAAGAAAAGATTGAAAGAGTGTGAAAATGATGCCTGAAATTAAAGACTGTAGTTTAGTATTAGAAGGTGGCACGTTTCGAACAGTGTTTACTGCAGGTGTACTGGATGCATTAATGGAGCAACAAATAAAGATGCCATATATTGCAGCTATCTCTGCAGGTGCGATTAATGCGGTATCATATATGTCGAACCAGCCTGAACGTACATTCCGTGTATTAACGACATATCGCAACGATCCGCGTTATATGGGCGCACGAAATTTTTTAAAAGAAAAAAGTTATTTTGGGTTAGATTTCTCCTACAATGTGGTTCCAAATCAACTTGATATATTTGATTGGGATGCGTTTTATGATTACCCAGGGGAAGTTGAATTTGGCGTAACGAATGCGTATACAGGGAAAGTGGAATACAAAAGCGCACATGAAATGTCTAGAAACTGCGATATACTTCAAGCAACTTGTGCGATTCCGATACTTTTCCCAGAAATAAAGCTTGGAGATGTACCTTATTATGACGGCGGTTTAGCAGATTCCATTCCTGTAAAACGAGCGATTGAAAAGGGTTTTGATAAACATTTAATCATTTTAACGCGCGAACCTGGCTATATAAAGGGAACATCAAAAACGAATAAATGGGCGACGAAACTTTTCCAAAAGCGTTATCCGCGATTAGCTGCAGCGATGAATAATCGCGCGAATATGTATAATGAAACGATGCACCATATTGGAGAGCTTGAGGAGACAGGCAATGCCTTTATCTTAAAGCCAGATTATGCATTAAAAAGCTTTGAAAGTAAGCTTGACCAAATGCGCGCCAATTATGAACTAGGCTATGAGCAAGCTGTGAAAAAAATGCCTGAGTTAAAGCGATTCTTAAATATTAAATAAGAAAACGCACTAGCAGCGAATTTTTATTAAAAGTCAAGATATTTCTTTAAATTCATTATATTAATACATTTCTATTTAATGTCAGACATTATAATATAAAGATTAGGGATAGAGGATGCATATTTGGAATTGCACCTTCTATCTTTTTAGTGCTACAAATAACCTCGTTATTACAATAATTTGATTATGTTGTTATTTAGGACACAATAAAATATTACATTGTAATTACGTTGCCAAATTATTGTATTTTTATCCCAAAAGAGTTATTATATAGGAAGCTTAGTGATAAGCAAGTTCCGAAGACGAAAGGAGATGTTTTTAATGGCAAATCATTCTACTTATATGGTGATCTTGTCTTAAAATTGAATAGTAGGCATACTTGAAAATAAACGGGAATAAGCCCGTATTATTAAGTTTGCCATTCAAAGTAACCTTTCGACAATATTGCTGTTTGCAAGATACGATGAAGGTCGTATCTTTTTGTGTCTTTATGCCGCGTGACAGCAGCTTCTATAGAGGCTGCTTGTCCGTGGCATTTTTGCGTCCAAAAAACAACATTAAAGGAGCTAACAAAAAAATATGATTGATTTGAAAAACTATGGCTACACAGAATTAGAAGTAATTCCTGATGATTTATTGCCGGGCAGGGTGACAGAGCTTCGGCGAGAGCGCTTCACGGTCGTGACTGAGCGCGGCGAAGTAACGGCGGTACTCAAAGGAGCGTTCTATCACAGCTTAGAAACGCATGTTGACTTCCCGTGTGTCGGTGATTTTGTTTTGTTGCATTACAACGAAAGCGGAGATTCTCTCATCGTTACAGTACTGCCCCGCCGATCAAAATTTTCACGCGCAGATTACTCAGGGCATGCCGTAGGATATGCGAAGACAATAAGGGAACAGGTCGTTGCAACTAACTTTGACTATGTATTTATCCTTTCTTCACTGAATTTGGATTTCAAGGTTAGCCGCATCATGCGATACGTGACACAAGCTAGGCAGAGCGGTGCCCAACCAGTCGTTATTCTAACCAAGGCTGATCTCGTTGAAGATTATAGCCTCGCAATCGCAGAAGTCACACAAAGCATTCCTGATGTGGCGGTTCACGCAATCAGCAGTCACACAGGTCTGGGGCTGGACGAACTTACCCACTACTTGATGCCTGGTAAAACAGTCGTCTTTCTCGGTATGTCTGGAGTCGGGAAATCGTCTCTGCTCAATGCATTGATGGAACAAGAAGTAATGAAAGTTCAGGAAATTCGGGAGGTAGATAGCCGAGGGCGACATACGACAACGCACCGACAGCTGTTCATGCTCTCCTCAGGTACGATGGTTATCGATACACCGGGTATGCGTGAGCTGGGGCTATTTGATGCCGACGAAGGCATAAGCGCAAGCTTTACTGATGTGGAGGAATGGTTCCAGCAATGTCGATTTAGGGATTGCCGCCATCAGGCAGAGCCAGGTTGTGCTGTTCGCAACGCGCTTGCCAACGGTTCGTTGCCACATGAACGGTGGGAGCAATATATTGCCCAACAGCATGAAAACAAATATGTCCAAGATAAAGCCAGCTACCTTATAGACAAGAATGCTCGAAACAAAATGAGCGCTATGAGGAGCAAGCAAACGAAGAAAAACGGAGGATGGAAGAAATAATTATTAGATTCGAAATGCTGAACTATGCCTTAAGCCAATCGCTCAATCGATTTATAGAATTTTGTAAGCAGAAGTTAATTTATTCACGAAGGTTGCAGGTCCTTCCAATCATTACGAACAGAGGTTTTAACTACTATTGTTGCTAAAGGAGACGATTTATGAATCATAATCAAGTTGCAGAAATATACGAAGCTTATTTAAGTCCACTAGTATCAAAGTTATACGACTTGGACGGCTATGAAACAAGTTTAATTAATGCTCATGACGGAGGGCGCAATGTCGTTTATAACTGTGAGAAAAAGGGCGCTAATGAAAAAATACTCAGAATCACCTATTTAAATGACAGAAGCCGAGAGGATATATTGGCCGAAGTTGAATATATCCAATATTTATCCGAGCATGGTGGTAGTGTCTCGAATGTCATCAGCTCTCGGAAGGGCAATCTACTAGAAGAATTCACGCATAATCATGACACTTTTTTTGTTTCCTTGTTTGAAAAGGCTAACGGAAAAACGCTTGCAGAAAATGATTATGAGTACCGTGAAGGCGTTCCTATTACGGAATATTTTTATAGCTGCGGTAAAACTCTCGGGAAGCTGCATCAATTATCGAAAAGCTATGCTCCTGTTCAACGCCGGTATAGTTTCTTTGATAAATATAATGTTGAGTATATCAATAATCTAATACCAGATACGTTACCACTGCTTAAGACGAAGATGGTTGAGCTTCTTAATACGTTAGAAGGATTGGACCAAAACAGGGAGTCATTCGGAATGGTACATTTTGATTACAACGATGGTAATTATAAGATTGACTTTAATACCGGACAAATCACTGTATATGATTTTGATAACTCTTGTTTCTGTTTTTATATGTATGATTTGGCGAATGTCTGGTTGAACGGATTAGGCTGGATACAATTCCATCCGGATGCCGCTAAACGAAAGGCCTTTATGGATGATTATTTTAAAGCAGTATTGGATGGTTACACATCTGAGACCAAACTCAAGGATTCGATGTTGGTGCAGCTGCCTTTATTTATCCATGTGAATATAATGGAAAATATTGTGGATGCATTTGAGGTCATCCGGAATAATAGTGAAGAACCAGCGTGTGATGAGGAATTGTCATATCTCATAAAATGCCTTGAAGAAAACATTCCATATAAGGGATTTTTCCATGAAATTTTCTCATGTGAAGAACCTTTCGAGTGTGAGGAACGAAATATTTAATTCACTAATTTTTGAAGATGACAACTCTGTCATCTTCAAATTTCTATTCTTGTTTGGATATTTTTAACTGCATTAGAACAATGGTCAACGGAATATGTAAATGTAAGAAAAAAGAAGTCAGTTCCAAAATGTTTTTACATATTCAACAATCGGGCGCAATTACTTATGTATAGAAGTTGGATTTAAATTTTCACGTATTGCTATCTTGATAAATCTATCAGGATTTATCACTTTTGTTGCTGATTGCTGCATAACAAGTAGAATTTCTAGTGTTCGTTTTATCCCTAAACTCTTTTTCATCAAAGTCAGATTCTATTATCTCGACTGGTTGTTCAGGCTTGTAGACAACCCCTTATTATATTCTAATAAATCCGATTCAATAATCCTCCAACTTTCTTTATCACTATTTTTGTATGCGTTTGGAAATTTACCTGAACGAATCCATCGCTTAATGGTTTCTTCAATTTTAACTAAAAATTCAGAAAATTATTACACTGTGTGTCCCTCCAAAAATACACCTCCTAAAATTTATAATGCGAGCGTATGTTCCTATCGTATCGTATTTAACATTTTATGAAAAAAAGTAAAATGTTGTTGTAGTAAACTAAGTTATTTTTACTTCAACCTATAAAAAAAGAACACCACTTATTAAAGTGATGTTCTTAAATTTTAACTTTAATGTGTGACATTAAAGTTAATCATTTACTCTGACAATAAAAAGGAACATTCACTTGTCCTTAATTTTACAGAGTAGGCTAGTGCGTTTCTTTTGTGATCGTAATATTCAACCAACCAAATAATATGGTCATGACTGGGCTTAGTAAACAAAAGAATGCAAACGGTAAATAATCAATTACGCTAACTTGCAGTGCGGACGCAATAAACAAGCCGCAAACACTCCATGGAACAAGTGGATTTATAACGGTACCTGCATCTTCAATAACACGTGATAAATTTTTAGGATGAAGCTGTAAACTTTTAAATTTTTCTTTATACGCTTCACCTGTTAATAGGATCGATAAATATTGTTCACCAATAAATAGATTAATCGCAATTGCTGTAAGCGCGGATCCAGTAATGGCTGTACCGACGGAAGTAAGTAATAATTGAACGGACTGAAGTAGTGTTTGAATGATACCGAGTGCAAATAATAGCCCGCCCATTGAAAGCGATAGCACGATCAAGATAATCGTAAACACCATACTATTCATGCCACCACGAGATAATAAAGAATCAATCGCTTCAACACCTGTATGCATCGTAAATCCGTTGTATAAAATAGTGAAAAGTTCATTTAAAGGAATCAAACGATGGAAGTAAGAAATAACGATTCCACTAATGGCGCTAATCGCTAATGTTGCAAGACTTGGCAACTTGTAAACTGTACAAATAATTAGTAGAACAAGCGGAAGTAATGAATACCAATGAATTAAATTGGTTGATAATAGTATGTCTTTATAATGTGCGATAAGCTGTGTATCAATCGTCTCTGAACTTGGTGATAACACGGCATAGGCAATAAGTGAAATGATAAATGCTGGAATCGTCGTATACATCATATTTTTAATATGTGTAAATAAATCAATCCCGACAACTGATGCGGCTAAGTTTGTCGTATCTGAAAGTGGTGACATTTTATCGCCAAAAAACGCACCAGAAACAATCGCACCGGCAGTAATTACGAGTGAAGCATCAATCGAACTTGCAACTCCTAACATCGCAACCCCGACAGTCGCAACTGTTGTTAACGAACTACCGATAGCTGTTCCGATGATGCTCGTAATAAGGAAAACAATCGCGTAAAAGAAGCTCGCTGAAACAATTGAAAATCCGATATATAAAAGGGTAGGAATCGTTCCACTAATTAACCAGCTACTAATAAGCACACCGATTAACAAAAAGATATAGATGGCACTAATACTCGTGGAAACTGAGCTGATCATACTTTTTTCAAGTTCACGATAAGATACCTTTTTCAATATACCATAAACAATTAATATAAAAATCGAAATCAAAATTGGAATATGTGGCACGCTCTCAAGTTTAATAATGGAATAAGAAATAATGGCAATAATAAAGAGCATCATGAATAGTGCTTCGAATAAATGAGGTTTTAATTGCTGTTTAATAATCATGAAGTAATGACTCCTTGGAAGAAATTTCGCGCTTCAACGCGTCAAAGCACGAAAGTAAGTATAGCATGGACTTATTGAAAAAGGAAGAGCAGGGAAATAATAAAAGGAGCTGTGTACAAAATCAAATTGACTTTGTACACAACCCCTCAAAAAAGGATTATTCAGCTAACATAATTTTTTCTAATTCTAGTGGCTCGATATATGTATCACCTTTATATGCGCGCATATTACCACCGGAAATCTCATCGATTAATAAAATTTCACCTGTTTTCGCATCGCGGCCGAACTCTAATTTAATATCATATAAAGTTAAGCCTTTTTTCGCTAGCTCAGCAGCGACGAATTTTGAAATTTCGATTGTACGCTCTTTTAAAATCGCATATTCTTCGTGTGTTAAAAGATTTAACATCGCTAATGCATCTTCTGAAATAGGCGGATCTAAGCGGTCATCATCTTTAATTGTCACTTCAACGAATGAATCCAGTTCTTGGCCTTCTTCAACATAAGCGCCGTAACGACGTAAAAAGGAACCAACTGCTTTAAAGCGGCAAATTACTTCTAAGCCTTTACCGAATACTGTAGCGGGTTTTACCGTCATTGTAGCATTTTTAAAGTCTGCATCTACATAATGTGTAGGAACATCTAAAGCATTAAGTTTAGAGTAGAAAAATGATGTTAATTTTAAACCAGCTAAGCCAGCACCATCAATTGTTAAGCCAACTGTGTTCGCACCTGGATCGAATACGCCGTTTTCACCTGTAACATCATCTTTGAATTTTAATAAATAAAGTTCATCTTCTAATTTGAAAACATTTTTTGTTTTACCTGTATAAATTAATTTCACGATAAAAAACCTCCAATATTTTTGCTTGATTCATTATATCACGAATAATGTATAGTTAAATACAAAAAATGTTCGTGTTTAAAGAAGGACGTCCGACAACTTATTTTGGAAGGATATTGATTTCAAAGCATAACGATCATTTGTTATACTAAGTAAAATGAGAAGGAGTGGTTTAAATGGAAGAAACTTATAAAAATATTGTCGTAGCCGTAGATTTTTCTGAAAAAGCTAAAATTGCTTTTGAACGAGGCATTCTTATTGCCAAATTAACGGGTGCTACGCTTCATCTAGTAAGTGTAATTGATACGCATTCTTTTGGATCTGTAGAAGCCTATGATTTAAAGTATGCAAAGGAACTAAAGGGAAAAGCAGAACAAAATTTAACGCAGTACAAAGCGGAGGCTGAAACTGCAGGTGTGAAAAAAATCCGAATATTAGTGGAAGAAGGATCACCAAAGGTCATTTTAACAAGTCTTACTGAAGCTGACCTTATTATTGTAGGTGCAACTGGTTTAAACATGGCAGAACGTTTTTTACTTGGCTCTGTTTCTGGAAATGTTGTACGTGCAGCGAAGTGTGATGTACTTGTTGTTCGATAAAAGAAAATGAAGGAGTTGTCCCAAAAGCTAAAAACGTCACGTCCTTGTGACAACTCATTCATGACCAACATCATGTTGGCCTCCATCCTCATAACAAAGGGTCTGTACCGAATGATTTTCCGGACAGACCCTTCTTTACGTTCTTTAGTTTCTTTACGTTATTAGTAAATGCCCTCAACAAGCATCCCATTAGCAACTCGTTTAAATCCTGCGATGTTAGATCCAACGACTAAATTGCCTTCATTGCCATATTTCTTCGCGGCATCTGAGCTTTCTTTATAAATTGATTTCATAATTTCATGTAATTTTGCATCAACTTCTTGGAATGTCCAGTAGTTACGACTAGAGTTTTGTGCCATTTCAAGAGCAGATACAGCAACACCACCAGCATTTGCTGCTTTTGCTGGGCCGAATAATACGCCATTATCAATAAATTCATTGATTGCTTCTAAATTTGAAGGCATATTTGCACCTTCTGCAACTACTTTTACGCCATTTGCGATTAATGTACGCGCTTGGTCACCATTAATTTCGTTTTGTGTCGCACATGGAAGGGCAATGTCACATGGAATTGTCCAGATATCAGAGCATCCTTCTGTATAAGTAGCGTTTGGACGATAGGTTACATATTCTTTAATACGTTTGCCTTGAACTTCTTTAATTTCTTTCACAACCTTTAAATCAATACCTTCTGGATCATAAATATAGCCAGATGAATCTGAACAAGCTACCACTTTTGCGCCGAAATGCTGTGCTTTTTCAATCGCATAAATAGCTACGTTACCTGAACCTGAAACGACTACAGTTTTATTAATAAATGTATCGCTTGCTTCGCGTAACATTTCACTTACGAAGTAAACTAAACCATAGCCAGTTGCCTCTGTACGTGCTAATGAACCACCATAACCAGGCTTTTTACCAGTTAATACGCCTGATTCGTATGCACCACGAATGCGTTTATATTGACCCCAAAGGAAGCCAATTTCACGAGCACCAACACCAATATCACCTGCTGGAACATCGACATCAGGACCTATATAACGGTATAATTCAGTCATAAACGCTTGGCAGAAACGCATAATTTCAGCATCTGATTTTCCTTTCGGATCAAAATCGGAACCACCCTTACCACCGCCAATTGGTTGACCTGTTAATGCGTTTTTGAAAATTTGTTCAAAGGCTAAAAATTTCATAATGGATTCGTTTACAGTTGGGTGGAAACGAAGTCCGCCTTTATAAGGTCCGATTACATTGTTGTATTGGACACGATAACCGCGGTTAACCTGTACTTGGTGATTGTCATCTTGCCAAGCAACACGGAACGAAATGATGCGATCAGGTTCAACGATTCGATCTAAAATGTTGTGTTTAATATATTCCGGATTTTGCTCGAATACCGGAACTAATGAAAGGAAGATTTCTTCCGCCGCTTGTAAGAATTCAGGTTGGTGTGCGTTTTTTGCTGTAAGTTTAGCAAATACACCATCTACGTATTGTTTTGCGTTGTTAACTAATGCTGTTGTTGTCATTTTGTAACCCCCAAATTTTGTTGATGTCTATACATTAGTATGAATTATCAAACAATTCAACCGCGATTTAGGTAACATGAGCTTGTCAAAATGATGTGAGGTTGAGAAAACGCTTTCGATTAGTTATATTAATATAATAAAAATTAAGTATTTATTGAAGGGGATGTTTTTTATTTTACAATTATTAATTGATGCAGATGCTTGTCCAGTTGTTGATTTAGCGCTGTTTGTTTCATCTCGTTATGAGATTATTCCAATCTTGTTCTGCGATACATCACATAGAGTAGAGAGAGAAAATGTAAAAACTATTATTGTTGACAAAGGACCAGATTCGGTCGATTTTAAGCTAGTAAGCATATTGAATAAAGGAGATATCGTCATTACAGGTGATTATGGGTTAGCTGCCATGTGTTTGGCAAAAGGTGGAATTGTTATCACTCACAACGGAAAAGAACTGACGTCTGACAACATCGATCAGCTGTTGGCAATTCGTTATGAAAGTGCGAAGATAAGGAGAGCAGGGGGTCGCACAAAGGGACCTAAAAAACGTACGGAAGAAAACAATTTGGAATTTGAAACGCAATTTCGACAAATTTGTGAACGTGCGATTTTAGTCAGAGGAGGAACTGCAAATGAATGAACATAAAATTGATGTAAATGAATTAACAGCAAACTTTCCGCTAATTGAAAAGTTACAAAATGAACAATATGTGTTTTGGATAAATGATCAATTATCAACTAAAAAGCAAACAATTGCACCCGTAACGATGGAAATGGTACGGAAAGCTGAACAAAAACTGCAACGCTTTTCTTCATATATAATGGCTGCATTTCCTTTAACAAAATTTTCAAAAGGGATTATAGAATCCGATTTAAAAGAAATACCCGCTATGAAAAAATTAATTGAAGGGCGTCGAGGTTTTGACATTCCAGGACAATTAATGCTGAAATGTGATCATGCTTTACCGATTGCGGGTTCCATTAAGGCAAGAGGTGGTATTTATGAAGTGTTATGTTATGCAGAAAAGCTAGCGATGGATGCTGGATTACTTCAACAAACGGATGATTATGCAAAATTACATAGTAACCAATTCCGTCAATTTTTTAATGGCTATAAAATTGCGGTCGGTTCAACAGGAAATTTAGGGTTAAGTATTGGTATTATTAGTGCACAACTAGGTTTTCAAGTAACAGTACACATGTCAGAAGAAGCGAAGCAATGGAAAAAAACGTTGCTACGTGAAAAAGGTGTAGAAGTTATCGAACATAAAACGGATTACACACAAGCTGTTGCGCAAGGTCGTTTAGCTGCAGAGCAAGATGAGCGTTGTCACTTTGTTGATGATGAAAACTCACTAGATCTATTTTTAGGCTATGCGGTGGCAGGCTTACGTTTAGAGCAACAACTAAAGCAATCCAAAATTCATGTAGATGAAGACCATCCACTATTCGTATACCTTCCATGCGGAGTTGGCGGTGGACCTGGTGGGGTTGCCTATAGCTTAAAACAAATTTACGGCGAACATGTGCACATTTTCTTCGGAGAACCATTTGCTTCACCGTGTATGCTTCTTGGGATGATGACGGGTTTGCACGACCAAATTAGTGTATCGGATATTGGCTTATCAAATAAAACTGAAGCGGATGGGTTAGCTGTTGGACGACCATCGCGATTTGTTGGAACTTTAATGGAATCGGTCCTAAGTGGCTGCTATACTGTGGATGACAGCTTTTTGTTTAGAAGCTTAAAAGGAATGTATGAGCAGGAAAATATTTTTATGGAACCGTCTGCTCATGCAGGTGTTTACGGACCCATTGAATTAATGATGCAGGGGACAGCGTATTTACAGCAAAAAGGATTGCAAGATAAAATGGATAAGGCCACGCATATCATTTGGTCAACGGGTGGCGATTTAGTTCCAGAAGAATTGCGCCAACATTATTTACAGACAGAGATATAGAGGGGAAGTAAGAATGTGTTAATTGCTGTAGTCATTGTAGGTTTTTTTATCGCGGGGATGATTGATTTAAAGCTTCGCAAAAAGTATAATATTGAAAAAAATAGTAGGTTTATGGATCAATATGTCGGAAAATGGCATGTATTATTAGAAGTACTTTTATGCTTACTATTTTTAGCATTTGTCACGAAGTATGTATTTGATCAGAAAACGACATCTATCTTGTTATTCTTCTTTATTATGGTGTTATTCGTTATTAGAGGTTTATTAGAATATTTATTTAGAAAAGATAAGAAACGTCACATTATTTCATTTACGTATGTCGGTCTTTGTGCGGTGATTACCATCGCGATTCTTCTGTTTATTCCTCAATAATGGGCAATTAGTGGCCCAATTTTGGTTGATTTAAAAATGAGCAGGGGCGGAAGAATCCCCCGCTTATTAAAGGTTAACTTTAAGTAAAAAAGCTGTTCCCTTCATTTTTTAGAGGGAACAGCTTTTCGTTTGTAAAATATTAATCTTCTTGAACTTCTTCAACTGTAGCTTCTACTTCTGCACGGGACATTTTTACGCGTCCTTCTTTTAGTGCTTGAAGTGTTTTATGAGCCAAAGCAAGTGGAAGACGACAGAATAGTTTGATTGAACGTTTATTAATATCCTTCATATAAAGGTCTGCTTTTGCTAAGTTTTCTTCAGCATAAGCGAATAGCTCAGTGCGTGTCCAACCATCTGGCACGAAGCTAACACCGCGCTCATCCATATCCTCTTGTTCATTGCGTAAAATGTTGACAGCCTGTAAGCCTCGGCCATAGCCAATAGCTAGGTCACGATCTGTCTTAATCCCGGCACTCCATTCCCAAAGCTCAGATAACATTACACCAACAAGACCTGCAACGTAATATGTATAGTCATCTAAATCTTCACGCGTATGCACTTGCCAGTTAGCTAATGCCCATTTGCCCATTCCACCAGCCATTTCACTCGTTGCACGCATAACAATTCCACGTGCACCAGCTGGACAAACTTCAATCCAATCTGCTAAACGCAATGTTACTTCTGGCATTTCATCAAGAACTGGTGCTAAAGCTTCCATATAAGCAGCGTGATCAAATTCAGGGGCAAGTAGTAGTTGTTCTACTTTTAATAGCACATCATGTTTCACTTCGTTTTCGACATCTTCATGATCTTCAATTTCATCAATCGCACGCATTGCTAAATAGGCTGCTGCGACAGTCATTTTTAATTCTTTATCTAAAAATGTAATGGGAATATAAAATGTACGGCTTGTTTCTTTTAAAACACGCATCGTATCTTTTTGTAGGGGTTTATTTGTCATAAGGAAGTGTTCCTCCATTCATTATTGCTTCCTTTCTAATGGTATCGCAAAATGACAAAAAGTGAAAATAAAAGTTCCAATAATCTTTTGAAACGGTATGACAATGCCTAAAATTTAATGGATTTTTTGACAAGCTTCTTTTTTACGAATATTCCCGTGTTTTCTGAGACTTTTTCATATACAATAAGAAGAGGTTTATTTTTATGGGAATATTTGCATCCTTAAAAGTTGCATAAAGACATTTAGTCGGTAACGAAAATAGTAGGTGAAAATTTTGGGACGAAGAAAAACATATATTAGTGTCGATGTGGAAGCGGCATTGATTCGTGGAAAACAGTATATTATTGAAATTGGAGCAGTGAAATGGTTGCCGGATGGTACGACAGAAACCTTCACTCAATTAATTCAACCTTATAAATTTAAAAAGTTGAATGTGCATATTCAACAGTTAACAGGCATTACGACTGAGCAATTAATCGATGCACCGTCATTTAAAGAAGCTTTTTATAAATTTAAGCGCTGGTGCAAGCAAGATTATATATTTTTAACATTTGGCGAATTCGACCGAAAAGTGCTAGAGGAAGAATTAACTCGTAATTATCTTAATAAGGATTGCTTATATCCAATCGTAGACTTCCAACAAAAATACATGATTGCTAATGCGATGAAAGAGCAACCAAGTCTGGGCGGTTTAATGCAACATCTTGGTTTAGAAGTTGAAACGCAACATCGTGCATTAGCAGATGCGTTTAGTTTACTTCGTATATTCCAAGAGGTAGATGGAGAAAAGTTAATCGAGCAGCAGCAAACGAACGAATTTATCTTATTATTAACGAATTTTAAAATGCTAGAATCTACGTATGAGCTTATTATTTCTACTACAACTTGTAAGGTACTCAATAATCAAGTACATATAGAAGAAATGAAAACTTTCCGTGATGAATTACCATTTACCATTCAAAGTGAAGAACGAATGACAAGTGATGGGGATATAAGAATCACGGAATATATTAAAATTAAGCCGAATGATGTGGCGAAAGAATTTTTACAACAAGCCGCACTGTCTGCACCAGGGAAAATTTTAGTGTCTCGCTCAGCATTACGTTCTATGTCAAAAATTTTGAAATTACATCATGTGGCCTTACCTAAAACAGAAGTAATGACATTAACCAATTTATTGAAAAAAGAAGAATTAATCGCAAAATTCAATTTGGCTGATGAGTCGACACATGCATATGAAGCAAAAATTTTACGCTTAGTACGAAAATTCGAAGCGGCATTTGTTGAAGAATTTCATAAACGCGCCCTATTACAAGAAGAAACTGTTCAAGTATAATAGAAAATCTTTTGGGGAAATTTATACTTTATTGCAGATATTCATTACGTTAAAATAGATTAGTAGCAGATAAGTGGTAAAGATTAAAGGAGAAAAATGTATGTCAACATGGATTGGAATTGATACAGGGGGAACGTTGACAAAGCTTGCGTATTTTAATGAGCAGCAGGTGCTTACATTAGCTGTTTTTCCATCTTCAGAAATGCAGTTGGTAAAAGTATGGTTAGAAGAACATCCTCAAGTAGAAGAAATCGGCTTAACAGGTGGACGAACAGAGCAGTTACGTGATGTTTTAAAAACGATGAAGTCGATAGAATATATCGTAGAATTTGAAGCGACATTAAAAGGTGTGCGGTATTTATTGGAAGAAGAAGGGCACACAATCGATCAAAGCATCATTACGAATATTGGAACAGGTACATCAATCCATTATATGGATGGCAATACGCATGAACGAGTTGGCGGTACTGGTATAGGTGGAGGAACATTAATCGGTCTTTCTGCCATTATGACAGGTATTTCGGACTTTGATGTGATCAAAGCAAATGCTTCTAAAGGCAATCGTGAAGGTATCGATCTGTTAGTGAAAGATATTTATCGAGGCATGGATACACCGATAGACGGAAATTTGACTGCAAGTAACTTTGGTAAAGTTGGGATTACAGATAAACAAGAATTTGCACAAAATGATGTGCTTGCTACAACGCAAGGCTTAGTCGGTGAAGTAATTACGACATTAAGTATTCAATTAGCCGAACAACATAATGCAGATTATATTGTCTATATTGGCTCGACATTAACAGATAACGAGCAGTTGAAAAAGGTCATTAATAATTACACAATTTTGAAGAAACATAAACCCATATTCTTAAAAGACTCCGGTTTCTCAGGCGCTGTAGGGGCGTTGTTAAATATTATGGAGCAAAATGAAAAATAATATGGAGCACTTAAGCTGGACAACCGGTTTAAGTGTTTTTTTATTGTTAAGGAAATTATAGATGCATCGAATCCTTTTCGACCCCACTCTTACAAAAGTGTGCGTTTACTTTTTTGTCGGGTCCTCCAAAACTTGTCGGGGCTTAACAGGCGCTTTAGCGCTTTTGTTTATTGCGTAAAAATAAATTCCCCTTTACAACGATGCGGGACAGGCGTAGAATAAAAAAGAAATTTATTTAACTAGGTAAATAAAATTAGGAGCGAATGTTATGAACCCGTTATTTCACATTTTATTTCAACAAAACCGATATTTAGTTAATCAACTAAATGATGTATTAAAGAATCATGGATTATTTAACTCGCAATGGACCATTCTTTTTTTACTGCACGAAAATGGTCCGATGTCATTAACATCGATATGGAAATATTTGAATGTAGAGGCACCGACGATTACAAGAACAGTTTCTCGCTTAGAGGTATTAGGTTGGGTTGAACGGCAGCAAGGAATTGATAAGCGTGAAAAGATTATCACACTAACTCCCTATGCAAACGAGCAGTTTCCAACAGTGGAAGCATCTGTTTTAGCGTTTGAGCAGCAAATGATTCAGAATTTGAATAACGAAGATCAACAGCTCTTAATTCATTTATTGAAAAAAATGAAGGGTTGATTTGATGGAACAACAAAATAAAATATTTACAAAGCGTTTTATAAGTTTATTTTTCACGAATATGGCTGTGTTCTTTGTATTTTATGGCTTAGTGACAACATTACCGCTTTATGCAATAGGTGAACTTGGACGCTCAGATGATGAATCAGGCTTACTAGTTACAATGTTTTTACTTTCAGCCATTATTATGCGACCATTCAGTGGGAAATTATTAGATTTATACGGTAAGAAAAGATTATTAATCATCAGTATAGTATTTTATTTACTATGTACGATTTTATATTTATTCTTTAAACCGTTTGCGATTTTACTCGTATTACGCTTTTTCCAAGGGATTTGGTTTAGTATTGCTACAACAGCATCGGGTTCTTTAGCTGCTGATATCGTACCTGCTAATCGTAAAGGGACTGGACTGGGTTATTTTACTATGTCTACAAATTTAGCTGTTGTAATGGGTCCGTTTATCGGTTTACTTGTTATTCAATATGCAAGCTTTAATGCATTATTTATCGTACTGTCAGCCGTTGTTTTAATAGGTGGGCTATTCGCTTTATCTGTTAATACAAATGATTTACCGCAGCCAGAAACGACGAATCGTAACTTTAAGTTTTCATTTGACGATTTATTTGAACGAAAAGCCATACCGATTGCTTTGTTAGCTTGTTTAATCGCATTTTCCTATTCAAGTGTGCTTTCTTTCTTATCGTTATATGCCGAACAAAAGGATTTGTTAAGTGTAGCGAGTTATTTTTATGCCGTATTTGCAGTGGCGATGATTAGTATTCGCCCGTTGACAGGTAAAATCTATGATACAATAGGACCTAAATTTATTATTATTCCATCGTTTTTCTTGTTTGCAATTGGCTTAATCATGTTGGCAAGTGCAAACGGAATGTGGTTGTTTTTAGTGTCAGCTATTTTCATCGGCGCGGGTTACGGGACACTTACGACAAGTTTCCAATCATTATGTATTCAAGCAGCATCTCCAAAACGAAGTGGTTATGCAACTGCGACCTATTTTACCTTATTTGATATTGGTATAGCTTTAGGATCGTATCTTCTAGGAATTATCGCGGTAAAATTGAGCTATGAATCTGTCTATATGATTTCAGCTCTTATATTAGCGGGTGTATTTATCCTTTATATGGTATTCTTTGCAAGAAAACGATCAAATTAAGCATAAAAAGCGATTCATTTACCAAAATTTTTGGTAGATGAATCGTTTTCATTATTCAGCGTGGTTATTTTTTAAAATGGCTGCACGTGCGAGGGCATCTGCTGCTTTGTTTTCTTTATCAGGAATCCATTTTATAAAGAATAACTCGAATTCCTCTATTAACTGTTGAGCATGCTGTAAATAGGGTTTGAATTCTTCATTTTTCACGTAATTTTTTTCAATCGAGCTAACGACTATTTTGGAGTCTGAGCGAACGGAGATGAAAGTTGAACCCGTTTTTTTCGCTTCTTCTAACCCGCGAACAAGTGCAATGAATTCAGCTTGATGGTTATTGGTAAGGCCGATTGGTTCGCTTATTTTTAGATGAACGCCTTCTCCTTTTAAAAACAGTCCAATACCACTAGGACCGGGATTACCTGCACTTGCACCGTCAATGTATATTTCTAACATGTATTTGCTCCTTTACAAGGTCATATTATTAGTATAACAAACAAGACAATAGTTGGAGAAAATAAAGAAATAGAGTACAATAAAAAATGCATGAAAGGAGGCACAGATGATGAATAAAGTTGATGTTATGAAAGATATTGATGAATTAACGGATACGTACTGTACAGATTGCCTTGTCATTCGTGACCTTCGAAAAACAAGAGGGAAGCAAGGGGCACATCGCTTTTGTATAGAACAATGCACTGTAGGAGAACAACTTCAGTTTTTAGGTCAAGAAATGATGAAAGTTTATGAAAAACTATAATGTAATCCCAATATATTACTCTTGACTAATAATACTTTTTTGATGCACTTATTAAGTATTTGTTTTTGTCTTCCAACGGATTATCCGTTGGAGATTTCTTCTTTCTAAATCCTTTTATCCTAAGGTAAAAAGACTCCTTGAAAACATACTGCCATTTTGTTTTCAAGGAGTCTTTTGTTATGTTAAAAAAGCTGTTGTCCGTTAGATGTATCTAACAGGCAACAGCTTTTTAGTGTTTAGTTTTTTTCTTGATAGAAAGCAGTTAATTCTTGATGATATTTGTTTAATGATGAAGAGGATACGCCGAAGCTATCCGCGATATCTTTCACCGTAAATTTTTGACCTAATAAATCATTGTCTTGACCGAAGCGTATTGCACCAGCAGCGATTGCACCAGCTTTACGAGCAGACGGTTGTTTTTCAATTAAATAATCTTCAACAATCGCAATGAAGTTTTCATTATCAATTGCTTTTGTTTGCATAAACGCTTTTAATTGTTCAACAACTTCTTGTTCGAATGGTGTGAATTCTTCACCTTTATATCCATTTTCCACTAAACCTTCCCATAATAATAGGTGGTTTTCTTTTGTGAATTTTTCTAAAGATAAGCCACTTGCTTTATAAGCAGTAGTAAATTCTTCAAATGAAATTGCATGTTCTTTGTGGAAGAAAATTAGTGTAGATACCGCTAACACATGATTTGCTTTTTGAGAGCCATCTGGTAAAAGGAATGCAAATACGCGCATACCTAATGGAATCGGTTTTGGACTTTCACGTTGAATGTTATAAGCTTGTCCATCCAATGCTGAAATCGCGGTGAAGTATTCGTTTTCAACGGATTCAACTGTACCGATAAAGAATATTGGTTTTTCCCAAGTTTTTAAAAGCTCGATCATCGATGGGCGAACCATTTTCTTCGACATTTTTGCTAAGAAATTTGTCCAAATTTCTGGGCGCTTATGGAAGAAAAATTCATCTAATGCAACTGCTTCTACTAATTCCTTTTGTAATTTTGATTCTAGTTTTGGTGCCCATGCTTGTACTAATTCGATAAACTCACGAATGTCTTTTCTTTCAGGATAATTACTGTAGAAAGTTTGTAGTACATTTTCAATTTCTTCATGGAACACTGTTAAAGTCGTTGTTTGGTCTTTACCTTCACAACACTTCTTATATTTTTTTCCGCTACCACATGGGCATAGGTCATTACGTCCAACCATTGTAACACTTCCTTTAATACAACTTGATAAATACTTGTCGTGCAAGTATTGCTATACTTTATAATAACGTCAGAATGTTATTATGAAAACTAATTATCTTTTTCGAACTATCTGAAAATAGTTTTGTTTTATAGTATATGAAATGAAAGATAGTTTTAGAATGTAAATTTAAATTATGTAATGAAAAAAGACATAGCCAAAAGATAGCTATGTCTTCTTAAATTAATGTGATGAAACTTTGGATTGTAATGCTGCAGGTGCTTTTTTAGTAGATTTAAATTGCTCGATCTGTGCAACAAAATTTCCAATTAAAATAAATGCACCACCGAATAATAGTTGTATGGTAAGGACTTCTCCTAAGAACATCATTGCGAAAAGCGCTGCAAAAATCGGTTCAAGTGAGAAAATTAATCCTGTATGTGTAGGAGAAGTATATTGTTGTACAACAGCCTGTGCAATGAAGCAAAATGCAGTACAAATAATTCCTAATCCCAAAACAGCGCCCCAGCCTAAAGAGTTAGTTGGGATCTGTGGTGTTTCAAAAATTAGTGTTAATAAGGCACCTAGAACACCTGCAAAACCTAACTGATATACACCATAAGAAATCGATTCAACATTTTTGGTAAACTTACTATTTAAAATCAAGTAGATAGAATAACATACAGCTGCAATCGCAATTAAAATATCCCCTGTTTGGAAAGCTAATGATTCTTTCAATGTCAGCACTGTAATACCAATCATCGTACAGAAAATTGCAAAACTCACAGCACGTGAAGGCAATCGTCTTTCAAGGAAACTTGTGAAAATTGGTACTAAAACCACTGTTAAACTTAAGATAAAGCCCGCATTACCTGCAGAGGTAGTTTTTAAACCAAATAATGAAAGGGCAAAAACTGCGAATAATAGTGCACCCTGTATAGCTGCGTATGCAATTGTTTTTTTAGAAACACGTAACATCTTCGGTAAAAAGATTAACCCCGCAATAACAAAGGCGATTAAGCATCGTAATGCAACAACATTATAGGCTTCTAAAACTTCTAAACCCATGACCATAAATGTATAAGAAAGCCCCCAAAACATTGTAACAATAACCATTAATAAATTTGCTTTTCCTTGTAAACTCAAAGATGTCACCACATTCCTCAAAAATTGATTTCCTATAACAGTAGTATTATTTATGTATCGTTTCAGTAATGCTGTTATTTTAGGAGGCATCCTCCTAATGTATTTTCTGTTATAAAACAATATAAACTGTACATTGTGATTAGTAAAACGAATGTTTATAATGGTTAGTATGAAAAAAATTCATGTTTAGATTTACAATTTGAGGTGAATTATATTGAGTTTAGTTAAATACGAAATTTTAAGTAAAGTGGCGGAAGTACAAAGTTTTACAAAAGCGGCTCAAATACTGGGGTTAACACAATCTGCAGTTAGTCACGCAATTTCAAGTATGGAAAAGGAATTTGGTTTTAATCTTATTCATCGCAATCGAACAGGTGTCACATTAACTGAGGATGGCCATACAATGCTCATTGAAATGCGCAAGGTATTATTTGCAGAAGAGCATTTACGACAACAAGCAGCAAAAATTTTAGGGGTTGCCAAAGGGACAGTGCGAATTGGTTTAATTTCTACAATCTCAACGCATTGGATGCCAGAAATTATTCATATGATGGATTCACAATACCCAGGCATTCATGTCGAGCTCCATGAAGGCGATTATTATGAAATTGAACAATGGTTATTGAATGGAGAAGTGGATTGCGGTTTTTTAAATCAGACAAGTTCCAAACAGTTTGACTTTATACCACTAAAACGGGATCCATTGTTATGTATTGTATCATCACAAAGTTCACTATATCATAAGGATGAAATCGATCTTTTCGATATAAAAGATTTGCCGTTTATTTTACTTTCTTATAAAGGAACAAATGATGTCATCATAGCATTTGAAAAACATAATTTACGTCCGAATATTCGTTTTCAATTGTATGATGAAAAAGGAATAATTTCGATGGTTAAACATGATATCGGTATTAGCATTTTACCAGAGCTTGCCGTCTCAGAGTTACCTGGAAATTTAAAGGCATTACCATTAAAACAAGAAAGCTTCCGTACAATTGGTCTTTCAACAAAACAAAAATTATCGCCAGCAGCACAAAAATTCGTGGAAATATTAAAACAATGGTTAGGTGTGGCAGAGTAATAATTAGTTAAGGGGTTTTTAAAATGTTAAAAGGTAAAACAATCGTTATCACAAGTGGAGGTACATTTGAAAAATGGGATAATGTGCGCGGACATACGAACTTATCGAAAGGAACGATGGGCTGCTATTTGGCTGAGGCTGCTTTAGAAAAAGGAGCAAATGTCATATACATGCACGGCTATTTCGCGCAATTACCAGAACACAAAGAAAACATGCAATTAGTGCGATTTGAAGGGATTGAAGATTTAGGGGAGCGATTAAAAGTAATTGTTCAAAATAAAAAAGTCGATTATTGCATTATGGCAGTTGCCGGCTCAGACTGGCTAGTTGACAAAGTATTTGATCAAGCTGGCAATGAGCTAACAGAAAAAGGGAAAATGCCATCTGATGAACCACCAATCATCCATTTTAAAAAAGCACCGAAAATATTAGCGCAAATTAAAAATTGGAACCCGAATTTAACTTTAGTTGGTTTTAAATTAGAAGCGACGGAAGATGAACAATATTTAATCGACCGTGCGACATTACGTATGAAAGCAGCACAAGCAGATTTCATGGTAGCCAATAGCTCGAAATCTTTATATGGCGCAATGGAACCGCATTATATTGTTTCAAATACCGGTGAAATTGTAAAAGTTGATGGTAAACAAGCAGCTGCTACGGCATTAATTGATATATTTCAATAATTGTTCGCATCAAATAGACTGTGCTGAAATTCAATGTGATGATATAATTTGAATATTCTTTCTATATAAAAGGAGCGTTTTAAATGTCATTACAAAGAGTACTTCAGCATTTTGAACAATTTGGTCGAGAAAAAGATGTATTACAATATGAACGTAGCAGTGCAACGGTTGCAGAAGCAGCAGCGGTGTTAAATGTCATACCTGCACGAATTGCGAAAACGTTATCGTTTCAAGGAAAAGAGCAAGCATTTTTAGTGGTAGCTGCGGGTGATGCGAAAATTGATAATGCAAAGTTCAAACAACAATTTGATGTAAAGGCGAAAATGCTTGATGCACAATACGTTTTAGAACAAACGGGTCATCCAGTGGGCGGTGTTTGTCCTTTTGGCTTAGAAAACGATTTACCCATTTACTTAGATGAGTCATTAAAGCGATTTGATACCATTTTTCCCGCTTGCGGCAGTGCCAACTCTGCGATTGAATTAACGTGTAAGGAACTTGAACAATTTTCAAATGCTAAACAATGGGTAGATGTTTGTAAAGCATGGAATGAAGGGGAGAGCGAACATGTATCAGTTTGATCATCTTGTCCATTTTGTCGATCAACCAGAACACACACTGGAACAGCTAAAAAAAGAGGGGTTACATGTTGTAAACGGTGGACAGCATGAAGACTGGGGAACTTACAATGCACTGAGTTATTTTGATTTGAGTTACATCGAGCTTATAGGGATTTTTGACGAAGACTTATTTCAACAAGCAGCGAATAAAAAATACACATTGCATGAAAGCTACCAAAAAGTGAATCGAAAAAACGGTTTCACACGTTTTGCCATTCGTACGACAACGATTGAAGAAGATGCACAAAAATTTAGTGAAGCAGGCTTTGACGTTGTTGGTCCAACCTCTTGTTTTAGAACGCGTGAAGACGGTTCTACTGTAAGCTGGAAATTACTACATATCGGTTATCCGAATACGAAAATAGATTTTCCATTTTTTATTCAGTGGGAGCTGGATGATGATTTAAGACGTGAAGAAAATACAAATCGCGGGATTATAGCGCCACATCCTTTAGGTGATGTAACAATTGATTCGATTCATTTCGTTGTACCAAATTTTAAACAGGTAGAACAATTCGCTAAACTTTGTGAAGCACAAGTCGAAATGAAAGTAGACTCGGAAACGAATTCTGAAATTGCATCAATCATCTTACCAAATGCTCGTCTCAAATTTTATCGTCCTTTAGGCGAAGGACCAGTTTGGGATGACATGTTAGAACATGGCTACAGCATTCGGAAAATTGTACTATCAGGTGGCAACGAGCAAAAAGGAATTAACTGCGATGGGGGATTTTATGAAGTGACAACAAAATAAATTTACACCCTTATCGAAATTGGCGTATTTAAAGGAGTATTACTATGACATTAACAAAACAACAGGCACTACAAGCATTAAATAACAACGAATTTATTGGCTTTACGACAAATACTGGTAACGTACTTATTAAAAAAGCAAATCGTACAGATTATAATATTTATGTGTATGAAGAAGGTAATGAAGAACCTGCACATTATATTGGTTCTATTACGAATGTAATGTCAACTTTAAGTGACAAAACAAGTAAAAAAGATTATATGATTGTAGAGAAATAGAGAAACACTAAATAAAAAAAAGCAGCCCATTAAAGCGAAATTTTGCTTGAAGAGGGCTGCGCTATTTATTTTTTGTAAACATTCGCAGCTTGTGCACCTCGAATGCCGTCTACGATATCAAATTCCACGGCTTGTCCTTCATCAAGTGAACGAAACCCCTCTATTTGTATGCCAGTAAAGTGTACAAAAACATCTTCACCATTCTCACATTCTATAAATCCGTAACCTTTTTCATTATCAAACCATTTTACAGTGCCTTGGTGCATCCGCTTTCTCCTCCGATACTGTCAAAAATAATTGATGAATCACTAAAATACAGAATATTACGAATAAACTATATAATAATTCTGCGTTGCATGTCAATAATTTGTCGATTTGCGTATGGGTTTTTATTTATGAATTCAAACAAAACAGACTATAATAAATAAGACTACTTCAGAAAGCAGGGTTTATACATGACGACTACAACAAAAAAGCCACTATCAGATATTGAAATCGCGAAAAATGCAACGATGAGACCTATAATCGAAATTGCAGAAAATGCAGGAATTCCACTAGATGCAGTGGAACAGTACGGTCGATATAAAGCAAAAATCGACACAAGTAAAGTAACAGGTGCAGCAAATGCTAAAGTAGTACTTGTGACTGCGATTAGCCCAACACCAGCAGGGGAAGGGAAATCGACGGTAACTGTAGGTTTAGCCGATGCGTTAAATCAATTAGATCAGCGTGTTATGGTTGCTTTACGTGAACCTTCATTAGGACCAGTTATGGGTGTTAAAGGAGGCGCAACAGGTGGCGGTTATGCACAAGTGCTGCCAATGGAGCAAATCAATTTACATTTCAATGGTGATTTTCATGCGATTACTACGGCGAATAATGCTTTATCAGCATTAATCGACAACCATATTCATCAAGGAAATGCATTAAATATTGATCCACGCCGTATTATTTGGAAGCGCGTTTTAGATTTAAATGACCGTGCATTACGTCACGTAATAGTAGGGTTAGGTGGCCCATTACAAGGGGTTCCGCGTGAGGATGGCTTTGACATTACCGTTGCATCAGAAATTATGGCGATATTCTGCTTAGCAACAAATATTCAAGACTTAAAACAGCGCCTAGCACGTATTGTAATCGGTTATACATATGACCGTGAGCCAGTTACTGTTGGTGATTTAAAGGTGGAAGGGTCTTTAACACTTTTATTAAAAGAGGCGTTAAATCCTAACTTAGTTCAAACAATTGAAGGAACACCCTCAATAATACATGGAGGTCCCTTCGCGAACATTGCACATGGTTGTAATTCAATCATCGCTACGCAAACGGCACGTAAGCTAGCGGATATCGTTGTAACAGAAGCGGGATTCGGATCAGATTTAGGTGCAGAGAAGTTTTTAAATATTAAGGCACGTGAAGCTGGCTTTAAACCAAGTGCTGTCGTTGTAGTTGCGACAATTCGCGCATTAAAAATGCATGGTGGTGTTGCAAAAACCGACTTAGTTCAAGAAAATGTCGAAGCGTTAAAAGTGGGCATCCAAAACTTAGCGCAACATATTGCCAATGTTCGTAATTTCGGTTTACAACCTGTAGTTGCTTTAAATCGTTTCATCACAGATACAGAAGCAGAACTAGAAGTTGTGTTAAATTGGGCGAAGGAAAATGATGTGCGTATTGCTCGTACGAATGTTTGGGAAGAAGGCGGAAAAGGTGGCATTGAATTAGCGAAACAAGTGCTAGAAGTCATTCAAGAGCCAAATAATTTCCATCATTTATATGAATTACAAGAAACGGTTGAACAGAAGCTAACTAAAATTGTGCAACAAGTATATGGCGGAAAAGGTGTACAGTTTACAGATACTGCTAAAAAACAATTAGCAACAATCGAAAAAAATGGCTGGGATCACTTACCGATTTGTATGGCGAAAACACAGTATTCATTATCAGATCAACCAAGTCTACTTGGTCGCCCAACAGACTTTACAGTAACAATTCGAGAAATTATCCCGAAATTAGGGGCAGGTTTCTTAGTATGTTTAACTGGGGATATTATGACAATGCCAGGATTACCAAAACAACCAGCAGCTTTACGCATGGATGTAGCAGAAGATGGTAGTGCTGTTGGATTATTCTAATGATGGAAATAAATAAAAAAGAAACGTATTCGATGTTTTTTCGAATACGTTTTTTTAATTTGGAGAAAATTTATACAATTTAATCAAAATCCTTAGAACATAATTTGAAGCATATGATTTAACACCATAAAGCCGATACTAGCACCATAAGCAATAGATCCAATAATAATTGGACTAATAACTAGTAGTGCTTTCTTTTCACGATCTTTCATTACGTACGTAGTTGAATTTAATGTTCTTTGCATAAAAACACTCCTTTATCTGTTTTGTGTGTCCTTGAAACTATTATATGTTATTTTTCTGTATACTTCAATGAATTTGTTCACAATTCTGACAAAAGTAAATAAAACCATTTGTTGGAAAAGGAAATAGTGGCATTTAATTTACTGATTAAATCGAAAATTTTTTCTTTTTAATGTGTCATACTAATCACTACAAATAACGTGTACTATATGTGAAAAAAGGGTTGACGTGACCTAAAAGTATGCCTTATATTATGTGTAATCGGTTACACAATACGCTTTAAATCTTTATATATTTTTTTTGTGCCAATATGTAATCGGTTACATATTTTGCTAAAGGGAGAACAATATGGCTACGATAAAAGATGTTGCAAAATTAGCAGATGTTTCTGTTGCAACCGTTTCGAGATATTTAAATAAAAATGGTTACGTCAGTTCAAAATCCAATCTAGCAATTGAAAAGGCGATTAACGAGTTAGATTACAAGCCGAATCAAATTGCTCGCTCATTATCAACGAAACAATTGCACATAATTGGCTTAATCGTGCCAGACATATCGAACCCATTCTTCCCTGAATTAGCACGTGCAATCGAAGACACGGCATTAAAAGAAGGCTATACCGTTATATTGTGTAACTCTGACGAGAATGCTGAAAAAGAACTGCAATATATTGAAACATTGCAGCAAAAATATATCGCAGGGTTCATTATAGCTACAAATCAATTACCGGTTGAACAATATCGTAAACTAAATGTTCCAATTGTGTTACTCGACCGTTTATTAGAAATTGATTTACCTTCTGTAACTTCGGAAAATCAACTAGGTGCAGAAATGGCCACTCATTATTTAATAGAGCGACATATAAAAGAAGTAGCATTTTTAAGTGGACCTAAAAACTTAAAGCCAGTGCAACAACGTTTGGCGGGTTTTCAAAAGGCAACAATGGAGAAAAATATTAAAACGCACATTTTTGAAAGCCCGTTTGATTTTTTAGAAGCTGAAAAGATTACAAGAGAAGCTTTGACAAAGTATCCAACAATTGATGGTGTTTTTGCTAGTAGTGATATGATCGCAATGGGCGTTTTAAAGGCAGCGCATAAATTAGGCATTCGAGTTCCTGAAGAGCTACAAATTGTTGGATTTGATGGAATTGCAATCGGTGAAATCGTGACACCAGGATTGACAACAGTAGCACAAAATATTTATGCACTTGGTGAAGCCGCGACGAAAATGCTCGTTCAGCAAATTAATGGCGAAACGTTAAAGCAAAAGCATATTACCATTGAACCAAGCTTAATTATACGTGAGACAACAAAGGAGTAGATGCTGGTGATTACAGTAGTAGGAAGTATTAATATGGACATCGTTTGTCAAACGGACGTGTTTCCTAAGCAAGGTGAAACCGTATTGGGACAAAGATTTGAAACGATTCCTGGTGGAAAAGGTGCCAATCAAGCAGTTGCAGCAGCTCGCTTAGGTAGCGCGGTAACAATGATTGGAGCAGTAGGACAAGATAGCTTTGGTCCAGCACTTTTAAAAACATTACAAGATGAAACAATTGAGACAAATACAGTTGCTACTGTTGAAACAAATACAGGCATTGCCAACATCACTTTATTTGAACAAGATAACCGTATTATCGTTGTACCAGGTGCAAATTTTGAGGTAACACCAGAAATGGTGGACAAACATGAAGATGTTTTAAAAAATTCGAAGCTTGTTGTGATGCAATTAGAAATTCCTGTAGAAACAGTTGAGCATACAATGGCAATTTGTAAAAAACATGGTGTTCCCGTGTTATTAAATCCTGCGCCAGCGCGAAATTTCAAACCTGAGTGGATGGATAAAATTGCTTATGCGACACCTAATGAAACAGAATGTGCATTTATTTTCAATGAAGAAGTAGAAACATCTTTAGCAAAATATCCGAACAAACTCATCGTAACATTGGGTGAAGATGGTGCGATGTATCATAACGGCGAAAAAATTGTGAAATTGCCATGTTATAAAACAACTGCTGTTGATACAACTGGTGCTGGTGATACTTTTAATGGTGCATTTGCGCATAAAATTTGTGAAGGTGCTTCTATTGAAGATGCGGTTCATTTTGCGAATATTGCAGGTTCGTTATCGGTAGAAAAGTTTGGAGCACAAGGCGGCATGCCGACATTAGAAGCAGTAAATGCAAGAATTAAGGGAGAATGATTGTATGAAGAAGCATGGAATTTTAAATCGCGAATTGGCAGGTATTTTTGCTAAGCTTGGACATACTGATCAAATCGTTATCGCAGATTGCGGTTTACCGATTCCAGAGGGTGTACCATGTATTGATTTAGCCTATAAATTAGGTGAACCATCGTTTTTAACGATTTTAAATGTTGTGCTGGATGATTTAGTTGTGGAATCAGCAGTTTTAGCAGAAGAAATTAAAGAACAAAATGTAGCTGTGCATACCGTTGTTTCAGAGAAGTTAGCAGCGAGCTATGTATCACATGAGCAATTTAAGCAATTAACAAAAAGTGCAAAAGTTATTATTCGAACAGGTGAAACAACACCTTACGCCAACATTATTTTACAAAGCGGCGTTATTTTCTAGTAAGGGCAGGTGGGCAACATGATTGAAATGTCAGGGATTTCAAAAGCGTTTAGTGGTAACGTCGTTTTAAATAACGTGTCATTTGAATTAAAACCAGGTGAAATTCACGCTTTGATGGGTGAAAATGGTGCTGGTAAATCAACAATGATGAAGATTTTAACAGGTATATACAAGCGTGATGAAGGTGTCATTAAAGTAGATGGTCGGGAAGTTCATTTTAACTCGCCACAAGAAGCAGAAGCTTTAGGAATTGCGGTAATTCACCAGGAACTAAATATCTTACCAGATTTAACAGTGACCGAAAATTTGTTTTTAGGGAAAGAGAAAACATATGGCTTATTCGGTATTTTAAAGAAAAAAGAAATGCACGAAGAAGCTAAAGCACTGTTAGCGAGATTAGGTTTAAATATTGATCCACGCACACGTGCTGGAGATTTATCAGTGGGAAAACAGCAAATTATTGAAATTGCTAAAGCGATTGCATCAGATGCAAAGTATATCGTTATGGATGAGCCAACAGCTGCGTTAACTGACCGAGAAATCGAAACACTTTTTGTAACTGTAAATGAATTAAAGGAAAAAGGAATTTCATTTGTGTATATTTCTCACCGAATGGAAGAAATTTTTGCGATTTGTGACCGTATTACGATTTTACGTGATGGTACGTATGTAGGTGTACGTAATATTAAAGAATCTTCATTTGAAGAAATTGTATCAATGATGGTTGGACGCGAACTAGGTGAGCGATTCCCAGAACGTAATGCAACTATCGGCGATGTAAAGCTACAAGTGAAAGATTTATGTGCAAAGGGTGCATTTGATAATGTATCGTTTGAAATTCGCAAAGGTGAGGTATTAGCTGTTGCAGGTCTGATGGGTGCAGGGCGTACAGAAGTTGCTCAAGCATTATTCGGTTACCGCAAACTGTCAAATGGGGAAGTATTCATTGATGGACAAGCTGTTAAAATCAACTCACCCATTGAAGCAATGAAGAAAAAAATTGGTTTCGTTACAGAGGACCGTAAAACACAAGGTCTTGTCTTAGATTTCTCGATTAAAGAGAACATCATGTTAGCAAACTTAGAAAAAGGTTCAAAATCGGGCGTTATTAAGCCTAAGCTTGAAAATAAAATGGTAGGCGAATACATTGAACAATTACGTATTCGTACATCAAGTGCCGATTTAGCTGCAAAATCACTTAGTGGTGGTAACCAGCAAAAAGTTGTTATTGCCAAGTGGTTAGGCACAAAACCTGAAATTTTAATTTTAGACGAGCCTACGCGTGGTGTTGACATCGGTGCGAAAAAAGAAATTTATCAAATTATGAATAACTTAGCCGAAGCTGGGGTTTCAATATTAATGATTTCCTCTGAATTGCCAGAAGTAATCGGTATGGCAGACCGTGTACTTGTTATGCGTGAAGGCAAAGTAACTGGCATGGTGTCAAAAGACAATATGACACAAGAAAACATCATGCATTATGCAACAGGAGGGGAATAAAAATGGCTAAAAATAAAGAATTAATCGCCAAACTTGGACCGTTTATCGGCTTACTATTATTAATCGTCATTTTAACGATTTTAAATCCAAGTTTTTTATCAGTAAATAACTTATTAAACGTATTACGACAAGTATCAATTAGTGCATTAATCGCATTCGGTATGACATTTGTTATCTTAACAGGAGGAATCGATTTATCTGTTGGTTCGACTCTTGGTTTGACAGGAGCTGTTGTTGCAACATTACTTGCTTCAGGAACAGATCCACTTTTAGCAATGCTAGCAGCGCTTATTTTAGGGTTGATTTTAGGTGCTGTTAATGGTGTCATCATTACAAAAGGGAAAGTGGCCCCATTCATCGCAACATTAGCAACAATGACAATTTATCGTGGCTTAACTCTAGTTTATACAGATGGTCGTCCAGTATCAGGTTTAGGCGATTCTCTTTCATTCCAACTGTTCGGTAAAGGTTATTTCTTTGGTATTCCAGTACCGGTCGTAACAATGATTATTTCGTTTGCTATTCTATATTTCATTTTACACAAAACAACTTTTGGACGTCGTGTTTATGCGGTTGGTGGCAACGAAGAAGCTTCAAAATTATCAGGTATTAACCCAGATCGCATTAAAATTGCAGTTTATGCAATTACAGGTTTATTAGCATCAATTTCTGCATTAATCATTACATCACGTTTAAACTCAGCACAACCTACAGCAGGTGAATCGTATGAATTAGATGCTATCGCAGCAGTAGTATTAGGTGGTACAAGTTTAACTGGTGGTAAAGGATGGATTTTCGGTACATTAGTGGGTGCTTTAATTATTGGGGTACTTAATAACGGGATGACACTTATCGGTGTTTCATCATTCTTCCAACAAGTTGTAAAAGGGATTGTTATCTTATTAGCGGTATTGATGGATCGTAAAAAAACAGCATAGGAGTGTAACAACATGAAAAAGTGGTCTTTTTTAGTAATGGCAGCGGCCATTTCCATTGTACTTGCAGCTTGTTCAATGGAACCGGGTTTTCCAACAAAGGATAAAAGCTCAAAAGTAGCTCCAAAAGAAACTTCTGAACACTCGATTGGTTTATCAATTTCAACATTAAACAACCCATTCTTTGTAACTTTAAGCGATTCTGCTGAAGAAAAGGCGAAAGAAAATGGTGTGAAAATTACAGTTTCTGATGCACAAGATGATGCCTCAAAACAAGCATCTGACGTAGAAAATTTAATTCAAAAAGGCGTTGACTTAATCATCATCAACCCTGTGGATTCGTCTTCTGTAGCAACAGCTGTTGAATCAGCAAATGCAGCAAATATTCCAGTAATTACAGTTGACCGTACTTCTGATGGTGGCGATGTAGTTGCACATATCGCTTCAGATAATGTAGCTGGTGGTGAACTTGCTGGTGAATATTTAATGACATTAATTGAAGAGGGTTCTGAAGTAGCTATGCTTGAAGGTGTTGCGGGTTCTTCTGCTGCCAATGACCGTGGTCAAGGATTCTTAAATATTGTGGATGACAAAGTAAAGTTAGTTGCTAGCCAAACAGCAAACTTCAACCGTACAGAAGGTTTAACAGTAATGGAAAATATTTTACAAGCAAATCCAAATGTTAAAGCAGTATTTGCACAAAATGATGAAATGGCTTTAGGCGCATTAGAAGCAATTACAGCTGCACGTAAAGATGTGATTATTATCGGTTTCGATGCAACGGATGATGCTGTAGCAAAAGTTAAAGCAGGTACGTTAGCTGCAACTGTGGCTCAGCAACCAACATTAATTGGTGAAAAAGCAATCGAAGCAGCTATTAAAATTTTAGCTGGTGAAACAGTGGATGCCAATATTCCAGTTGATTTAGAATTAATTAAAAAATAATTTTTGAAGCGGACAGCGTATTAAACGACTGTCCGCTTTTTTAATCTATTTATTTGTCTATCTGAAACTATTACTATTACAATAGTACAAAATGAGTAATGGAGTGATAGGATGATTTTTGAAACCATTTTAGGAGAAGATTTTGAACGATTACATCCGAAGCTTAAGCAACGATATCAGCTTTCATTAAATCAAGTATTTCACGCGACTGGCACGATGCATGTTATTCATGCTGGTCCAAAACTATTAAATCCGTTATATCATCTATTTTCAAAGGCTAACTTCTTGTTTCCTGAAAGTGGAGAAATGGTGCCATTTAACATTTCCTATTCATGTGCGTACAATGATGGACAGTATGTAGAAATCGACTGGCAACGACAATTTCATTTTCCTCATAGAACAAGAACATTCAATACGAAGATGACGGTTGATTTAGAAAAGGAAATTGTAAAAGACTATATGGGCAAACCAGCGATTGTAAATTCAGAGTTACAATTTGATGTGACAAAGGAAGGTTTTTTAATTACGCGTTCCAAACAACAGCAAGTCGTTTTAGGAAAGTGTGAGATGAAATCTCCCGCACCGCTAGCAGCTCGCGCATTTGTACTTGAAGGCTATGATGATGAACTCGACGTCTATACGATTCATTTATCGATTTACCATAATATTTTTGGAAGGCTAGTCATGTATGCAGGTCAGTTTACGCAACAAAAAAACTAAATTAACGAGATAACCTCATTTTAGGCACAATATACTGTGGGCTAGAATGAGGTTATTTTTATCGTAAGTAAATTAGAACATCTTTTCTTCATAAGAATTAAGAGCAAATAGTGAGTTTGAGGCACTTTCCATGATAAAATAATGAGAGAATAAGTATATATAAGGGAAATGGTGAAGCGAATGAACGAACAAATAAAAAAATGTGAGCTACTTGTTAAAGAAATATATAACGAGATGGATGCAAGTCATGACTTCCAACATATCGAACGTGTCTATGAAAATGCTCTATCCATATTAAAAACGGAACCAACTGCAAACGAGAAAATCGTACGTTTAGCAGTATTCCTTCATGATGTCAGTGATTCAAAGTATGCATCTGATAAATCGAATGAAGATCGTATTTTAAATGCACTTAATTTGAGTGAAGACGAAATTAAACATATTCAATCTGTCATCTCGGAAGTTTCCTTTAATGGAGGTAACGAACTTCCTGCAACTAGTATTGAATCAAAAATCGTACGTGACGCGGATCGCCTAGATGCAATAGGAGCAGTCGGAATCGCCCGTACATTTGCGTATGGTGGAGCAAAAGGGCGCAAGTTATATGATGACGCAGAAGAAGCACGCGGAGATATGACATTAGAAGAATACCGTTCAAAATCAACAGCAAGTGTAACGCACTTTTATGAAAAGCTCCTACTATTAAAAGATTTAATGGTGACAGCTAAAGGTCAACAAATGGCAAGGGAACGTCATAACTTTATGGTACAATTTTTAGATCAGCTTAAAAAAGAAAGAGACGGGATTTCATGAGTCATTTAATCGTATCAAATTTAACAAAAACAGTTGGCGATAAAACGCTATTTCAAAATATCGAATTTACACTTTATGAAGGCGAACGTGCTGGGTTAATCGGGATTAACGGTACAGGTAAATCGACTTTACTATCCATTTTAGCGGGTATACAAGATGCCGATTCGATTGAACTAGATCATCCAAATAAATACCGTATTGCTTATTTAGAACAAGATCCGCAATTCGAAGACAATATGACCGTTCTACAAGCAGTATTTAGCAGTGATTCGCCGATTTTAAAATTAAATCGTGCTTATGAAGAAGCACTTGCAGCACTGACAAGTAATCCTGAATCAGAAAAATTACAAAACGAATTATTCCGATTACAACAGCAAATGGATAATGATAACGCATGGGATGTCAATGCACTTGCCAAACAAGCGTTAACAAAGCTTGGTATCGATATGTTCGACCAACAGGTAACGTCACTATCAGGTGGTCAGCAAAAACGTGTAGCACTAGCAAAAGTATTAATCGAGCCAGCTGACCTATACTTACTAGACGAACCTACCAACCATTTAGATGTCACATCTACTGAATGGCTACAAGAAATGGTATCGCGCTTAAAAGGTGCAGTTATTTTCATTACCCATGATCGTTATTTCTTAGATGAAACCGCAACGCATATTTACGAGTTAGCTGACAAAACATTATATCGCCATACTGGTTCATACGGAGATTATTTAGAAGCCCGCGCCATTCGAGAAGAAATGCAGGTCGCAACGCAGGCAAAAATGCGTAACCGATACCGTTCAGAATTAAAATGGATTCGCCGTGGTGCAAAAGCTCGTTCGACAAAGCAAAAGGCGCGTATTCAGCGATTTGAATCATTAGACGAATCAATGGACCGCTCAAATGATCAAACAGATTTGGAAATGGGCTTAGCAACGTCGCGTTTAGGTAAAAAAGTATTGGAATCTGAAGGAATTACAAAATCTTATGGTGATCGTATGCTTATTGAAGATTATAGCTTTTTACTTCAGCAAGGCGACCGTATTGGAATTATTGGTGCAAATGGTTATGGTAAATCCACATTATTAAATATGCTAGCTGGTGAAATTGAGCCAGATAAAGGCGAAGTTATTGTTGGAACTACCGTTAAACGACTACACTTTAAACAAATATTACCTGCCATGAATGAAAATGCCCGTATGATTGACTACATTCGTGAAGCATCTAATGATATTACCGATTCACAAGGCGAACGATTCTCGGCATCACAAATGTTAGAACGCTTTTTATTCCCATTAAATGCTCATGGGACACCGATTAGTAAGCTATCAGGTGGGGAACGAAAACGTCTTCACTTATTAAAGCTATTAATGGAACAACCGAACGTCTTATTACTGGATGAACCGACAAATGACTTAGATATCGAAACATTAGGGGTGTTAGAAGACTTTATTGAAAACTTCCCTGGTGTTGTTATTACAATTTCCCATGACCGTTTCTTCCTTGATCGAATTGCGAAAAAACTATGGATTTTAGATGGTCAAGGCGGTGTATCGGAAAGCTTAGATGTGTACACAGACTATTTAGCAAAAAAAGCAGAAGAAAGTCAGCAAGAGGCAAAAGAAATTAAGGTTGAAAAACCAAAGCAAGAAAAGCCTAAAACAGAGAAGAAAAAATTATCATTTAAAGAACAAAAAGAATGGGAAACGATAGCTGATCAAATTTCTTCGATGGAAGAAAAAATTATGCAAACTGAAGATGATATTTCAACAGCGGGCTCAGACTTTACAAAATTACAGCAGTTAACGTCAGAATTAGAAAAATATAATAGTGAATATGAGCAATTAATCGAGCGTTGGAGTTATTTAGACGAAATCGTAAATGGATAGGAGCATACCTATGAAAATTTTATCAATTGAACCGACACCAAGTCCTAATTCAATGAAAATTATCATTGATCAAGACTTACCATTTGGCAAAAGTTTTAACTACACAAAGGATAATATTTCGGAAGCTTCAACTGAATTACAGGCGATTTTCGGAGTAGAAGGTGTGAAGGGGATTTATCACGTATCAAACTTTTTAGCTGTTGAACGAAATTCAAAATATGCATGGGAAAATATTTTAGCAGAAATACGCACGTCACTTGGTGGAGAAGCGAGCGAAATTGAACAGCAAGGTGTAAATGAACATTACGGTGAAGTGAATGTTCATGTACAAATGTATAAAGCCATCCCACTTCAAATTAAAGCATTTGATGGAGAAGGAGAGGTACGTTTAAGCGCGGGAGATCGATTTACACTAGCGTTCAAACGTTTACAATTTAAAGTAGCAGAGGGTAATTATATTTTGGAACGCAAATGGGTTGATTTTGGTGTCCGTTATGGGGATAAAACTCAAGTTGCAGAAGAAGTTGTCAAAGAAGTGGATGCACTTTACCCACAAGACCGTGTGGAGCAAATTGTTGAAGGTGTAAATGAAAAGGTTGCAACAATTGCGGATGAGCGCAAAGAAGTGACGCTAGAAGAATATATGCAAGCAGCCGATTGGCAACAACGCTTTCAATTATTAGACAAGCTACCTGATCCAGAGCTAAAGGATATTCCTTTACTTGAAAAGGCACTAGAAGATGAGCAAATGTCTATTCGTCGTCTAGCTACAGTTTATTTGGGTATGATTGAAGATAATGCTGTGGTATCTGCTTTAACGAAAGCACTTAATGATAAAAGCTCAGCCGTTCGTCGTACAGCAGGCGACTGCATGAGTGATTTAGGCTTAACAGCGTTTGAACCTGCAATGATTTCAGCCTTAGCAGATAAAAATAAATTGGTTCGTTGGCGCGCGGCCATGTATTTATATGAGGTTGGTACTGATGCAGCAATACAGGCGTTAAAAGTTGCTTGTGAAGATAAAGAATTTGAAGTGAAATTACAAGCAAAAATGGCTTTAGCCCGAATTGAAGATGGCGAGGAAGCAAAAGGCTCTGTTTGGAAACAGATGACAGAGAGTAGAAAATAGCTAAAGTGAAAGTTGTTGGGGATTTTTAGACTTCTCAACAACTTTTTACTTTGGATAGTTTTAAAGGACTAAATAAAGTTAGAGCCAAATACCTACTTTCGATTTGTTATTTTAGAGTGATTTGAGTATAATTCAATTGGTAATAATTGAAAAACATTTATATATTTATAATTACAAATAGAGAAGGGGATGGGAAATGGAATGGGAAATATAAAGAGTCCAATTGATTTAAGTGATATGCGAATTGAACGATTATTATATCAATTAGAAAATTTAGATGATAAGCATTCTATGGGGATAAATAAAGAATATTTTAATTTATATATTTATGATTTGTGGCTATTACTAGAGCTTGGTAAAGATTATAAAGAAAATCTTCATGCTGATTTTATAAAATTAAAAAGGTGGAGATTATTTCTATTGGATTTTTCTGCATCTAACAGGCAATATCAAGAAAACAGTACCTTTTTTGAATCATCAACAATAAAAAACTTTTATATCGCAGTGTTAATTGTAAAGAAGTTTGCTAAAGAGTACTCTGAAATTATTAAATCCTCACCTGAAATAGTGAGAATTCTGACAGAATACTATAAAAATATAAATGATACGGATGAAGAAGATTTAGCAGTTCAGCAAAAACTAATTAATGTTGTTCAAAATACTTGGTTAAAAGATTTATATACAATTCAACAAATATACGATGTCACTATTTTGAATATTATTAAGGAAATGACCGCAGCCGAACGTTTATTGGGGAATAATGTTTGGGATATTTTACAGGAAGAATACATGGAACAATTAATTGACTGTCTTGAAAATAATCATTTTTCTGAAGTTCAATTTTGGCGTAATAAAATTGAAATAGAGAAGATTACGCAATATGAGGGAAATGAAAATTCGACGATTGTCCTTTGTGCACAACAAGATAGTACGATACAGTTGGATTTGAATTATCGATTGGCATTAGGATTAACGTTCTATGAAAAGACAAAAAACTATAATATCAATTTTATTTTACTTCCATTTGCACAAGTGATTGAACGAGAATCTATCTCTCTAAATGGGGATTTAGATATTAATTCTTATTTAAAAATTTTAAAAAGCTTTTCGATAAAAGAGGAACCGATAAATTATAAAAATGTATTAAATTTCGCGTTTACTATGTTGAAATTAGAATTATCCACGAAGACTACAGGTAAAATTATATTGTTATGTAATGAGTTACTTTTCGAATACTTACCAATTGATGAAGATTGGCAGCTTGCGGTAGAGCACAATAAACAGAATATGAATGTAGAAATTATTGTATTATATGTAGGAGATAGAGAGAAGTTACAACCTATTTGGTTTGCAGATCGAGTAGTTTTAAGCCAAGATTTAACTGCATTCTATTAAAACCTTATAAACTCTGAATAGTGTGCGTTAGTGTGGGGCTCACTATTCAGAGCTTATATACCTAATCAAGTGACGGAATCGATTTCTTTCAAGGATTGATCGGGGTAAAATACAGTATATAAAATACTACCAAAAATTAATAAAATACCGAGCGTTTGCAGTAATGTTGGACGGAAAGATAAAAAAATAGCATCTAACAATATCGCAACCACAGGATCAACAAAGACTAAAACCGATACTAGCACGGTCGATAAATTGCGAATACTATCAAAGAATAAAAAGTAGACAAAGCCGGTATGGATAAAGCCTGTTCCTAATATATAAAGCCAATTTGTCTGCGTTAACCCCTCGAATAATGTGAAATCACATAAAGGGAATAGCATCACAATGCCTACAATCGTTTGCACAAAAGTAAGCGCATAGGATGACATTCCTTTAATTGTTTTACTTGTAAACATCGTCATTGCATAACAAATAGCAGATAAAAGTGCCCAAACAAAGCCAGAATTCATAAATTCAGAAAGAGAAGTGAAGCTTTCAATGCCTACAATGAGGATACTTCCAAAAAAACAAATGATTGTTGCTAAAATCGAACGGACTCCCATTTTCTCTGCTAGAAACACAGAACCAAGCATTAAAACAAATATAGGTGCCAAATTATAAATGGAAATCGAAATCGAAATCGACATCACTTCAAATGCTTTGAATAAGAACACCCAGTTGAGTACTAGAAAGATCCCACAAAGGATTGTTTTCAACACTTCAGCTTTTTGCCAAACTTCTGTTTTATGCCCACCGGTTAGTAGCCAGAGAACCCCTAAAAAAATTGTTGCACAAATACAACGCACAAAAACGAGTTCAACAGCTGGTATTCCTGTTTGTGTAGTAAAAAAACCAATAGAGCCGAAAATGGCCATTGAGATGGTCAGTTTAATCATTGCATTTACGTTCATCGTTGGCGTACCTACTTTCAAATGAAGTTTACGTTAATTATTTACGGACGAACTTGTCCATTACCTAAAATATAATATTTCGTTGATGTTAAAGCAGGTAAACCCATTGGTCCACGAGCATGTAACTTTTGTGTTGAAATACCGATTTCTGCTCCGTAACCAAATTCAAAACCATCTGTAAAACGTGTCGAAGCATTATGATAGACAGCCGCTGCATCAACCGAATTTAAAAATACGTCGGCATTTTGCTGATTCTCCGTAATAATTGCTTCCGAATGATTTGTCCCAAAATGATTAATATGATGAATGGCATCAAAAACATTTTTAACGATTTTCACACTTAAAGTTAAAGCTAAAAACTCCTGTGCATAATGTTCATCTGTTGCAGGAATGGCCTCTTTTAAAACATGGCAAACCAGGTCATCTCCATAAATTTTAATCCCTAAATCATGCGATAAGTACTGTAAAAATTCTTTGCCGTGAATGTCGAAAAAGTCTTCATGCATCAGCAGGCTTTCGGTAGTATTACAAACTGATAAACGTTGCGTTTTGGCATTTTTGACAACGCTCTTAGCCATAACTACATTCGCAAAATGGTCTAAATAAATGTGGCAATTTCCTGCGCCCGTTTCTAATACGGGAACAGTCGATTCACGAACAACTAAATCAATTAAATTCTTCCCCCCGCGAGGAATTAAAACGTCTAAGTACTCATTTAATGTAAATAAAGTTTTGGCTGTTTCGCGGCTTGTATCTTCAATAAGTAGAACGGCATCTTGCGGATAATGAACAACTTGTAATGCACGATGAATAGACGAGACAAGGGCGATATTGGAATGCTTTGCAGATGAACTACCACGTAATAGAACGGCATTACCTGTTTTCAAACATAAGGTAGCTGCATCAACCGTCACATTTGGTCTCGCTTCATAAATCATACCAATGACTCCGAGGGGCACCCGTTTTTTTATAATGTGTAAACCATTTTCTTTCGTAATATCTTCTAAAACTTCACCTACAGGATCAGGTAACTCGATCAATTGCAAAATGGCATCGCTCATGGCTTGAACGCGATCTTCTGTTAATAAAATTCGGTCCAATGTTGATGCAGGAAATTGTTGTTTTTCACCAGCAACAATATCTTTCGCATTTTCAACCAAAATAAGTTCCATGTCCTTTAGCAACTGAGCAGCAATTTGTTTTAATGCTTCATTTTTTTCAGAAGTAGATTTAATATTCGTTTCATAACTAGCAATTTTTGCTCGTTTCCCTTTTGCTATTACCTCATTTTCCATCATCAGAAAGCCTCCTTAAATTTCTACCCATTGATTTCGATGAATGACCTCAATTGGATTGTTTGTTAGTTCATCGGTGCGTTTTCCCATCGCTTGTTCTAATTCATTTGCAGAATATAATATTTCACCGCGCCCGATGCATATGTGTCGATCATATACTTCGACGACATCACCTTTTTCAAAATGACCTTCAAATGCGTAAATTCCAGCAGGAAGTAAGCTTTTTCCACCGAATTGAAGCGCTTGAACGGCACCTTCGTCAATAAATAGCTTACCTGACGTTTTTGTTAATGTGACCCATTGTTTATTCGTAGGAACGGCCTTGTCATTACGAGTAAAATAAGTGCCATCTCCGTTATTGTTTAAAATTTCAATTAATTTAGCTGAGCCTGAACCGATTCCGATAAAAACATCAACACCTGTATTCATCGCAAATTTGGCAGCTGCTAATTTAGATTGCATCCCACCTGTGCCAACTTTTGAGCTACTACCAGAAGCAAAGCCAAGTAAGTCATCCGTTATTTCTTTGATCACGGAAATCCGCTGTGCATCAACATTCGTTAATGGGTTGGCTGTATATAAACCATTGACGTCTGTTAAAATAACTAACTGATCAGCGTGAACGAGTCCGCTAACAAGCGCAGATAGCATATCATTATCGCCAAATGTAAGTTCCGCAACTGAAACGGTGTCATTTTCATTGATGATCGGGATGACTTTCCGTTCTAACAGCTCAGATAATGTCTCGTAGGCATTTTTATAACGTTTTTTATCACTAAAATCAGAGCGCGTTAATAAAATTTGCGCGGGGGTAATGTCATAGGAAGCAAATTCATCTGAATAGGCCTGGATAAGCACGCTTTGCCCGACAGCAGCTGCGGCTTGCTTGCCTTTAATGGTTACGGGTCTTGAAGAGTATCCTAATTTACGGAAACCTGCAGCGACTGCACCAGAAGAGACTAATATTACTTCATGTCCTGCTTGTTTTAATGCTGCAAGAGCGGAAACATGATCTTTAAATTTAAGTTGATCAATTTCACCTTTACTGTTCGTTAATGAGCTACTGCCGATTTTTACAACTACACGTTTTCTTTCCACAAAAATCCTCCTTAACAATAAAAAAGCACATTTCATCCTAAATTGTTAGGACGAAATGTGCTTTTCCGTGGTACCACCTAAATTGAATGTATAAAACATTCCACTCTATCTCATAACGCTGAGTCGGCGCCTATTTTTTAGGAGCATGTTGAAGTAGGTTCAGTAGGTTTTGCTGTGTCATTCTTTCAGCCTCAGGAATGAGCTCTCTTGTTCAGCTAAGTGCTACTTACTAGTCTTCAATGCGCTTTGACATTTTCTAATAGCATGAATGATGGACGTCATTTTGTCAATAAAGGATTTAAAAGTTGATTACGGTTTTAAATAACAGATTCTTTAATCTCTCGAAAATGTACAAATGCGCCTATTTTAAGTTTGAAAATGCCATTTTGACCTGTTTACTATATTAACTAAAAGTAAATTAAGTCGAAATGCTACTAAACGTATTTTGAATCAAATTGTCCCTTTCTTTATGGTTGCATTACCTAGGAATACAAAGTTGTGCACAGCTTCAAGGAATGGACTAGCATGCAATCGATTGAACAAATCGTAGAACAGCATGAGATTTTGGTAAAGCGAGTGGTTTATAAATTAAACCTATATCAAAACGTAGAGGATTATTTACAAATTGGAAGAATCGCATTGTGGGAATGTGTAGGAGATTACGATGAAAGCTTGGGTGAATTTGAGATGTTTGCGTATATGCGCATTAAATATGCGATTATTCATGCGTTAAAACAGGCCAAGAAATATGAGCAATTTGAAGTCGTTATGGAGCAAGATAAAATCCAATTTCAACTCGATCAGCAAGAGGAAAGTGGTAAAGAAGAAAGATATCCAGATTGGTTTGCATTATTAAATGATGAAGAGAGAATTTATCTAAAAATGATTTATTATGAGGGGAAAACGACTGAAGAGGTAGCAAATCTCTTTGGTTATTCATATGAGGCCATGAAAAAGAGAAGGCAGAGGCTAATGAAAAAGTTGAAACAATTGGTACCAAAAGAAGCGTTACATTAATAAAAAATGGCTGTCTCTATGAAATGATTAGGACAGCCATTGCAATTTATTGTTGTTCTAATGTTTGTAAAAACCAGTGCTTTTGTTTTTCTCTGTGACGGAAATAGCCTTCAATATGTGACAGATGCTAATGGACAAACCAAGAAATTAAACAAAATTTCAATACATTAACTACGCTCAGTTATAATTAATGGATTACCAATAAATTGTAATAATGCAAATGACACCACAACCAGTGTAATGTCTTCAAGAAACAAACATAGCCTAGAAAATCCCAATTACAGCACCTATTGCTGAGCCCAAAAAAAGATGAACCTTTTCGAAGAGTCATTTGTTTATAATGTATAACGCGAAGAAAGGAGTGACTTGGATTGACAGAACGAGAGCTATTTGATGCGTATAACAAGGATGTTTACCGTACGTGCTACTACATGATGCGCAACGCACAAGATGCGGAAGATCTCTGCCACGATGTATTTATCACTGTTTTTCGCCAGGATTGGAAAAGTGTTGAGCATACACGTGCCTGGATTATGCGCATCGCGATGAATCATTGCTTAAACCTACTTAAAAGAAATCAGACCCAACGAGAAAAGCAGAGCCAAGTCCAATGGCTTCATGAACAGACATCAACATCAGTTAAATCTGTAGACACTATCGTAATCGAACATGAAACTTCGACGGAATGGGAGGAAGTGCTAAAGCAACTTCCAGACAAGTTGATGGCGGTTGTTACCCTACGCTATATCGGAGAGCTGTCGATGGTAGAAATCGCTGAAACATTGGAGATTCCTGTGGGCACCGTGAAATCGAGACTCCACAAGGCATTGAAAATTATGCGTAAAAAGCTAGAAAATAATCAGAGCTTACGTTTGAAGGGGGAAAATCAATTTGGAACGCATTGAAAAAGAGTTAAAAAAACAATTGAAAGAATCGAATAACATACCCTCACCTGATTTCAATCAAATGTGGAATAGTATCCAGCAGGACAAGCTGAAGACTACTGCAAGCAAACCAGTTGCACATCGGCCTAAAAAACGTACACGATTTGCTTTAATAGCAGGGTTATCCGTGGCTCTGTTGACTGTACCTGTCTTTGCGGCACTGAATTATGACTGGTCCAACATCCTTTCTTATAGAGAAGGAATTCAGTCCGCATTAGACCAAGGACTAGGCCAGACACTTGAGCAATCCATTACAAAGGATCATGTTACGCTAACCGTACACACGGCGTTTATAGACGATAATAGAACGTTTTTACTATATAGTTTGAAACCTGATGCCTCATGGGCTGGAAAGAATGTGAGCTTTGATCAAATCGGACTGAAGGACCATAACGGGCATTTAATTGAAGGGAACTACGTACAAAGGTGGAATGATGAACTTGGTGTGTTCCAGGGTTATTTTGAAACGGACTGGGTTGTGAAAGGACAGTCGGAAGAAGTTGAATTTATTATGGAGAATATTCAACTCATCGGCGATAGGAAGCAGTCAATCGACTACGACCCTAACAATCTCAATACGCAAGTGTTTCCTATTCAGAAGGATGGAATTGGCAGCGTGACATTGCAAGCTTTTGAACAACCTGATGAAAAAGTATTACTTCAATCTTCAATTACGTTTACAGATACTGAAATGGCGAGTAAAAGTTGGGTGCGTATCGAAGCAATCAATGATGTAAACCAATCTATTAAAAAAGCTGAAACATCAATCTTTGGAACTCCAGGAGCAATTGGAGAATACTTGAGTCAGCAAATATTTAAATCTGACGCCTTACGTGCGGAGAACACTAAATTCCAGCTAGCGTATAACCATACACTAGCAACCGCTGAAGGTACTTGGAACTTAGATTTAAACTTAACTAAAAAACAATTAGAAAATGCATCATTTAAGGAAGTACTAAATATCGATTTGCCGGATGTTCCTGGTGAAACAAAAATTCACGAAATGAAGGTTACTCCAACCCAAATTCGCCTAGTTTTTACACATAAAATGAAGTATAACCGGATTCCTTACCAAAACTATCAATTAGATATAGGTGGAACCCTTTTAAAAGGATATATGTTGAATAACGAAGACCCTAACAAAACGGAGCTACGCTTTGAAGTGACTGGAATAGATGTAATGTCCTTAGCAAATCAACCTATGACCTTCATCGCTAGCCACCGCGTCGATGAATTTAAAGGTGATGACAATCCGATTCGTTTGACGAACATATCAGTTAACCCCCAAAGCTTAACGACGCACATTGCGGGGTATCCGATCTCTTGGAAGTATTATATGAAGGATAATAACCTATATGTGGAATCGGTGAGCTCAGACCCGGATTTCGGGGGAGTTAATCAAACCTATTATCTGGACGGCAAAGAACGGAGCTATGGAACGCCTGCTATGTTGGGTCTACTTGGTGATGACAATAATCAACATATGGACGTATATGAGAATTTCGACAAAACCGAGCTCGACATTTACATTTGGAATTACACAACCCATAAGCAGAACGATGAGCTGCGCGTACCCCTTAAGTCTGGAAAAGTGGATTAATGTACATTATGGAGTATACAGTAAGCTCAAATGCTGGAAGATCAGCGTTTTGAGCTTTTTATCGTTTGTTGCATCACTATTGTTTATCAAGAATGAATCACTTTGTTTTCTCGTATGAGGCCATGAAAAGAGTACATTAAAAAATGGCTGTCTCTATGAAATGATTAGGACAGCCATTGCAATTTATTGTTTTTCTAGTATTTGTAAAAATTCTGCGCGTTGCTCTTCCGATTGTTGAACTCCGTCGACAAGCAGGGCGCCGATATGATGAGAAATTTGATTTTTTTCAACGACGTACTGCAAATTAATCGATTGTACATCATCATTCACTTCGCATTTCCCTTTAAACTCTACAACGTGCTCCATCATTTTCGTTTGGAAATATTCCCAACTACTTTTCTCACAATAGTTTATGAATACAGCTTCGTTGTTCACATTACTATTTTCTGTCAGGGGCGCTGCTTTTATGTATGAAATATAATCGTTGTCCGTAACCGTACTTTTAGGTCCGAAAACATAAATAAAAATTCCTAAAACCGCAATTGGTATAATCCAAAAAATCGTGCGTTTCCTTTTCTGCATTTGAAGAATCCCCCTTTAATGTAAAATTAGTATAACATTTAAAGTTAGTGTTTTTCTACATTAACATAACTATCATCTCGAAAGCGGTGATAGTTACTAAATATAATGAAGTGCTAACGTATGTGCTTAAAAAATAGCCGTGGGTATATTCATTATGAAATAATCGGTGAAACGAGGGATCCTTTCGGTGAAAAAGCGAATACTTTCTCATGTGCTTTAATTCCGAGTAACTGGGATGTTAAAGTACCAACCGACTTCCCTGTCACTAAGGGTAGCTATTTGACTGCCATTACAACGGCAAATAATAATGTCATAACGTTTAATTTTTATGAAACACCATCTCAACTGGCGATTAATCACAATAACATTAAGCAAAGTGGTAAATATGTTGGGCAACTTACAATCACCAAATACGCCTCCGAAAAATTAGCGAGCGCAGAAATTGATCAAAGCGTTTTTAATGAAGGAATAGCTGTGGATTTAGGGCATGGAATTACGGGCTATCAGGACGCAGGGGCAGGATCCCTCTTTACGAGCTGGAATGAAGGACGCTGGGCAATTATTGCACGTTCATTGACGGAAAAAGCTACAGAAGGCTTAACAACAGCGAAAGAAACGGTAGAATTTTTAGAAACCCACACGCTTCCGATACCAAAAGATTACGGCTCTTTACATGTCGATACTGAACAAAGTGGTACGATAGCGAAATGGCAAAAGGAAAATTATCTATACTCCATGACTGATTTTGGCAAACGAACATTGCCTTGGGTTGTGAAGTTTAAATAAATGGTTTTGATTAGAATTTTTTATGATCTACTATAATCCTAATCAAACAATATTGAATCTACTGTATTAAATTTCATATAATTCTTAAATATGCCCATATAATCATGACCCCAAAACCTGCCATGATTAAACTGTAAGCTACTGAAGATTGTTTCAATGCTTCAAAGTATATTTCTTTAATAGTGACTATAATCATCATACCAATTGCGGAACTTATAATAAAAGCCCACAAAAGGGGATAATCCAGGCCAATGTTTCTTCCTAAAATAGCACCTATACCAACAGGTAAGGAAACGATAATTGAAATTAGGAGAGAAGCATGAAATTTTATTTTAGCTAACAAAAATGGCGTAAACATGGCAATACCCTCAGGAATATTATGTAAAATAATTGTGTGTAGTACTGAATTGCTTAATCCTAAATTTTGAGTTGAACCAAAGGCAATACCTAATGGGAAATTATGTAGGGAAATGCTAAACATCAGAAATAGGCCAGTTAAAATATATGAATCTCTATTCTGGTTATCAGGGACTCTAATAATGATGTGAGATGCTTTGTGGATAATAAAAAAAAGGAAAACTCCAGTCGAAAATCCTAAAGTGAATAAAGGCCAACCGCCCAATTTAATACTTTCAGGTGCAATTTCCAAATAGATCAATCCAAGAATCATTCCTGCACATATTGCATAAACGTTTGCTATACTTTGCTGAAATTTCTTAAGAAATAGGGCAAATAATCCACCAATACCAATCCCTATCACAGTTGCAATAAAACTTATAATTCCTAAGTAATACATACAACACCCCTTCATGCAACATATAAACATATATGGTGAATCTTGAGTATTTATTCAGAGCAGCAATAGAAAAAAATGCACCGGCTATGCACCAAAACTTGGTGTGTAACCGGTGCATTGTCTTTTTTACAGAAATGTTAGCTAAAGTATCTCTATCTGTGTAGAGATGATAAAAAAGTGTAGGAGATGTTATTTCTTCATCCATGAAATTGCTAGAGTTCCTTCACCTAAATGGGTTGCTAGTGCAGGACCGAAGTAGGCCAATTTGAAATGAACAGTTGGATAGGAAGATTGTAGTTTTTCCATCCAAGTACGCCCTAGCTGCTCGCAATTTGCATGCATGACTACAGCTTGTAGCTCGCCATACGTCTCAACCGCATCATGTAAAATTTCCTTAACGCGACGTAACGCTTTTCTTTTTGTTCGAACTTTTTCAAACACAGTAATTTTCTTATTTTTCATATGCAAAATAGGTTTTATTTGCAATAAACTGCCGATAATCGATGAAGTTAAAGATAAACGTCCGCTTCGTTGTAAATGAACTAAATCATCCACAATAAAATAAGCATCTAACGTTTTTTGTAAATCTTCTAAACGGGCTAGCACTTGTGCAGCTGATGCACCATTTGCAGCTAATTTTGCAGCTTCGATTGTATAAGATGCTAATGGGCCTCCTGCCACACCAGAGTCAAATCCATATACTTTCACATTGTCGACCAATTGTGCTGCTTGTAATGCGCAATCATATGTGCCACTAACGCCACTTGATATATGAATCGCAACAATTTCATCATAGTCTTTCGCTAATCGTTCATAAAGTTCAACAAATTTCCCAATAGGTGGTTGTGCAGTTTTTGGGAATTGCTGAGTCTTACGCACTATTTCATAAAATTGATCTACGCTAAGTGTTATTTCCTCTTCAAAAGAAACATCATCAAAATGAACACTTATCGGAACAATATGTATATTGTATTTTTCGCGTTCTTCAATCGGTAAATAAACTGTACTATCTGTAACAATTACAGTTTTCATATTTTCAAGCTCCTCTATTTAAATTTAAAACGAATGATTGCGTAGTTAAATATAACGTATAGTTTGAATAATTAGAACAGTTTGTAAATAGATGACATGCTAATGAGCTTTGATGAAATGGACTTGCTTTCAAATGCACCTTAGAAATATTTGACGTTTTCAACGAGTGCAAAAATTTTAGTAAGTGATATTTTAAATTGTTTAAAGTAAGATAGGAGTATGGAAGTTCATAATAAACTCAACTAATCTGATTAGTTGAGTTTTACATTTTTATATAGTTAACTACTAAAATATTTAAAAGAAGATGTGATGATAAATGGGGAAAATCGCTATTTTGGCTGAGAAACCATCTCAAGCTAGAGCTTATGCAGAAGCATTTAAAATTAAACAAAAAGAGAAAACATTTATCGAGTTAGAGCCGTGTCCTACATTTCCTGAAGGCGCAATTATAAGTTGGGGTATAGGTCATCTCGTTGAATTAAAACAGCCAAAGGAATATAAAAAAGAATGGGAAAAGTGGTCACTTGTTTCACTACCGATAATCCTAGATAAATATGAAGATAAAGTGTCATCAAAAACGTACACACAATTTAATGCGGTCAAAAGAGTATTTAATGACCCCCAAGTGACAATGATTTATAACGCTTGTGATGCTGAGCGTGAAGGATCAAATATTTTTTACTCAATTTATAAAATGTCGAAGGTGAAAAAGCCTGTAAAACGCTTATGGATCAACTCTTTAGAGGTTGATGAAATTCGAAAAGGCTTTCAAAATATGCAAAGTAATGAACGTGACTTGCTTATGTATCAGGAAGCGAAGACACGTCAAATTAGTGACTGGCTCGTTGGAATGAATTGTAGCCGCCTATATACGTTATTGTTGCAACAAAAGGGTTTTAAAGGCAGTATTTCCATAGGTCGAGTACAATCGCCAACAGTTTATTTGATTTATAAAAGACTCCAAGAAATCAACAATTTTAAACCAGAGAATTTTTATGAAATCGAAGGAGTTTTCAAAGCGCAAAATGGAGTGTATAAAGGTAAAGCAAAGATTAAAACAAATGTTAGAGCAGAAGCTGAGCAGTTACTAATGCAACATGGAATTCAGCCGATGGATACTGGTCAAATATCGAACGTGACGAATAAAACGAAGCGAATCCAGCCACCACGACTTCATGCGTTATCGACATTACAAGCAACTGCCAATAAACGTTGGAAATATAGTCCTGCACATGTGTTAAAGTTGACGCAGTCGCTGTATGAGAAGAAATTGGTTTCTTACCCACGTACTGATTCTCAACTTATTACACATAATGAGTACGACTATTTAAGTGATGCGCTACCTAAATACCAACAACTTATTGGTAAATCGTTTGCGCCGATTTCAAGAGGACATAATAAGCGTTATGTGGACGGTTCTAATGTCGGCGAGCACTATGCTATTATTCCAACGAAAAAGGTACCAACAGAGAAAGCATTGCAATCAATGGCAGCAGATGAACGGAATATTTATTTTGAAATTTTAAATACAACGCTTGCAATGTTTCATCTAGATTATGAATACGATGAAAAAATGATACTAACGAATGTCAAAAATATTGAATTTAAATCGATTGGTAAAACAGAACTTGTAAAAGGGTGGAAAGAGCTTTTTACGGGTGATAAGGGTCTACAAGCGCGTGAGGAAGTACTTCCAGTTGTTTTCCAGGGAGAGATTGTGCAAAGTAAGGTTTCGATTGTCGAAGGAACAACAATGCCTCCTAAACCTTATACAGAAGGGCAGCTCATTACGATGATGAAAACGTGCGGGAAGTCGGTTGAGGATGAGGAAGAAATTGAAGTGTTAAAGTCCATTGAAGGCATTGGCACAGAAGCAACTCGAAGTGGAATTATTGAAACGATTAAAAAGCATGAGTTTATCGAAGTAAAGAGAAATATTGTAAGCATCACACCTAAGGGAGAACTTCTATGTAGAGCCATCGAAGGGACATTGCTATCAAGTCCTTCTATGACAGCTAAGTGGGAAATCTATCTAAAAAAGATAGGGCGTGGAGAAGGATCAGCAAAACATTTTATTGAAAGCATTGGCAAATTTATTAATCAGTTAATTGCAGAGGTACCAAATAAAATCAATACGCTAACAATCGAAGCCGAGCAGTTTACGAAGCCAATAGCAAAGGATATTGTTACTTGCCCAACATGTAAAGTAGGTAAAATTGGCTTACGTAAAAATTTTTATGGTTGCTCAGATTATAAAAATGGTTGTAAACAAACATTTCCTGAAAGATTACTAGGGAAGAAACTGACGGAAAAATACATTAAAGACTTATGTACGAACGGTAAAACTTCAGAAATCAAAGGATTTAAAGCAAAGAGTGGGAAACAGTTTAGTGCTTCACTACGTTTAGTTGAAGGTAAACTTGAATTTGAATTTAATGTAAAAAAATAACAGAAATCGAGGTAGTTTGTATTCGTACAAGCTGCTTTTATTTTTGCTGTGAATTAAAGTAGTTTAAAATGACTGAATAATTAGAAAAATGTTGGAAATTTTATCCTTTACCTGTATAGTAAAAGTAACAAGACAGTGAGACGAAAGAAAGGGGAATGTGACAATGAAAATTATAATTTCAACAGAAAGTGGTTCAGATTTACCAGTAAAGTTAGCAACTCAGCATAACATACAAATTATACCGATGCATATTTTAATGGATGGTTGTAAGTACTTAGATGGGCAAGTTTCAGTGAATGAGATTTTACATTATCACGATCGTACGAATATGACCCCGAGTACTAGCGCTCCATCAATTATAGAATATGTACATTTTTTTAATCGTATTTTCGAAAAGTACCAGGATTGTACGATTGTTCACATATGTTATTCATCAAAAACATCGAAATCTTTTCACAATGCAAGTGTTGCATCAAAGCAATTTAAACACATATATCTAATAGACACACTTAGCGCAAATGGAGGGTTAAGTGCAATCGTACTTTTTGCAGCTGAGCAATTAAAACAAGATCCATCGATTGAACTGACACAATTACTGGAAAAAATTGAGGCAATTGTGCCAAAAACGAAATATGCCTTTGTTGCAGGAAATGTTCAATTTATAAAGGCTGGTGGACGTGTGCAAAATAGTGCCATGATGGAGAATTCATATTTAAAAAGTTGGCCATGTATTGAACAAATTGAAGGAAACCTACTCACTACGAAAATGTACTATGGAATATTGGAAAGTGTAGTAGAAAAATTAATTCATAACTTTTTTGAAGAATATACACTTTGTCAACATCAACTTTATTTAGTTTATTCTTTAGGGTTTAGCGAATCCATTAAACACTATGTGAACGAATATGTGAAAGAAAAAGGATTCGAAAATGTAGTGTGGCTGGAGGCTGGTGCAGTTATATCTTCACATGCTGGTCCTGGTAGTTTTGGAATTGCAGGAATTGAACAATGATAAATAGGTTGAAAGGACAAATGATGATCAAGTTGGCCGTTTTATTTTCATTAAAATGTCGATTTTCCACTAAAGAACACACCGTTTTCATAAAAAAACATATAATATATTGACAAATTAGAAAATTATACGTATTTTGACTAAATAGATTACTAAATTTACAGAATACTATTGACTGTATCAAGGAGAATTTGTACACTGTGTAAGGTCAAGTGTTTTTTCGGCAAAGACAAATATTAATTTGAAAGTAAGGATATGATGAAATGATAGTATGTAAATTTGGCGGCACGTCTGTCGCTAGTGCAGAACAAATCAAAAAAGTAGCAAATATTGTGAAGTCTAATCCTGAAAGAAAGATTGTCGCTGTTTCTGCGCCAGGTAAGCGTTCAAGTGATGATATTAAGGTGACAGACCTTTTAATTGATTTAGCTGACACGGCACTAGCAGGTGGAGATGCTGAATCAAAAATTGAAATTGTAGTAAATCGTTATCGTGCCATTACAAATGGTTTAGGGTTAGATGACACCATTATCGATATTATTGTGCAAGACTTACGTGAGCGTGTAACAGGCGATCGTTCAAATAAAGAATTATTTATTGATAGTATTAAAGCAAGTGGTGAAGACAATAATGCAAAGTTAATCGCAACCTATTTTAATGCGGTAGGTCTTCCAGCAAAATATGTTAGTCCGAAAGAGGGGCTAATCGTCAACGATTTACCAGAGCGTACCTATGCACTTCCTGAAGCATATGAAAACTTACAAAAATTAAAAGATGAACAAGAAATTATTATTTTCCCAGGATTCTTCGGTTATACAAAAGCGGGAATTTTACGTACGTTTGATCGAGGTGGCTCGGACATAACTGGTTCGATATTAGCTTCTGCAGTTGGAGCGGACCTTTATGAAAACTTTACAGATGTAGATTGCGTTTTTGCCGCTAATCCGAAAATAGTCAATGATCCGATTGATATTAAAGAAATTACGTACCGTGAAATGCGTGAACTTTCCTATGCAGGCTTTTCTGTGTTTCATGACGAAGCACTGATGCCAGTTTATAAACAAGGGATACCGGTTAATATTAAAAATACAAATAATCCATCAGCACCAGGGACACACATATTACCTACACGTCCTCTAACAAATCGACCTGTAACAGGGATTTCCGCGGATGGTGGCTTCTCGATATTATATGTATCTAAATATTTAATGAACCGAGAAATTGGCTTCGGTCGTAAGTTACTTCAAATTATTGAAGAGGAAAACATTTCATACGATCATACACCTTCAGGGCTAGATGATATTTCGGTTATTATGCGCTCAAACCAGCTAACTGCAGCAATAGAAAAACGCATTATCGAACGTGTGAAAACCGAATTATGCGCAGATGATGTACATTTTAGGCATGATTTATCTATGATTGTTATTGTGGGTGAAGGTATGCGTAATAACACAGGCTTAGCAGCACGCGCGGCAACCGCTATTTCTAAAACAGGTGCCAATATTGAAATGATCAACCAAGGTTCATCAGAAGTGAGCTTAGTGTTTGGCGTGCGTTCTCAATACGAAGTTCAGATTTTAAAAAGTCTGTATGAAGAGTTTTTCGCAGCCATATCAATCGTTTGAAATGAAGAGAACAAGTCGAATCCATAAGGGGTTCGGCTTTTTTTCTTGTATAATAAAAACCAACATGTGAGAATAGTTAGAGGTTGCTCGTAGGAGGCGTTAACATGAAAATTGAAATCTTCTCTGACTTTGCTTGTCCGTTTTGTTATATTGCAAAAACGAGATTATATGAAGCAATTGAACAATTACATTTACAAGATGAAGTAACTATTGAATATAAAGCCTATTCGTTAAATCCATCTGCTTCCAAAACAGAAGTGATACCTTATAAAAAAGCAATGCTTGAATTAAAAGGGTTGTCACAAAATAAATTGGATGAAGTAACGGAATCGATACAAACTCATGCAAGTGAGGTAGGCCTTACATTCGATTTTGACAACATCATTTTAGCGAACACAGAAAATGCACATCGATTAAGTAAACTTGCCAAATTGTATAACAAGGAACAACAATTTGTTGAAAACGTAATGCATCGGTATTTTACTAAATGTTTAAATTTGAATGATTCAGCCGCGTTGCTAGAAATTTGTTCGGAATTGGCTATTCCAGAATCTGAAGCAATCGAAGCGATTAACACAGACCGCTTTTCACAATCATTAGCACAGGATCGTTATGATGCTCAACAGCTTCAAATTACAAGTGTACCATTTTTTGTATTTGAAAATCGTTACGGTATAAAAGGTGTAGAGCCGATGGAAGTATTTACAAAGACGTTATTACAGGCAAAAGAAATTGCCACAACAAACTTGCAGGTCATTGAAAGTGATTTAAATTGTGGAGATGGCGGCTGTACAATATAAACAATTTTCATAGAAAAACGATGTATTTTTGATAAACTATTCACATCATTTATAAGGGGATTTTCATGCAAAAGTATATGTATCAATCATTAGGTGACATCAAATCAACAGTACCGCAGCCAATTTATAATGAACAGGGTGAGCATATTCAAAGTGTGCAACGGGTTTATGATAACGGATTGAAAAAGTTGCTCGATAATTATTTTGATAATCGGTATTTTTTGAAATATGAAGTGCTCGATAAAAATGGTCAAGCAATTTTTCAAACAAAGAAAATTTTTCGCCGAGGTAAAGTATGGTTCGAGGCACGAAATCTTGCATCGAATAAAAAATATATTATTAACTATGAAAACTGGCGAATAGGTGTGCCCGAGCTATTCGTTACAGGAAATAATGTTAAAATGAAAATTGATAAAGAGATGGAAGATTGGTCTACATTTATCGTTGATGAACAAGTAATTGCACGTTGGCTTGCTAATTATAATGAACAAAGTAAATTGTTCGATATCACATTGGAACTTTCAGAGGAAGCACCAATTCAAGATATCGCTTATTATATCGCCATTGCACAAGCAACATTATTTATTGGGGTATAGGAGAGAATTAGATGAACGTAGTATTTGTATTAACAGAAACAGCAGAAGAAGTGCTGAAAATGGTATCTCATGACGTTGCAGGATTACTTGCTGCGGTTAAGGGGGAGAGCGTATCTTTCCCATTCGGTACGTATCAATATGACAGCCACACACTCGATCATTATTTAATAGATGGGGTTTACAATCAAGAATTAGTTATTTATTTAAAACCAGAACAAAATAAAAACGAAACAGTTTTTCCAATTTAAAGGAAAAATCCAGCGCCTGTCGAATGTATGAAATAGTACATTTTGGCAGGTGATTTTTTTTGGAGCAAATGAGTTTATTTGACGTACATTCAGAGCAGGTAAAAACCAACTTTCAGCTTTTAGATAAAGTAAAGGTTGTGTTAATTGATGAAGAAATCGATAGTGAAACACATCATTATCGTAAATATTATGAGCCGCATATACTAAATAAAGTTGGCGAAATCACAAATGTTCAAATTAACGACAAAAATGTAGTAACATATGAAGTGGATATATATGGATTGAAGTATTACTTGATGGAGCAAGAATTGATATGGATAGGATAGTATAGTAGCTATGTAAATGTCACATACCGAAAAACCAAATTGTAAAATAATTGTTAATTTTATGTAAATGTCATGATAAGATAGGATTTTAATGATAATAACAATTTGGTGGTGATGGAATGCTCACGATTTTTGGTGGGATTGGTCTATTTTTACTCGGGATGACGATGTTAACAAATGGCCTAAAAGAAATTGCCGGCGATGCATTAAAGCGATGGTTAAATACGTTTACAAAAGGTCGAATTAGTGCGGTGATTTCCGGTGCTGTGATGACGTTACTTGTACAATCATCAACAGCCACAACCCTTCTAACAATTGGTTTTGTTAGTGCAGGGTTATTAACCTTTATGCAATCGATAGGCGTTATTATCGGTGCGAATATAGGTAGTACGAGTACAGGTTGGATTATTTCTTTAATCGGTTTCAAAATTAGTTTACAAACGATGGCATTACCAATTATTGGTATAGGAGTATTTATGTCTCTGATTGCACCTAATGATATTAAGAAGTTTGGAAATGTTTTTGCAGGTTTTGGTCTTTTATTTTTAGGAATTGATATGCTTCAACAAGGAATGGGTTCTGCACAAGATTTAATTTCATTCGAATCGATTCCAGCAGACTCGATTATCTCGATTTTCTTATTAATCGTCATCGGCGTTGTGATGACCGTTATTATGCAAGCATCAAGCGCGGCAATGGCTGCTACATTAGCTGCATTATTTACAGGGGCAATCGATTTTGAACAAGCAGCTTATTTAGTCATCGGGCAAAACATTGGTACAACTGCAACCGCTCTATTTGCATCTATCGGTGCATCGGTTTCTGCAAAACGAACGGCGATGACCCATTTAATGTTCAACCTAATTACCGCCTTAATTGTTACAATGATTTTCTCGTATTTTGTTAAGGCGACAAAATCGATTACTGTTTTTATCTCCGGAGAATTTGATCAGACATTAGGTTTGGCCATTTTCCACACGCTGTTTAGTCTAGTAGGGGCACTTATTTTTATTCCACTTATGAAGCCATTTGCGAATTTACTCATTAAAATGGTACCAGAACGTGAGAATGCCTTAACGCGTAATTTAGATAACAGCTTAGTTGAGATGCCTTCAGTAGCAATTGAAGTGTCATTTAAAACGATGCGTGAGATTATGTTAGAACTAACAAAAACGCAACAAATGTTAATGAATGTGAAAAAAGTAACCGTTGAATACGAAAAGAAAATGTTAGAAATTGAGGAAGCAATTGATAGTACCCGTAAATTTTTAGATGGTATTTTAGTGACTTCAAAAAGAGAACGTTTAAAACTTATTTCAATTTTACATACACTGGATCATTTAATTCGATTAATTAAAGTATTACGTGAGCAGCAAAAAGTAGAGGCCTTATACTTACAAGAAAAACTAATGCTAGAATGGCAAGAAATGTTAACGACAATAGAAGAAAAATTAATTCACGAAGAAAAGATGCTGGATATTTCCATTATTCTTGAGCAAACTTCTCAGCAAATGGCACAGGAACGTCGTGATAAACGAAACCAATATTTTGAGCGCTCTGTATCAAATGAAACACAATTAGATTTAGCGGTTTCGAAAGTAGAGTCATTGCTATGGATTGACCGTTTAGTATACCATTACTGGCGCGCAACGGCTCGAATGGCCGAATATCAAACGGCCAATGACGAGTAAGATAAAGGAGGTGTCCAGAAAGCGATTTCCGGACACCTCCATTTTATTATTTTTTATATTTCTTTTCTGCCTTCATACCAATAATGCGAATGACAATACCAATTAAAATAAATATCCAGCCAATACCGATAAATACATAGTTTAATGTTTGCGTTGTATTTGGAAGTACATTAAAAAGTCCGATAGCAACGACAAGGATGCCTGAAAAGGAAACTAATAATCCTGCAGTTATGATGTTCACTTTATTCACCTCTGAAAAATTCTAACACGCCCAATTAGTGAATACAATGTTAACAGTGGAAATGTGGTAATCTATGAGAAATAATTACTGCATAGGTTTGCCACTATTTTTTCATGAAAATTTCACAAAACAAACGAATATACGTTCTATTTGAAGTAATCAAAGGTGGTTTAAGTAGTTGGTTTTGTGATAAAATAATAAAAAGTGCTTAATCCATAAAAAAGATGCGAAAATATTTTGGAATCGTAGTAATATAGGTAAAGTAATTAATTTTTGATGGAAGTTGGGAAAACAATGCAAAAAAATAAATTTCGTATTCATAGCAATGAATTACTTGAAATTGCACAAAGCCGTTCATTTACAGATAAAGATAATATCGAAGAACGATTTGATGAAGAGGGAAAAATCAAATTAGTTAGTGACCGTGTTAATGCAGATTTAACATTATCTTTAGCTAAAACAGAAGATGGCCTTGCGTATTTAGTGAAATGGGACGACTCTGAAGAAATCTTCAAAGGTTGGAATATGGCATGGGAAGAATTTATTTGGTGCCTTGGCGTAGTTAACAAACCAATCGAAGAAGCTGCCAAAAAAGCGGCTGAAGAAGCAGCACAACGTAAAGCTGAAGAAGCAGCACTTGCAGCAGAAGCAGCAGCACTTGCTGAAGAATCTGCGGAAGAAGTTGAAGCAGAAGTTGAAACAAATGTAGAAGCAGAAGCAGAAGCAGAAGCGGATGTAGAAACAGAAGAAGCTGTTGTAGAAAACACTGAAGAATAATAGTAGCTACTTATATAAATAAGAAATCCGACTCTATGTGTAGATAGAGCCGGATTTTTTAATGTAAATAACAATATAAAAGGGTAGTTTGTGTGGAGTTATTTTTTATTTGGACCGACAATCGCATAACGTTCCCATTTTCGACTACGCCAACGGAAAATAACTAAAATGGCACGAATCCATTCATCGCAAGAAATTGCAAGCCATACACCAACTAGACCTAAATCTAGAACAAATACGAAAATATAACCTAAGGATAAACCAATAAGTATCATGGAAATGAGGCCGATTCGTACTGGATAAGCCGCGTCCCCAGAGGCACGTAAAGAGTTAATAATCGTAATATTAATCGTACGACCTGTTTCAAGGAAAATACTTAATAATAATACACTCGCACCGATTTGAATAATATCTTCGTTATCCGTAAACAACCCCATTAAAGGTTCTCTAAATATCATAACAAGAGCTACCATAACTAACGTAAATACAAGCGCAGATTTGACACTAAACCAAACCGTTTTATACGCGCGATCTTTATCTCCAGACCCCACATAGCGACCTACTAAAATTGCTGTACCTGAACCAATTGCCATTGCAAATAAATACGTAAACATCGAAATATTAACGGCATATTGACGAGCGGACAGCGCTTCTGCACCGATATAGGTCACATAGTAGAGTAAAACAATTTGACTTGTTTGATATAGCACTTGCTCTAATGCTGAAGGAATACCGATTTTTAGAATTTTACCGATATACTCTTTTGAAAAACGGTAATAATCAGAAATTACAATGCGTACTTCTAATGCTTGATATAGTAACCAGAAGAAAACAACAGCCGCTAAAATACGACTGATCACTGAAGATATTGCAGCTCCTTCAACACCCAGTTCGGGAGCACCAAACTTACCGAAGATTAAAATGTAGTTTAAAATAACGTGTACTACATTCATACCAAGAGATACGAACATCGTTTGCTTCGTCCAGCCCTGTACGCGGATTACTGAGGAAAGAGATGTAATGAGCGCTTGTACAAAAATAAACCCACCCACAATGGCTAAGTAACTTTGCGCTGCTTCCAAAACAGCACCTTGTAAATTCATCATTTTCATGATTTTATCTGAAAATAACATAAACAAGCCACTATTTACAAAACCGATAATGACGTTTAATGTAACCGATAGTGCCGCAATTTTTGATGCTTCTGCCACGAGTCGTGAGCCTAAATATTGTGAAACAACGATCGATGCACCTGTTCCAATTACACCTAATAATAAAATTGCAATTTGTATGTATTGGTTTGCAGTTCCTACACCAGCAACAGCGTCATCTGAAACAGCACTTAACATAAATGTATCAGCTAACCCCATGAGCATAAATAAAAATAGCTCTAAAAATAAGGGCCAAGTTAATTTAAATAAACTTAATTCCTTTGTCTTTTTTTCCAATGCGTTCACTCTTTCATGTAATTTCATAAAACATTACGTATCGTACCATAAAAAGGAAGCCTTAGATAGTCCGAATTACGGAGTACTTTTATAAATTACTGCCTATTTATAAGCAAATTGGAATTAAAAAGTAGATAGTTGAAAGAATTCTGTTATTAGTAATATTAAAACGACAAGAATCGACGTTTCGTAATCAAACTGTAACATTCGAAACATACTACTGTCATACAATTGAAATATGAATTCGGTATGCTTAAATAGTTGAATCAAAAAGATTTTTCGCGAAACCAATTATTGGAGGGAAATATTCAAGTATGATCAAAAAATTATTATCACTTACCGCAGTAGTGATTATGAGTTCACTTATTTTTGCTAACACATCATTCGCGGCCACTACATATACAGTTAAATCAGGGGATACCTTAACTAAAATATCGAAAAATTACAATACAACTGTAAAAGCTATTATGTCTGCAAACAATTTAAAGTCTAGTCAAATTAAAGTTAAACAAGTGCTTTCAATTCCATCTAAAGGTCAAACAAGCACGGCTAAGAAACAAACTGTTTCAGCAACAGATCCTTCAAATGTGAAGAAAACAATTAAGATGTCAGCAACAGCGTTCACGGCTACTTGCAAAGGATGCACAGGCTATACAAAAATAGGTATTAATTTAAGAAAAAATCCAACAGTAAAATTAATTGCAGTGGATCCAAAAATTATTCCACTTGGCTCGAAAGTTTGGGTTGAAGGATATGGCATTGCGATTGCAGGAGATACTGGTGGCTCTATTAAAGGGAATAAAATTGATGTATTTCTAAGTAATAAAGCAACAGCAAACAAATGGGGCCGCAAAACAGTAACGGTTAAAGTTTTAAAATCATAGAAAATGAGTAGTAACCTATTGATGGGGTGTTTCAAATTTCATCAATAGGTTTTTCTTTTGGGCAATTTCGTGATTATAGGTTTATAAACCACGTGAAAAATGCGAATTCATGTAAATATTTGTTTCATCGTGATTAATTATTAACGTATGATGGGTCATGCATTTAAAGAACATCTTTTTTGATGGTATAATGGATGATGATCAAAGGAGATGTCATTAATGGAAGCAAAAAAGGTAATAATTTCTTGTGAAAATTGCGGTGAAGATATGGAAGTGGATTTTAATACAGCACATTTCTCATCTGAGATTCAAATAATGAATGGTAAAAAAAAACAAAAACGAACGTATATAGCACATTGTCCGGAATGTAATACAATCAATACTGTTTCAAGTGAAAATAAAGAAGAATGGGGAAATCGAAAAGGACCAACTGTGAAATTTTTCGCCTTTTCAGGATTGTTTTCATGTTTGATTACGATTATTTTAGCGATTGTTGTCATGTACTTTGCTTTCAAAGGAATTATGACTATATTTGATTGGATATTTAGCTAAAACATTTAGAAAAAAATAAGTATCAATGAGGTTCCCATGGTATAATGAGGTTTTCGTGGAGGTGTAATGAATATGAGTAAAAAATGGACAATTCAAGAAATTCAAGAATATGTAACGAAAAATACAGATACAAAATTATTATCAAAAGAATTTACAGGGTTTTCACAAAAGCTAGAGTTTGAGTGCGCTTGTGGCACAAAATTCCAGAAGCCTTGGAAAAAATTCAAAGAAAATAAACAACAAAAATGTGATGTTTGCCAACCACCAAAGGCATCTCGCTAATATGAAAACGAGCAATTACAACATACTGTAATTGCTTTTTTATTTGTTCATTTTAGATAAAATCCTCTATAGTAATAGTTAGAAAAGTTAGATAATGTTTAAAGGAGGATTTTCTGTGAAATTGACGATGAAATATATCATACTTTATGTGAATGATTTAGAAGCAACGATCCATTTTTATAAGGACATGCTTGGCTTACCCATTAAAATGCAACAAGGATCTTATGTAGAATTTAATACTGGAGCAACAACCTTGTCTATCAATACACGTCAATCGATTAAAGAAGACATTGGCCTAAATGTACCCGAAGCTTCAGCAGCTACTCAAACATTTGAAGTGGGGTTCGTTGTAGAAGAAGTAGAAAGCACGATTGAACAGTTACGGGCACAAGGGGTAAAGATAATAAAAGAGCCAATTATAAAACCTTGGGGTCAAACAGTAGCGTACATTGCAGATCCAGATGGGCATTATATTGAAATTTGCGCAGCAATTGAATAAGTCAATTTGAATTCTGTTTTTTGTATTTACAGTTTTAGGTAAATAAGTTAGGATGAGCATACAGTTTCTAGAGAGAATAAGAAAGGTTCAAATAATGCAAGCAATCATAAAATATTTCCATCCACTCGTATGGATCATTTTAAGCGGAACAATTTTTGCTCGAACAGCAAGCTTTATGGCGATTCCGTTTTTAGCATTATATTTACATAATCAATTAAATGCATCCCCGTTATTAATAGGATTAACGATAGGGATCGCGCCATTATGTTCAACATTTGGAGGGCTTATAGGGGGCTATTTAACAGATCGATTTGGCCGAAAAATCGTTATTATCATTACAGTTTTTGTATGGAGTCTTACTTTTATTGGTTTTGCTTTTGCACCAACAGCCATCTATTTTGTCTTTTTAAATGCCTTAAACGGATTTTGTCGATCATTTTTTGAGCCAGGTACACAAGCCCTTATGATTGATTTTACGGAAGATGTCAAAAAACGACGCTTATTTTCGGTTCGTTACACAGCCATTAATATAGCGGCGGTTATTGGTCCGTTATTAGGTGTATGGATTTCAAATATGTCGAGTGCTTCGGTTCCATTTATTATTACCGGTTTGATGTATGCAACGTATGGCATCTTTTTAATCATCATATTAAAGCGATATGAAATGAAACAACAAAAGTTAGCAGCAGGCAATAAGATTCAGGCTATTTTAAATGCAGTGAGAAAAGACCAAAAACTGTTGTACTTTATCACCGGGGGTATATTAATATCAGTCGGCTATGCACAATTTGATTCGACATTACCACAATTAATTGATTTAAAAGTAGAAGATGGGGTGAAGTTATTTTCCTATGTGATCGTTGCGAATTCCATTACAGTGCTAACGTTACAATTACCTTTAACGATGCTTATTGAGAAAATACCTATTTATACTTCACTTAAAATCGGAATTACCATCTTTGCAGTCGGGTTACTTTTATTTGGCTTTTCCGAAAGTGCGTGGATGTTCATTGCGAGTATGATTCTTTTTTCAATCGGAGAAATTTTCTGCTTTCCAACAATGAATGCCGTCATTGAAGAAATTGCGCCAGTAGACCAAAAGGGAATTTATTTGGGCGCGGCACAATTGAAAAATATAGGTGGTTTTATTGGTCCGGTTCTAGGTGGATGGCTACTAGTAGCAACCGTAGATTGGATGTATAGTATTATTGCAATAATTATGTTTAGTAGTATATTCGTCTATCGAAAAGCGCTTAGATATTAATTTTATAATAGAAAAGGATGGAACATTTTAATTTATGTAACCCACCTTAAGGAGGAACTACACATGTCAAAAGTTTATGTGATTACAGGTGGAACAGGTGGAATGGGGAAAGCTACTGCCTTACGTTTAGGGAAAAAGGGAGCTTTACTTTTAGCGGATATGAGTGAAGAGCGTTTAGCTGCTACAGCTGCTGAATTAAAAGAAGCGGGTATTCAAACAGTTGAATACATGACAGCAGACATTTCAAACCGTGAAGCGGTAAAAGCTTTAGCTGAAAAAGCGGCTTCAATGGGTGAATTAGCAGGTTTAGTTCATACTGCAGGCCTTTCTCCAACAATGGCAGACTGGAAAAAAATTATGGAAGTCAATGCAGTAGGTACGGCTTATATTTTAGATGAATTCCTAAAAATTGCTGGACCAGAAACAGCTGCAGTATGTATGTCATCAATGAGTGCACATATGGTTCCAGCACCACCAGAATTGCGTGAAATGCTGAAAAATCCATTAGCTGAAGGCTTCATGGAAAAAATGGAAGTAGCTACGAAAGGCTCTACAGCTGCATCATATCCATTCTCTAAAATCTCAGTAATCGAAATGGTGAAAGATTTAGCTTGGGCTTGGGGTGAAAAAGGTGCGCGTTTAACATCGATCTCTCCAGGTACAATCGATACTCAAATGGGGCGGGCGGAAAAACAACAAAGTCAACAAATGGCGGTTTTACTTGCGCATACGCCATTACGTCGTGAAGGAGATGCCGATGAAATCGCGAAAGTTGTAGAATTTTTACTAAGTGATGCGGCATCTTATGTAACGGGAACAGACATTTTAGTTGATGGCGGTACGATTGCCAACATGGCACGTATGCGTCAAGCCATGCAACAAAATCAATAATAGAAATAGATAGAACGAAAGCCACTCATAAATGTTTGAATGGCTTTTTACTTTTAAGCTTGTAAAATTTCTTTCTGTTGTTCCTTTTTCAATTCAGGATGTGCCATTTCTATTATAGAAGTTCGTAATAATAACAGGACACAGATGATAAGGATCATACCACTTACGATTAAAATCCACTCCGCTGGTAATATATCATATAAGAAGCCATATAAAAGGGTACCCACTGGCATCATACTCATCGACATCATTTCAACAATTCCAAATACACGGCCACGATATTCTTCCTCTACTGATAACTGTAACATGACTCCGAGTGGTGTATTTGTTAAAACCCCCAAAGAACCAAATAACAACATTAAAATGAAATAGAAGGTGAAATTCAAGATTGTCGAAAAATGAAAGAATAAAGGGATTGCCGCTATAAGTATTAAACTAGACATTAAAAGTAGCGTACGTTTTACAAAAACTAATGGAAACTTTACATTCGAACGAGTAGCAAAATAAATCGATGTTATAAGCATCCCGATTGCTGCACCCGCTTCTGTAAATCCAATCAAAGTAGGATCTAATTTTAAAATCGTGACTAAAATAAAATCCCCACCTATATTGATACTTGTAAAGAATAAATTTAGCCATAATGCTGTCCATAAAATAGAACGTAAAACATGTTGTTTACTTACATAGCGGAATCCGGCCTTTAAACTTTGAAACATCGTCTCTTTTTGACCATCATTTGTAATTGCCGCTTTTTTGTAAAGTGTAAAGTTCATTGTGGATTCAAGTGAAAGTGTAATTACAGCAGCAACGATGAATGCAGCTAAAAAGATTTCCATTGAGACAAATCCGAATAGCATCCCACCAAATACTGGACCACCAATTCCCGAAATCGATTGAGCTAATTGGTTAAAGCTCATCGCTTTTTGTAGCCGAGCCTCATCAACTAAATTTGCAATGGATGCTGAGAAGGCAACACTTGAAAATGAACTGAAAATACTATTGAAAACCGTTGTAATGTATATGGCAATTAAAGAAAGTTCCACGGTATGCGTGTAAAATAACAATGTACTGATGGATAATATAACACCCGCTTGCCCACCAAGTACTAACCATTTACGTGGAATGCGGTCTCCGATTAAACCTGCAATTGGCGAAAAGATGATTCGCGGCAAATAACTAAGCAAAATATTCGTCGCAAAACTTAACGATGAACCTGTCAAAGAAAGAATATACATACTAATACCAAATGCATAAACGTGAGAACCAAGCGATCCAATCATTTTACTTACGAGAAATGTGTACAAATGATAGGTTGCCTTTTTGTGTTTTAATTGTTCGTTCATGTTACCAAACCCCTTTTGTTTAATTTTATTAAACTAATAATAAAACATTTAAAATCAATTTGCAATTAAAAGTTTAATTAAATTTAAAATTTGTTCATTTTATAAATGACTTATAGAGTATTAGGTTTAATTTAATTTAAAATATACCAACGAACGAAAGGATTTGGTACACTAAATAGTATGAGGTGACGACATGTTAAATATTGGAGCGAAGATAAAAGAATTACGAAAAGCGCGAAAAATGACGTTAGCCGATGTAGCAGGCGACCGTATTACGAAAGGAATGCTAAGTCTAATTGAAAATGGTAAGGCACAGCCATCTATGGAAAGCTTGCAGCATATAGCAAAACAATTAAATATTGACGTGGCTGAGCTTATGCAAAATGGGGATAGTGAAGAAGTTCGTGAACTATACTTACAAGCAGAGGATTTAAGCTTACAAATCAACGACGAATATGTAAAAGATACCTATATGGCACTTCAACAAAAGCTTCATGATTTGATTGAACCTTTTGTAAAAGAGGGGAAATTAAAAGGACAAACATATGAGGAAGTTCGTTTGTATGAGATGTATTTGGGCATGCGAAATCGATTAAGTATCGATAAGTCACTCGAACCATTTTTTGAAGTCATTCCAATGTATGAACAGGTACATGCGTATTCGAAAATTATAAATGTGTATAGTCGCTTAGCAGGTTATAAGTTTGAAGAGCGAAAATATGAAGATGGATTGACCTTTTTATTAAAGGGAGAAACCTATACAAAACGTTACGGGGATCTAATTGGTGATTTAGAAAAGTTAGATTTATATTACAATATTACGGTTCTTTATGCAGCAGTGAATGAGAATAAGCAGGCTGAGAAATATTTAGAAATGGCATTGAAAATTGCAAAAGAAAAGAAAATTTTGTATCGTATAAATGATTTTTATCGCTTTATATTTCTTAATCACTGTGCCGATGAAAACGGGGAAAAGGCGGCCTTTTATTTAAGGAAAATACGCTTACTTACGGAAGTGTTAGAGGACCCTGTTGAAATTTTGGTCGAACAAATTTTAACGTTATTTTACATTAATCATATTGAGAAGGATTATGAGAAAACAATTGCAACAACTTTTAAAAAATCGACATTACCTGATGAAGTGTTAGAAGAAATTAATTATTTTGCTAAAGGCGAATATGCTTTTGCGTATTGGAAGCTAGATCGAATTGATGAAGCGCTTGCCCAATTAATTGATTTCAAAGTTACGTATGATGTTAATCAGCATCCAATCGATTTAGTTCGTTATTATCGTAGCTATGCAATCCGTGCACTTTGCTATTACGAAAAGGGCGATAAAGAGAATGCGAAGCGAGACATTTTATATGCAGTCGATGGCGTGAAGAACTTTAAAGAACTGTTTGGTAAACAATTTATTTTAGGTGCGTATGATACGATTATGAAAAAATAATTTTTATAGAAAATCCCCATGATTAACAAATTTGATTGTTAGTCATGGGGATATTTTTTTCATTATTTAAAGGCTTCTACTAAAGCGCGACCATCAATGGCTTCAAAGTCCAATCCTAAAATATGAGCAATAGTTGGCCCAATATCAATGACTCCGACATTTCCTATATCATAGCCTGCTTTTACAGACGCCCCTGAAATAACTAAATTACTCGTATAATCGGGAATGTCAGGTGAATAGCCATGTGTGGCGTATACTTTACCAGCTGCATGTAAATCGACAATAACCTCTTTGTTATAAGCATCCTCAAAGCAGTAGCCTTCTTTTGCTTCAAGCATATAAGAAAAGTTCTCATCAATATGCATCGAATCTAAAATTTGTCGATCATAAATCGCTTCAATGCCGTATGCTTCATTTTGTGCGGCTCCTTCTAAAAGCTGAAGTGCTAATTTCAAGGCTTCTTCATCATGAGGCTGCACATATAAATACGCGGCACCACCAGCACCCTGTACATATGCACGCCATTTCATTTCACCATTTTCTTCATAAATAAGGCCATTATCAAAAAACAGACGATTTAAATACACTTTGTACTGAACATCAAGTTGTCCATGATCGCCAACAACGATAAACGTAGTGTCGTCGTAAATTCCTGCGTCTTGAACTGCCTGCAAAATGTCACCTAGTCGTTTATCCATTCGATTTAGGACTTCTTCAATGTGAGGGCCTTTTGTTCCAAACATATGCTTGGTATCGTCTAAATCGATTAAGTGCATGAGCAGTAAATTGGGTTTTTTCTTTTTAATCGTATCGATGGCACATAGCGTAGTAAAATCATCTAACTCCGGTTGTTCGATGCCATTACGCACTTTACCATGTTTTATTTCCATGGAGAGCGTAAATAATTTACTGCCATTCTTCAATATTTTTAGCGCTTGATTTTCATTTTTTACGGCTCTAATTTCTGGAATATTGAAATCAATATTTGCTTTACCTGATACCGGCCATAAAAGTCCTGCAGTTTTTAAGCCCTTCTTTCGCGCGGCATCATATACAGTTGGAAGCTTAATGTCGTTACGGAACCAATGCCAGTTTTGATCGCTTTCTGGAACGAACGGCTGGAACAGGTTGTTATGATAAACACCATGTTTGTTTGGATAGGCACCTGTCACATACGAGCTATGGATAACGTAAGTAAGGGTTGGATAAACACTTTTTACTTTGTCAGTCGAAGCGCCATTTGCGATTAACTTCGCTAAATTTGGCTTATGACGTGCGTTTTCCCAGTTGTCTTTTGAAAATGCGTCATAGGAGATGACGATACAATAGTTACTTTTCATGTAATCACCCTGAAGTTTTTGTCGTTAAATGTGCATCTTTTGGGAGCATTAAAAATACAACGAACCCGATGATGAATAAAGGAATAATTGATAAAATACTATATCTTGCCACACCAGTAAGTGTTGTTGTTAAGGCCATTAAAAATGGCCCAATGATGGCTGCGAATTTCCCGAAAATATTGTAAAAGCCGAAAAATTCATTTGAGCGTTCTTTCGGAATAATTTTTCCATAATACGAGCGACTTAATGCTTGAATACCACCTTGTGCTGAACCAATCATCGCACCTAAAATGAAAATATGCCACATTTCTGAAATGAAGTACGCTGAGATACAAGATACGATATACGTACAAATTCCGAAAAGTATCATTGTTCTCGTAGAATATTTTTTTGCTAGACTACCGTATATGAGTGCACAAGGGAATGCGATAATTTGAATGACTAATAGAATCGCAAGCAGCATAAATGTATCAAATGAATCCGCACCTAATACACTTGTCGCATACGGTACCACCATTTTAATAATCGTATCCACACCGTCAATGTAGCAGAAGTATGCAATTAAGAAGATGAAGACAACTTTATAATCTTTAATTTGTAAAAAAGTTTGACCTAATCGTTTGAAGCTTTTGCCGATTGGGTTTGGTTCTGGTTCGATGTAATGACGTTGACGAACATCTTTGATCATTGGAATCGTTAATAATCCCCACCATAAAGCGGTAATGAGGAATCCGATTTGATAACCAATTGCTACGTCCATTCCCATAAAGAAAATAACCGCTAAGCTAATCCCGAATGGAATAACACTTGAAATATAACCAAATGCAAAGCCGCTTGTCGAAACTTTATCCATGCGCTCATCAGAAGTAATGTCCACTAAAAACGAATCATAGAAAATGTTTGCCCCAGCAAAACCAATGCATGAAAGAACATAAATAATTATGAGTAGTTGCCACTGTCCGCTTGCTGGAGAAATAAATGTGAATGATAATGTTGCGATAATTCCAAGTAATGCAAAGAACGTAAAGAATCGTTTTTTCTTGTCCTTATAGTCAGCAAATGCACCTAAAATCGGACTAAGGACAGCGACTAAAATACTTGCGAGAGAGTTAAAATAGCCGAGATCCATATTATTTACTCCGTCAAACATACCAAATACGATTGGAAATAAGGCAGTTGTAATAGCCATAGAATACGCTGAATTCCCACAATCGTACATAATCCATGATTTTTCTTCTCTTGTCAGTTTCAAAGGAACACCCCCTTATGTATAAAATATTCTTAATTATACCATTTTATTGAAAATAGGGATTGTATGAATTTATTAAATAAATACTTTCAAAAAGAGTATTTTGTAATGAAGCTAATAGTGAATTGCATCCAAACAAATAACATACCCTATAAAAATAGTAGGAATTGATGTATTATCAATTTAAGACTAATAAAGGATGTGTATGGTATGACTAAGAAAATCTATGTAATACATGAAAATAACGAATGGACGATTCATTTACAAAAGCGACTCGAACAATTAAATTTACCTTATGAGCTTTGGCATTTAGATGAAGGTACGGTTAATCTACTAGAAGCGCCACCAGATGGGGTTTTCTATAGTCGTATGAGTGCTTCTTCTCATACACGAAACCACCGCTACGCACCAGAATTAACGGGTGCTGTGTTAGAATGGTTAGAATTCCATGGACGTAAAGTATTTAATGGCAGTGAAGCGTTACGCTATGAATTGAGTAAAGTGAAGCAATATACACAGTTAGAACGATTCGGTATTCAAACACCAAGAACAGTCGTAGCAGTTGGAAAGGTACAAATCATTGAAGCTGCTAAACAACTAAACTTATTGCCGTTTATTACAAAGCATAATCGTGCAGGGAAGGGCTTAGGTGTACAATTATTTTATTCGATTGAAGCTTTAGAAGAATATGTGTACAGTGACCGTTTTGAAGAACCCGTGGACGGGATTACACTTGTGCAACAATATATTAAATCACCAGAGCAATTTATTACACGCGCAGAATTTATCGGCGGAAAATATATGTACTCTGTTCGAGTGGATACATCAGAAGGCTTTGAATTATGCCCAGCAGATGCTTGCCAAATTGGCGATTTATATTGCCCAGTTGGAGAACAACCGAAGTCATATATGAAGTTTGAAATCATAGATAATCCATATAAAGAATTAATTGAAAAGTTTGAAATTTTTTTAGCGGGCAGTAGCATTGCAGTTGCTGGTATTGAGTTTATCGTCGATGAAGAGGGAAATACGTATGCATATGATGTGAATACAAATACGAACTACAATGCAGATGCAGAAAATGCTTATGGAACATTCGCAATGTTGGAATTAGCGAAGTTTTTGGGGGAGCAGTTGGCGGATTTGGCGTAGCAATATAACAAGTATGCCGATTGATATATTAAGTGTTAATAACGATTAATAATAAATAGAATAGGGGTTTTAAAAATGGATGTAAGACAACCAATAGGGCCATTACAAGTGCCTGAAAATGTGACACTAGAAAATGTTCAAGAATGGTTAAAGCAAATCGTAACGTATACAATTCGTTTAAGAGAAACTGTTGACACATTAAGTGATGAAGAATTAAACAAAACGTATCGTGAAGGTGCTTGGACAGTTCGACAACTTGTTCATCATATTGCAGACTCTCAGTTGAACATGTACCAACGATTAAAGCTTGCTTTAACAGATGACAATCCTACGGTACCACCATTTGATGAAAATAAGTGGGCGATTCAACCGGATACAAAGCTTCCTGTAGAAAGTTCGATTAAAATGTTAGAAGGATTAAATGCGCGTATCGTTGCATTGGGACATAGTTTAACTGAATCACAATTAGACAGAGCATTTACGCATCAAACAAATGGAAAAATCACAGTGGCAACAAAAATTGCAAAGTTAGCTTGGCATGAAGAACATCACTTAGCACATATTAAAATCGCATTATCGAAATAAGAAAAGTGAAAAAGAACGAATTCATATTAATGTGAATTCGTTCTTTATTTTAATTTAAAGCTGTATTGAAATTCTTTAACGAACAATTTAAGTATTTTTTACTTCTTATTTATCCGTTACCTACTTTTAAACGTAGCATAATCAATACAACGTTCCACAAACTCCAGTACATCTTCAGAAATCGGGTATAGTCCCGTTTCTTCTGCAGGTAGTTTTCTTACTTCCCAAAACTTATCCATCAAATTACTATCACCTTGAAAAGTTTCGTTTGATAGTTCTGTTAATTTAGTAGCAATTTGTAAGCCTTCTGATGATTCTGGCCTAATATTTTGTATTAGACAAGATTCTATTTGTTTTATTAATAATATATATTGATGGGTTATCTCATCATTGCTACTAAGGCTAGGAATAAAGTTTTGTAAGATAATTTTCTCATCATCTTGAAAATAGTCGATCCATTTTTTTGATGTAGTATGTGAAAGTTGAACAAGTTCTGTTACATGTTCCCAAGCTAAAGATGGTTCTAAATCAATCATGTTGATTAGTGAAGTGGTGTTAGCGATGCTTGTTTGAAGTTTTGAGAGCTGCTCTTGTAAGTAATTGTAGTGTGAAGTCAAAATTTGTTTATAAGACAGTTTGTCTAATAGTTGGGGGATATCCTCTAATGGTAGAGAAAGATTTTTTAGAATAATAATCTTCTCTAATTTAAATAAGTCTTCTTCAGAATAGAATCGTTTTCCATGCTCATCTTTAAAACTAGGGGTAAGGAGATTGATTTGATCGTAATAGCGAAGTGTTCGAATAGATAGATTTCGCAGTTTACTGACTTCTCCAGTAGTCCATCGTTTCATTGCATTTCCTCCTAAAAAAAGCTTGCAGGTTACGTTACGTAATCAATTATATTCTAATTATACCATATGTAGGGAGATGTAAAGATGGAACTGAATCGAAATAATTGGAAAAAGCAAGATCATTGGGGGAGTAAAGAATTTATATTATTAATGTTACTGGAGTTCGTCTTTGTAATTGGCTGTATTAAATTTATTGTTAAGCCTATTTATTTCTCCTGGCTGAACAATGACCTTTACGCAGGTACCTTAATAGGACTAACAATCGCAATGATTTTACTTTTGGGCGTTTATTTTATTGCGCTCCGTCCAAAGGCACTTTCTTGGGGGGAGGTAGGGATAAAGAGGTTCATGTGGAGAGACTGGAAGACTATTATTATTTATTCAGTTATTTTACTCATTGGCGCGGTAATCATTGTTGTACTTACAAGCTTTATAGGGAATACGTGGGAGAACAGCAAAACAGAGTCTTTGCAGCGAAACGTATCATTCTTTACAGTTTTCATAGCCTTTGTTTCTGCAGCAATAATCTCTCCAATTTATGAGGAAATATTTTACCGTGGATTTTTATATCGTTGGTTGCGTACTCGTATGGGACTTATCGGAGCGATTCTACTTAGCTCAATGATTTTTACAATTGTACATATACCGACATATAATGTAATGCCAGTAAATTTTTTTAGTGGTATCATTTTCGCTTTAGCCTATGAGCGAACGAATTCGATATGGCCATCAGTGCTGATCCATGGTATTACCAATGGACTTATGGTTTTGTTAACAAGTTTAGGATAAAGATAAAAAAGACAAGTACAGAATGCCATCTGTACTTGTCTTTTTAAAATTATTTCACAATAGAAACTTTCGCGTAATCATCAATTTCCATAGGGTGTAGATTTAACCCTTTTACATAATCCGCCGCAGCAACAGGTGGTGTTGTATGCGCAATCATGTACCAAGGAATATCATCATGGAAGATTTCTTGTGCTTGTTCATAAAGAGCAGCACGTTTTTCTTGATCGTATTCTTGGCGTGCTTGTTCAAGTAGCGCATCAAATTCTGGATTTTTATAGAATGCATAGTTTGATGCAGGGAGTGTTGCATTACTGCTGTGTATGAATTAACACATTTAGAGAGGATTAACAATTTATCTAGCTATTAATGGTGTAATCAAAAGTAAAAGTTATGGAAGAAATATAGTGGGAAAATTCTTGTAAATATAGAATTAGTTAATTTATTTATAAATTTCATAATATTTACAAAACACTACCTTTAATGTATTGTTATGTTATACGATATATCGCGTCACATAATAGTGAGGAAGGTGTTGATGTTATGTCATATAACGGTGGACCGATGACGGAAGCAATGTATTACGTACTACTTGCATTAATGCGTCCCAATCATGGTTATCAACTGATGCAAGCAGTTACGCAAGTATCCAATGGTCGGTTAAAAATGGGACCAGGAACACTTTATGGGGTACTGTCTCGCATGCAAAAAGACGGACTTATTTTATTGACAAATGATGACGGGCGACGAAAAACATACGAAATAACTGAACTCGGTGAACAAGCTTTAAGAATAGAATATAACCGCTTAAAAGCATTAATTGTAGATAGTTATATATTGGAAGAGGGAGAGGGAGAGGCGCATGATTAAAACCGTTTGGAAATTAAGACCTGCAGATAATTGGCAAATTGGGGAAAATGAAAGCTGGCTTTCAGATATGGCTGAAAATGGCTATCATTTTACAAAGATGGGCTCGTTATTTGCGAAGTTCGTAAAAGATGAGCCCCAAAAAATGAAATATCGAATTGAAGTTACACCTAAAAATGAAATTGCATATGAACAAATTAACATGTATGAGGAACACGGTTGGGAATATGTATCCAGCTTTTATAATTATCATGTGTTTTCATCACCAGTTGAGCGCAATGTACCTGAAATTCATACGGATTCAGCCGAACAATCATTAACATTAAAATCTTTAAATAAACAATTTATAAAAGGGGTTATTAGTTTAATTATAGGCACCATTGTAATGTTGGGCTACATGCTCTTTATGGTATTTTTCGATGGTACTCCCACCTATAATGTAGTGACAACCAATACATCTCAAACACTTTTAATCCTAATTATCTACATTTATGCTGTAGTTATGTTTTTGAAAAGTGTGAAATCAATAAATAATTTAAGAAACGATTTACTAGAGGGGAAATCTATCAATCATCATGCATCCTGGAGACAGTCTAGTAAAATCCATTATATCGTTTCACTCCTTCCAATACTTCTGGCAATTGTAACAATCATTATTCCGATTTATGAAATCATTGCTTATGATAAGAAAACATTGCCAGTGGAAGAGATTGATGTTCCAGTTGCGCGATTAGCTGCGATTGAGCAAAATACAGTATTGCAACGTGAAGAACATTTTGTTGACGGTGTGGACTTTGACAATCGCATCGTTTTTAGCTGGAGTCTATTAGCACCCGCTAAGTACGAAATAAATGAAAGTGGAATTGTCCCTGGGGAAATGTGGAATGATCAAGATGGGGAGTATTCACCAGCACTAAATTCTGATATTTATGAATTACGTTTTTCCTTTTTGGCATCTCCATTGATTGATGATTTAGTTGAAAGGGAATTGTATTTTGACGAACAATCAAAAAAAGTTGAATTGGAGCATCCAGGATTAGATCGAATAATTACTCTTGAATCATCGGAAGCGTCAAAATATATTTTTGCATCAAAGGACAATCTTGTCATGCTTGTTCGTTATTATGGCTATGCAGATTTGGAAACTGTCATTGAGCAAGTCGCGATGAAAATGAACTAAATTTAAAGTTATGTCTATTATTTTAGATGACTGAAAAATCAGACATTATATGTGTTTCTTATACCCTGTTCATGCCAAATTAATTAGAAAATAAAAAAGCAAATCCTCTGTAAGAATTTGCTTGAAAATGTAAGAATGTATGTTCGTTTTATGGTGCTCGTCGAATAGAGGTTCTTATTATTTGTTCTTCATATTATTAGTATATTATAAATTTTTTTATAAGTCTATTTATTGGCTAAATTTCCCGTTAAACTCATTTCATCAGCAAAATCAGGTGTTAGGAGTGGATGAAATGGAAGAGAGATTTGTATGGGATACGAATTTAAAAGTACGACTATTAGGGGAAACGGTATTCAATATCTTTTACTGGATGTACTTTCCGTTTATGGCGATTTACTTTAGTCAGTCAATGGGGATAGGGTGGACTGGTCTATTAATGACGATACCGCCAATTGTCAGTTTGATAGCGGGATTAGTAGGGGGCTCATATGCAGATCGATATGGGCGAAAGCGCTTAATGTTGTGGGGGACAGGGATTCAACTTCTTATGTTCATACTGTTTGCTAGTTCGGACTTTGTTTGGTTAAACTATTTTGCCTTTTTAGGAATTACAATTGGGAAGGGTATTTATAAACCTGCAAGTGATGCAATGGTGGCAGATACAGTACCAGCTGAGGAAAGAAAAGAGGTATTTGCTAAATTTATCACAGGTAGCAATCTTGGCGCAGTACTCGGTCCGATTATTGGTGCTTGGGTGTTTTTCGATCATCGTTCGTTACTACTATGGAGTTGTGCGTGCTTTTTAATGGTTTATTTTGTTGTTATTTATACAAAGTCGACGGAAACAATGCCTGTGACAGATGAAGTAAATCAGCATAAAAAAGTATTTTCAATAAGCGGTGAATTACGTAGTTATCTACAAATAATGAAAGATAAGGCGTTTGCGCTCTATATTGCTGCGGGGGTATTTTCAGTCATTGCTATAATGCAGCTCGATTTGTATTTGGCAATTTACATTTATGATGAGGTACCGAGCCAAGTATTATTTGCAGGTAGTGGTTTTATCCTATCAAGTAAAGAAATTTTAGGATGGATATTAGGGATAAATGGTGTCATTTTTGTACTGTTTATCATACCAGTAACGAAATGGCTAAAGCGATGGAGCGATTTACAAGTGTTTGTACTAAGTTGTTTACTTGCGGGTTTTGGGATGTTTGCGGTGGGATTAACGTCCAATATTTGGTTTCTATTCATGTTTACAATTATTTTCACATTTGGCGAGCTGGTTCGTTCGCCAGTTCTTTATAACTTTGTCAGTAACTACGCACCACAACATGCTCGTGCACAATATATGGCAGCATCGAATATGCAGTTTACCATTGGTCGATTCTTGGCTCCAATGACTGTTATCTTATCAGGTTATTTTAGTTCAATGGTTGTTTTCAGTGCAATCTTAATTTGTGCATTATTTAGTTTAGGTATGTATGTCAAATTGCATCAGCATGCAAATCCTTGAACGCCGTAAAAAAAATATTTAAATTGATCGGATACGTAAAGATTTCATGGCTGAAAGAGCAAAAGCACGGTTATCCTTTAAATAATAGAACGGTGTAAAATACCAGGCATTCCTCAAAAGATCAGCTTCCTCATCTAGCAAAAGCTGCACTGCTTCTTATTGCAACGACTGTATTACTTTACTAATAATTGTTTTAAAATATTTTTAAGGGATTTATGGCAATTATCTAATCTTAAGGGTAAAGAATATTATGTAAAATTAGAAATAGAACTTTATCCCGCTTTAACGGGCAGTAAAACTCATAGGGAGAATTTTCACTTTATAAGAAAGGAGAGCACTTATGGGATGGAAAAATAAACGCACGCTGAGTTTTGTTTTTTGGGTCGTATTAGTCATTGTTATGGTGGTCGTGATGCCAAACCTTGATAAATTAGTGATTGAAAAGGGACAAATTTCGATTCCAGAAACGAGTCAAAGTGAAAAAGGCGCTAAGCTTTTAAATGAATTAAAAACAGAAGGTGAGAGCATTTACCAGTTCGCCTTCGTTTTTCATAGTGACGATGGTTTAACGAAGGATGAAACTGCTCAAATCGAACAAACACTTTCGAATATAGAAGCTGACAAAGAAAAATTACACATACTTTATTCGTTGTTTCACACGCAAAGTGAGCAAGCTGCTGAGCAGTTAGTTTCTCAGGACGGTACAACAATTTTAGCACAAGTATCAATTCAAAAAGGGTTGAATACGGCAGAAGAAGTGGCCGAGCAGTTACGTCCGTATATAGAGGATTTAACGGTGGATACGTATTTAACTGGTAGTGATATAGTTATGTCTGATTTTTCACAATCAACACAAGAAGGCGTTAAGAAAACGGAAATTATTGCAATCATCTTTATTATCGTCATTTTAATCATTATTTTCCGTTCACCAATTGTTCCGTTAATTTCACTAATTACAGTTGGTATTGCCTATATCATTTCATTATCGATTGTCGCATTACTTGTTGAACATGCTGATTTGCCATTCTCGAATTTTACACAAGTATTTTTAGTCGTTGTGTTATTTGGGATTGGAACGGATTACAATATTTTATTATTTACACGTTTCAAAGAAGAACTCGCGAAGCAGGGACATGTGATAAAGGCGATTTCAACGACCTATGCTACTGCGGGTAAAACTGTTATTTTTAGTGGACTTGCAGTTTTAGTAGGATTTATCGCTTTATTTTTAGCTGAGTTCTCGATGTATAAAGCAACAGCGGCTGTTTCAATTGGGGTTGCTGTATTACTACTTGTTTTAATGACACTCAATCCATTTTTTATGGGGGTGTTCGGCTTCAAGCTTTTCTGGCCGATTAAAGAGGTGAAAGGCCACCAAGACAATAAAATGTGGAAAGCCTTTAGTAAATTTTCATTTTTACGTCCATTGCTATCATTGATCGTAGTAGCACTTGTCACAGTACCATTTATTTGGCTGTATTCAAGCGAGCTAAATTACAATGATTTAGTTGAAATTGATGACAAATATGAATCAAAGCAAGCAGTATCCTTAATTGAAAAACACTATGATGCAGGTTTTTCTTCACCTTTATCATTAGCCATAAAGGCAGACAAGTCACTAGCTACGCAAGCAAGTTTAGCTGAAATTGATAAACTAGCTGGTATCATTGAACAAGTTGATGGTGTATCAAAGGTGTACAGTGTAACACGTCCTGAGGGGAAACGAATTGAAGACCTTTATATTAGTGAGCAATCAGGTCAATTAAAAGAGGGCATTGGCGATGCACAGGGCGGTGTTGAACAAATTCACTCCGGCTTATCAGAGGCTCAAGAAAAAGTAACAAAACCACAGGATTTATCAGGTGTTTCACAGTTAATTAGTGGGACCAATGCGTTACAAGATGGTGCTACGGAGTTACAAGATGCGTTAAATAAGTTATCTACGGGTATCGCAGATGGGACAAATGGTTCAAAGAAAATCCAGCAAAACCTTCAACAATTAACGACTTCAATAGGTACGTTAAAAGATGGACTTGCTACATTAGCAACCAATTATGCGACACTCTCAAATGGATTCAATCAGTTTACTTCTGTGTTTGATGGAACTGAGACTGCGATTAATTCTGCAAAACAAGGTTATGCACAAATCGAAGAGCTGATGAAAAAAGCTGCAGCGGAAAATCCTGATTTAACTGAAGTTCAAACAGCACTAGAAATTGCTGTTCAAGCACAAACACAGTTAACAGATATGTCACAGCAAATTGCTTCTTCAAAAGCACAATACACGCAGTTAACAAGTGGCTTCACGCAAGCAAATGCAGCACTTCAACAAGCGAATGATGCAGTAACACAAATAGAGCAAGGTGCGAGTCAGTTAACGAATGGTGCAAATACACTGACTGAAGGCTTACAACAAGCACAAAACGGTTCCACACAAATTGCAAAAGAATCTTCTAGTTTCGTTTCTGGACTTCAGGCTGTAAATGACGGACAGAAGCAGCTCAAAACGAGTTTAGAAGAGCTACAAAATCAAATGGCCCAACTAGGCAAAGGATTAAAACAATCTACTGAAGGCTTAGATGAGATTTATGCAGGCTTGGATGATGCGAATAGCTATTTAAAAGATTTAAATACGAGTGAATCAGCGGAATTCTTTATTCCACAAGAAGTTTTAGAAGGAGAAGAGTTCAGTGAAAGTTTTGCTACGTATATGAATGAAGAACATAATATGACGAGTATGACGATTATTTTAGACGTCAATCCATATACAGAAGAAGCGATGGACATCGTTAAAGTCATCGATAAAAAAGTACAAGGTTACGTGGCCAGCTCATCACTTGCAGATGATGAAGTGTATTTATCGGGTAAAACGATGACGAATGTTGATTTGCAGCAGATTTCACAAGCGGATTTTATTCGTAGTATTGTTGTGATGATGATCGGTATTACACTTATATTATTATGGGTTACACGTTCAGCTTTCCAAACGCTTGTTATTATTGGTGCGTTAATGCTGACGAATTTTGCCGCACTTGGCATTACAGAGCTAATTACAACACATCTTTTAGGACATGAAGCATTAAGCTGGAATGTACCGTTCTTCTCGATGATTATGCTCATCACACTTGGAGTCGATTATAGTATTTTCTTCATGATGCGCTATAACGAATCAAAAAAGCTCGGACTCAATCAAATTATTCCTGCTGCTTCTGAAATGGGAGGAGTCATTGTATCGGCAGCCATTATTTTAGGTGGTACGTTTGCGGCATTAATTCCTTCTGGGATTATTACGCTTATTCAAGTAGCAATTACCGTAATGGTTGGACTTGTTCTACTCAGCATCTTTATCATGCCAATGCTTTTACCAGCATGCTTCGGACTTTTACAAAAATTCCAGCACATAGTGAAAAAAGAAAAATAACATCAAAAACTTCTTTTATCCTTTTTAGGTGAAAGAAGTTTTTTGTTTTACAATATTTGAAACTATTTCTCGCTTGCTTTCGTAAATGTATGAAAAGATCAATGTCAGGAGGGAGCACGATGTTTTTAGTATTAGCCATTTTTTCTCATTACCATTTTACGCATTTTTAATTTGGTCTATTAAAGAGCCAGTCGAAGCACAGCTGCTATTTGATCGATGGCGATATAAGGAACCACCAAGCTATTCAGAAAAACAAATAAATCTTTTTAAGATTGGCAATGTATTCGGCATCATTGCATTGACGTTGTTTTTAATTAGTTATGGATTAAGTTTTTAGAAAACAAATAGAGGGTGAACTGCATGAAAAGACAGATTGTTACTATATCAGGCGGTGGATTTTCTGAAGAGAAAAATGCTTATATTGATGACTATATCGTAAATTTAGTAAAAAGGGATAAACCAGTTAAAATTGCTTTTATTGCTACGGCTAGTAATGATGCACAAGGTTATATTGATAAATTTTATGAAGCGTTTAAACACCAGCTACCAAGTCATATCACAATCCAAGATTTTGAATTGCCAAATATCCAAAACATCGTAAATGAGCTAGATATCATTTATGTTGGAGGGGGTAATACGAAATATATGTTGAATCTATGGCGGGAAACGGGCTTTGACCAAGTATTGAAACAAGCATATGAGAACGGTGTTGTGCTAGCTGGAATTAGCGCGGGTGCGATGTGTTGGTTTGAACGCTGTTTTAGTGAAAATGAAGAGTTTGAAGGACTTGGAATTCTAAAGGGAAGTCTTTGCCCACATTATAATCATCAAGCATACAAAATGCCCTACGATAAGTGGATAAGTACACTAATAGAAGTTTCTAGTTATCGACTTAAAGATAACGAAAGTCTGTATTTTAAAAATGAACAGCGAATTGCGATGATTACTACTTGAGCAAATAGTTTAATTTTGGTGTACTTACATATCTAAATAACGAAGATCTTGATCAATTTAATCGACTAATGATGCTACTTTTATTAATGAAATTTTAAATCGAAACTAAACACCTAAGAAATCGAATAGACCATCCTATTCCATCACAGGACAGAGGGTATCGAAAACTGGATGTATTAACTGACCTGAATGATTTAACGAAATACCAACTTGCATCTGCACTTATCAGAGTTAATGATAATGCCATTAATGCTTTTTTTCAGACGGTGCGTAGAAGATTATCCATTTTAGAAAGACCGCTCGTAACGGCTCGTGGAGATGGGAAAAGTTATATTTATGATATAAATTAAATGTTATATTTTGATTATTTATATAATGGGTAAATTTTGAAACTTTAGTATTAATTAATTCGTATAAAATACAAAGAAATGGGTGGAGTATATGAGTAAAAGTAAGTTATTTGTAACCCTTTTATTATTCCTTTTTGTAGGGTTGTTCGTAGTAGGCTTTTATTCTGTTAATAATGTTCATATTGAAAGCACCTATAAACTTGATGAACAAAATATTGTGGAAAAAAATGGTGAACACTATCTATTGATTGATGAACGTGAGTTATCTTTATCGAAGGATTTTTACGAAAAAATAGACTTAGAAAAATATAACGAATACAAAATCAAGTATGCTTATAATCAATTGATTAATAATGATGGTGAAGTAGTGATGCTTAAAAGATATGGTGAACAGCCTTGGGGTAAATAACCGAGTTCAAGACTTGAAGTTTTATTAAAAGTGAATACCGAATAGTAATCATAAAAGGACTTAGTTATGAACTAAGTCCTTTTATTTGTCATAATTCATGCTAATTATTATGTCAATGGCAATGATAATTCCCTTGTCAACTTTGCTATTTCGAATGCTATTTCAAATGTTTGTACCACTGAACTGAACGGGTTACGCACGTTGAATGGGTGTTTTATTGTTATTTTATATTTAATAGTTCTCTGTAAATCTTAGTCACTGAATTTTTATAGGTTGAGTCTGGATAATCGTTTAAAAGCTGATATTGCTGAACAATTAATTCGACACCTTTTTCTCGATTGCCTAATTTATCAAGGCAATATGCACGAATAGCTAATGCTTCTATACAAGCAGCGCGGTCTAATGGATGATTAATATAGGAAGGGACTTCGTAATCCTTTAATGCATCAATCACGAGTTGATAGTTCCTATTTTTCCAATGTGCGTATGCTAATTCATGATTATAAATTGGTGATAATGTACAATCCGTTGTTTTTGGGAATTCTATTATAAAATCATTAATCTCAGCAGCTAATTGTGCATCTGCATTGAATCGGTTTTCAACATGATAATACGAATATTGAAAGTGCGCCGTTTCGTACATGTTTTCAGTAAATTGCACATAGTTTCGAAATTTTTCTATATATTTTCTTGCTTTTAAATTATCATCCAACTGGATTGTTAGCATGACTGCATATTGTAAATATGCACTATGCTGTGAATAGAGTGATGTACTTTCAGCCAGATCAAAGCAACGCTCGATAAAATCCATTGCCTCCAAATAGTTACCTTTAGCTCCAGCAATTAAACTCTTCGTATAATAACAACGCAAAATGACCGGTTTTTCGATTAAATATTCTTCTTTCTCAATACGCCCAAGTAAATAATCTATCTGGTTCGAACATTCGTCATAATTTTTAACCGAAAAATTGGCATTGATTATAAATAATTTTGTTTTGAAAAACTGATTTAATGCGCCAGTTTGTTGATAATAGTGCAGTACTTTTTCGAAAAACTCGATGTGAATTTCTTCAGTTACGTAATAGCTACACATGCAATATATTTCAATGAGCCGTACTTCTTCGTAGTGTGAATAAGTTAAATGATCTAGTACTTCTTCAATACTTTTGATAATTTCTTGATCTATTTGTGGGTCACGATCATAATACCTAAATAAATTTTTTTCGCATGTGCTTAGTAAACTTTTATAATCGATTGTCACTACAGGATTGAGTAAATCACTAATTGGTATTTCTAATTTTTTTGCAAGTTTATGTAATGTTTCCATCGAAGGGTTTGCTTTATCATTTTCAATTTGACTTAAAAGGCTATAAGAAAAATCAGTACCAGCTAATTGTTTTAATGTTAGCTTCATATCTTTTCTTCTTTTTTTGATTTTTTCACCTAATGAATTCATGTGTGTCACCTCATTTTTAGTATATCAAATTTTTATAATTTACAAAATATTTAAATTGTATTAAAATTTTCAATATATTAAAACTATTTGGGGTGATTTTATGTTGGTGTTGAAAAATGGTTTTGTGTTAAATGTAGAAGCAGGTATTTTTGAGAAAAAAGATATTTTAATTAAAGATGATCGTATTGTATAAATTTCCACAAATGTATGTGAAGACGAATCTACAATAATCAATTGTGAGAACAAATGGCTGATCCCAGGTTTAATCGACATGCACGTTCATATAAAAAAACACTTTGCTCATTATTTTACTGCTGCTGGTATAACGACTATAAGAAATACTGCAGGAAGTGTGATTGAATTACAACCATTTATGATAGCACCATCGAATTCGAGTGAACCTCGTGTCATTTCAGCCGATCGAATGATTGACGGACCTCCAGGACTTTGGGGAGAAGATAGCCCGTACAATCTCAATGTGAGTGATGAAGATGCTGCAAGAAAAGAAGTGCAAAGACAAGTCGCTCTTGGAACGGATTTTATAAAAATTTATGGTTGGTTAGAACCTGAGTTTATGAAAGTTGTCGTTGATGAGGCAAAAAAATTTGGTAAAGAAGTAAGCTGTGACATCCTACATTCGAAAAAGGTAAATGCAATAGACGCGGCGAACTTTGGGATTGATTGGCTAGAGCATTGCTCGGGAATGATTCAAGCGATGTATCCACAATGGACAATGGATGCATCGGAGGATATTTGGAATCAAATTCCGTGGGACAATCCAAATGAGCAAAAAATTCAGGAGCTATGTGAACTGTTATTGCAGAAGGGAACAAAACTATGTCCAACACTTGTACTGTATGATCAAATGCGATTAGCAGAAAATTATTGGACATTTAAACACCCAATTATTCAACATATTGAAAATAGTACACACTTATTTCAGCATTGGGAGCCAGCTGCACAACAAAAAAGTGGGCAAAAGTATTTTGGAAGACAGGTTAAAACGATTCAAAAAATCGCCTATACGTATTTTAAAATGGGCGGGGTAGTTGTACCAGGAACGGACACACCCGCAGGTATTTACACTTATCCAGGTATGGCGTTGCATCGTGAACTTCAATTATTTGTCGAAGCAGGTTTCACAGAGACTGAAGCAATTCAACAAGCAACGATGAGTGCCGCGAAAGCATTGAATATCGATAATTTAGGAATGCTTAAAGAAAACTATTTGGCAGATATCCTCATTTTAAACCGCAATCCCGTAGAAAATATAGAACACACAACGGATATTAATCAAATAATTAAGGGGGGAACCGTATATACACCGCAACAATTAATAAAAGCTGTTCCTACAGAAGAAGAGATGACGATTTATACAAATGAATTAGTAGTTAAATTTAAGGAACTACAGTTGGTATAGAATCGTTAAGACGGTACGACAGCAAGCTGCATCTATAAATTGTAAATCGTGATTGCTAATCATGATGCAATCACTATAAAATAAGAGGCTGGAACAAAACCCACCTCGAAAATAAGAAGCCCCGAAAACTTTACGATGAGTAAAACGTTTTCGGGGCTTTGTTTTTATCTACTTTTAGCTGGTGTTCTTCAATACGATGGACACTTTCCGTATTTATTTAATTGAACGATTAATTATAAAAAGTGCAGATATTTTATATTTTTAGTTCATATACATATTTCGAATGGACGTGAGTCAGTAATGTGAGTAATTTTACAAATATTACGGAGGAGGTTCTGGGAAATGGGAGGAAATGCAAAAAGGGATTATAAAACCAAAATACAGAAATTCGGAAGTTTTTTAAGTGGCATGATTATGCCGAATATTGGTGCTTTCATAGCATGGGGTCTTATAACGGCATTATTTATTCCGACTGGTTGGATTCCAAATGAAAGTTTAGCAGAATTAGTTGGACCAATGATCAATTATTTATTGCCTATTTTAATAGGGTTTACTGGTGGGCGCCTTGTTTATGGTATTCGAGGAGGGGTTGTTGGTGCAACGATAACAATGGGTGTGATCGTTGGTTCCGATATACCGATGTTCCTTGGAGCAATGATTGTAGGTCCACTAGGTGGATGGGTTATTAAAAAGTTTGATGATGCAATTGAAGGGAAAATTAAGTCCGGCTTTGAAATGCTTGTGAATAACTTTTCTGCTGGAATAATTGGTGGCGCTTTCACTTTAGTGGCATTCAAAGTGATTGGCCCCTTAGTAGAATCATTAAGTGACTTACTTGCTGCGGGTGTGGAAATCATTGTCGATGCAAATCTATTACCATTCGCAAGCATATTCATAGAGCCAGCAAAAGTTCTGTTTTTAAACAATGCCATTAACCATGGAATTTTAGGTCCTATCGCAATTGATCAAGCAGCCGATGCAGGAAAATCCGTCCTATTTTTACTCGAAGCCAATCCAGGACCTGGTCTCGGAATTTTACTAGCATTTATGTTTTTCGGAAAAGGAATAGCAAAACAAACGGCTTCAGGTGCAGGGATTATCCATTTCTTTGGTGGGATACATGAAATCTATTTCCCGTATATTCTAATGAAGCCCATGCTTATCATAGCTGCAATTGCTGGAGGAGCATCAGGGGTATTTACGTTGCAATTATTTAACGCAGGTTTAGTTGCAGCGCCGTCTCCAGGTAGTATTTTTGCAGTATTAGCGTTAACACCAAAAGGCGGTTATGTCGGGATTATTTTAGGTGTAGTAATTGCAGCGGTTGTCTCCTTCCTCATAGCTGCTCTTATCTTAAAAACATCTAAAGAAACGGAAGAAGATGCGTTAGAAGTCGCAACAGAAAAAGCTTCTTCCCTAAAGGGTAAAGAAAGCAGAGCAGCTGAGCTTCTTGACCAATCAGCTACGAAATTCACTGGAATTAAAAATATTACCTTTGCATGTGATGCAGGGATGGGATCAAGTGCAATGGGGGCTTCCATTTTAAGAAATAAAATAAAAAAAGCTAATCTTGACGTGAATGTGATAAATACTTCAATTAGTAGTTTGCCAGAAGATTCGGAAATTGTGATTACACACCAAGATTTAACCCCAAGAGCAAAAGAAAAATTGCCAAATGCTCATCATATTTCTGTGGATAATTTTTTAAATAGTCCTGCATATGATGAACTGATTGAAAAGTTAAAGGAAAATTAAAACACTAAAACACTAAAACTCGGCCTAGGCAAAATATGGCCGAGTTTTGATCAATAAGGCGCTGTTTAAAAAAGGATGAAGGAGTCGTTGTATTGACACTGCCGATTTTATCGCTGGAAAATATTTTATTGAACCAGGTGATGAAAACAAAAGAAGAGGCAATCCGTTTAACAGGAAAATTACTTGTGGACCGTGGCTATGTTCAACAAACCTATATAGAAAAAATGTTAGAGCGTGAAGAGTTGACCTCAACCTATATGGGGAATCTTGTTGCTATTCCTCATGGGACAGATGAAGGAAAAAGGGAGATTTTAGAATCTGGAATTGTCATCATTCAAATACCCAATGGCGTAGATTTTGGGGATGGAAGTATAGTGAAGTTGATTTTTGGCATTGCAGGTAAAGGTGATGAGCATATAGATATCTTATCTAATATTGCAATTGTTGTATCAGATATTGAGAATGTCCATAAAATTGTCAATACAACTTCAGCAATGGATGTGTTCGCATATTTTAAGGACGTTGTTTAAATGGATGCGGTCCATTTTGGTGCTGGAAACATTGGCCGAGGATTTATAGGGTATTTATTGTACCAGTCGGGTTTTAAAACTTGTTTTATAGATGTTAATGATAAATTGGTTCATTTGTTAAATGATAAAAAGCAATACATTGTTGAGTATGCTAATGATCTGCATGAACAATTTTTAGTTAAGGATGTCCATGCCATTAATAGTTCAACACATCCAGATTTAGTCATAGAGGCAATTGCTAAAGCAGAAATTGTCAGTACGGCTGTTGGACCCAATATTCTTCCGCATGTTGCAAAATTATTAGTGCAAGGGTTAAAAAAACGCCTCAAACAGTCGCAACCTTCATTGACCATTATTGCTTGTGAAAATATGATTGATGGAAGCTCCTATCTTAAGGAATGTGTCTACAAAGAGTTAACTGCAGATGAAATAGCACAATTTAATAAATATTTTAGCTTTCCAAATGCTGCGGTAGATTGTATCGTCCCAAATCAATCAAATGAAGATCAACTGGCAGTTATCGTTGAACCATTTTATGAATGGATTGTAGAACAAACAAAAACGGATAGTTCTCTTCCACCTATAAAAGCAATTACATATGTGAAAAACTTAGAACCATATATTGAGAGAAAACTCTTTACAGTGAATACCGGACATGCAATCGCTGCCTATGGAGGCTATTTAGAAGGGATTCTACCAATACATGAAGCAGTCTCTAACGAAAACGTTAAAAAATTAATGATGAATGTGCTACAAGAGACAAGTAAATACCTCGTAACCAAACATGGATTTAATGAACTAGCACATCAGGAATATGTTGATAAAATCATAAATCGTTTTCATAATCCCTATATACCGGACGTCACTACAAGGGTAGGCCGTTCGCCCATACGTAAACTGATGGCAAATGATCGTCTCGTAAGTCCGGCTACTAAATATGTAGAGCTGTTTGATGAGATTCCTAACCATTTGGCTATGGGGATAGCATTTGCTTTAAAGTATGACTACTTAGAAGATTTAGAGGCAAAGCAGTTACAAGAAACGATTCAACTAAAAGGAATACACTATGCAATTGAAAAATTTACTACGTTAAAGCCGGGAACAGAGCTATTTAATGCGATTTACAATCATTATCAAGAGTATAGTTCCAATTCTATAAAGGGAGATGACTTTTTTGAAAAAAAAATCGTACGTGATTATTACTGAAACAGGCATTCATGCAAGACCTGCAGCGGGATTAGTGAAAGTAGCATCAAAATTTTCTTCTACTATCCAAATAGAAAAGAATGAGCGAAAAGCGAACTTAAAATCCATCCTTGGAGTGATGTCTTTAGGACTTGGAAAAGGACAATCTTTTTCTATTTATATTGATGGAGAAGATGAGGAAGAAGTACTACAAGAACTAGACCAATTTTTAAAATCTGAAGGTTTAGTTGAAATATGACGTTGCTCAGAGGAATTGCTGCTTCAGGGGGAATTGCAATGGGAAGAGCATTCCTATTGGTGGAGCCGGAACTCTCAGTTACAAAAAAGTCCATTCTAAATCCTAATAATGAAATTGCTCGATTTCATGCTGCTGTAAATACAGTCAAACAACAATTACAAATCATTCGAGATCGAACAGAGACGGAGCTAGGCGAAGTAAATGCTGCTATTTTTGATGCCCATTTACTTGTATTAAGTGACCCAGAAATAATCGAAACAGTTGAAAATCAAGTGAATGCAGGTGTAAATGCTGAATTTGCATTGCAAGAAACTTCCTTGTCATTGATTGAAATATTTGAACAACTTGATGACGAGTATTTGCGTGAACGCGTAGCAGACATTAAGGACGTAACAAAACAAGTTTTAGCAGAGTTATTACATGTAGAAATACCAAATATCAATTTAATTACTGAAGAAGTAATCATTATCACAAAGGATTTAGCACCTTCTGAAACAGTACAATTGAATCCTGTATTTGCGAAAGGTTTTATAACTGATTTAGGTGGTCGTACCTCACATTCTGCAATCATGGCACGTTCCATGGGGATTCCAGCAATTGTAGGTACAACAACTGCTACGAAAATCGTTCAAAATGGAGATTTCATAATACTTAATGGGGATAGTGGAGAAATATTTATTAATCCTACTCAAGAGTTGATTGACCATTACAAAGAAAAAAAGGCTAAATTTGAGGTACAGATGAAAGCATTGGAACGATTAAAAAATAAACCAACAATAACAGTAGACGGAATTCGAATTGAGATTGCTGCAAATATTGGGACGCCTCAGGAAGTAATGCAAGTACTTGAGAATGGCGCGGAGGGAATCGGTCTTTATCGTACAGAATTTTTGTATATGGAGAGAGATTCACTACCAACGGAGGAAGAGCAATTTGAGGCATATAAAACCGTACTTGAAAAAATGGAGGGTAAACCAGTCGTCATCCGCACCCTTGATATTGGGGGAGACAAGCAACTTCCTTATTTACATCTTCCTGAAGAATTAAATCCCTTCCTTGGTTTACGTGCAATTCGTCTCTGTTTACAACAACAAGACTTATTTCGAACGCAGTTAAGAGCGTTATTAAGAGCAAGTTGTTTTGGGAACCTCAAGATCATGTTTCCGATGATTGCTACTATAGAGGAATTTAGAGAGGCAAAGCAATTATTACTGGAGGAAAAGAAGAAACTCCAAGAGCATGGGATTCCAGTGGCAGGAACATTTGAAATTGGAATCATGGTTGAGATTCCTTCCACTGCCATACTGGCAAATCAGTTTGCAAAAGAAGTAGACTTTTTTAGTATTGGAACAAACGATCTTATTCAATATACATTTGCTGCAGACAGAATGAATGAACATGTATCATACCTTTATCAGCCATACAATCCTGCCATTTTACGACTTATAAAAATGGTCATAGATGCTGCACATGTACAAGGAAAATGGGTTGGTATGTGTGGTGAAATGGCAGGAGATGCGATTGCAATTCCACTATTGATTGGTCTAGGATTAGATGAATTTTCAATGAGTGTGTCTTCAACGTTAAAGGCAAGAGATCAAATTAATCAACTTAAGCAAAGTGAAATGAAAGAACTGGCTAAAATTGCACTTTCTATGGAGAGTAGTGAACAAGTGATGCACTATGTATTGAATGAAATCTAAGCAAAATACTACTTATAAAGAGTTTTCACTGAGTGCCAAAATCCTTATCAAATCAAGGGTTTTAGCACTTTTTCTTTTTTAATGAGTTTCACTTTTAACAATTCTATCTTTGTAAGGATATTTTATTTTCCCTATAACATCATCAGTATTCCTCTCTATATCTACAAAATGTCCTATACAAGGAAAACTATAATCCCAAATCTGGGAACACAGGAGCAATTTTTGTTGTTTTATATGCAACACTTTTTGCTTTACCAGCGCCATTTAACTTGGTATTTTAAATTAAAGCAATAACTATACATTTGGAGTATGGAGCTAAATGTTTTAATAAAATAAACCGGCATCGTTGCAATTGAAACAACGATGTCGGTTTTACTTTTTCAATCATTTCTTTTTCGTCATGCTATAGCACTTTCAATGGCTTTAACGTATGCTTTAACACTTTACCAGAGTCGTTGTGCGGTAAGGCATCGAGCACTTCAATTTCTGCTGGGCATTTGTATTTAGCGATATTTTTAATGACATAATTGAAAATGCCTTCGACGTCTAACTGTTTGCATTCTTTAAAGACAACGAATGCTTTTAGGACTTCGCCGTAAAAGATTAAGATAATTCTAGTTTGGATAGTGATTGCAGAAAGGGAGAACCACTTATCGAAATGGCAAGGTAGAAGATGCGGGTACGATAATGGGAACAACGATGATGGGAAATATAAGCATTTAGTGATTTGTAAGTATTTCTGCTAATAGAATGTTATTATATAAAAAAGGTTTAAAATACTTTTTAGTAATATTATTGGTAGAGAGGGAGATTTATTTGAAAAAAATATTTACATCAATGCTATTTATGGTGCTCTTATTATCGTTAGCTGCGTGTGATTCGAAGCAAACGATTTCACAATCAACTCCAACTTCGAATGACGAAGAACAGAGCAAACAACAAACAGAAAAAGAACAAAATGCTTCTTTAGAAATTGTAAATTCAGGATCTACGGTATGGGTTGATAGCATTAATAGCGTTTGGGTGAATTCTGCAGCAATCTATAAAAATACTGGTGATGTGGCAGTTGAAATTGGCGAAACACAAATGAACTTTAAAGCAAAAGATGATTCGATTATGGGTACATCTTCAATGATTTATGCTGTTCCTACAGTTGTGCAACCAGGTGAAACAGCGATTGTTGGTGAGGGTACAGTGTTAGATGGTGAAACAACAACGGACAATTTTTTAGAAACGACGTATAACTTTAATTTTGAACCGACTGATGCAGATTCTAACTTAATGGAAGTTAGTAATGTAAAAGGTGTTCAAGGTGAATACGATTATAGTGTAACTGGCATGGTAAAAAATCCTACAAATATTAAACAAGATGATGTTCGTATTGCGGCGATTTTATATGATGCTTCTGACAAAGTTATTGGGGCATTGACAGGAAGTGTTGATGTAGGGCTAGCACCTAATGGGGATGCTGGTTTTGACTTAAGTTATCCAAGTTTGCCAGAAAACATTGGTACAAAGGTAAAAAATATTGAAGTGAAAAGTTACGGATTTACTTGGTAAACGGAGGATTAAAAGTGAAAAAATTATTTATTGGATTAAGCCTTACAGTTGCGATGTTAGCTGCATGTGGCGATGATGAAGCAGCTACAAAAAAAGGGGATTCTGAGCAAGAGATTGCTGTAGATAAAGGGCTTCTTGATGTCGAATTAACATTGCCTGCAGATTTATTTGAAGGGCAAACAGAAGATGAAATCATTGCAAATGCTAAAGAAAAAGGCGTAAAAGAAGTTAAAGTGAATGAAGATGGCACAGTTTATTACAAAATGTCAAAATCTGAACATAAAAAGATGATGAAAGATGCGAAACAAAGCATTGTAGATAGCATTGCTGAAATTGTGAATTCAGATGAATATTCTTCTATTAAGGAAATTTCATATAATAAAGATTTTACCGAATATGATATTACGGTAGATCAAAATGCATTCAATAACAGTATGGACGGATTTGCCATATTTTCATTAGCGATTTCAAGTACGTATTATAACGGATTAGATGGAAAATCAGACGATTTGAAGTTAACGATGAACATGATTGATGAAGCGACAGGTGAAGAGTACGACTCATTTATATTCCCAGATGATTTGGAAGATGAAGAAAATACAGTAACAGAATAATTTTTTTCAAATAATATACTTGCCGAGTACAAGGACTTCTAATAAGTCCTGACAAAAACGGATTTGGATAACAGGTTCCAAATCCGTTTTTTGATGTTTTCTAGAATTAAGAGGAATGTCCAAATGTGAGGCTACCTAAATAATCACTAATGATTGTTTAGGTAGCCTTTTTTATTTTTTAATTGTAAATCCATATCCTTGGTAATATGTTAGTAAAAGGAGGTGGTGTGTTATGAATAAATACTCGATTACAGAATTCATAAAAAATACCGAGCAAGTAGATAAGGGAGAAGGCTTTTTTGAATTGGAAACCTCACGTATGTTAGAGGTGAATCTTGGCGGACTCGTTTGGGCGAAGGCAGGTTCAATGGTTGCATACAACGGCAAAATTAAGTTTGAGCGAGAGGGCATTTTAGAACATGGCATTGGTACGATGTTTAAAAAAGCATTCACCGGTGAAGGAACTTCCCTTATGAAAGCAAATGGGAAAGGAAAATTATATCTTGCAGACAGCGGTAAAAAAATTATTATCCTTCATTTACAGAATGAAGCAATCTATGTCAATGGTAATGATTTGCTTGCATTTGAACCGTCTATTAACCACGAGATTAAGTTAATGAGAAAAGTAGCGGGGATGCTTGCAGGTGGTTTGTTTAATGTTCGCTGTGAAGGAACGGGATTAGTTGCGATTACGGCGCATTATGAACCACTAACATTACGTGTTACCCCTGGAAATCCCGTTATAACAGATCCAAATGCAACCGTAGCATGGTCAGGAAACCTTCGACCAGAATTTCAAACGGATATTTCACTGAAAACTTTCTTTGGTAGAGGAAGCGGTGAATCCATTCAAATGCGATTTGAAGGAGAAGGTTTTGTCATCATCCAGCCGTTTGAAGAAGTATATTTGCAGCAGACGCAAAGTTAATTAATTATTCTGGATAATAGCCTTTAGGAAAATACAGTAATATCCAAATTTGGTATAATGGCAATGGGGCTATCTGTTCGGATAGCAGGGAAATGAGTGATATTAGAAGGTTAATTATATAAAAACGCTTCATTACTCATTTCAAAAACTAACAAGAATAGGGGGATAATAAATGAAGAAAAAAATATTTACATCTATTTTGGCATCTGCAGTTGCTATTCCTGCTGTTGTTTTACCAGTAAACGCAGAGACACCATTTAAAGATATTACTTCGACAAGTCCTTATGCAGAGGCAGTTGCTTTTTTACAGGCGGAAAATATTATTGGTGGGTACGATGACCAAACATTCCGTCCTTCGGAAACCATTGCTAGACAGCATGTTATTTCAATTATCAATAAACTAGTAGACTTAAAGCCGGTTCGTGAGTCGAAATCATTTACAGATATACCGACTACGCATCCATACTTTGACGCAATCCAAAAAGCATATCGTGCAGGCATTATTGATGGTGATCAAAACAAAAACTTCAATCCGAATGAAGCTATTACACGTGCTCAAGCAGCGAAAATACTAGCCTTAGCGTTTGATTTGAAGGCTGGTAAACAATTTCCATTGCAAGATGTACCATTAACACATTGGAGCAATGAATACATTCAAAGGCTTGCCGGAAATGGGATTACAACCATAACAGATAATGGCCTTTTTCAACCAAATGAAAAATTAACAAGAGGTCAGTATGCTTTGCTTTTATATCGATTAATCCATATCGAGGGGGAACAACCATTGACACAACATATCGGTCAGTGGAGTGGTCAAATTGATATTCCACAAAGCCCTTTAGCAGTTCAACTAAACATATCTGAAAATGGTACAGGCACATTTTCTGTACCAGCTCAAGGAGTAAAGGATTTCCCTGTTAAATCTGTTACGGTTACAGGTAATAAAATTCGCGTAGATATTGAGATTGCAGGGTCAAGTATGGTTATTGAAGGAACAGTAGAGAAAGAAAAAATTACAGCGACTTTCACGCAAAATGGTATGACGCTTCCACTTACATTAACACCATATGAGGAACCTGAAGAATCAAACGTAGCGTATGAGGAATTAACAATCCCTGTTACAGGCGGACAGTTAAAAGTAGCACTTCAAATGCCGACTGTTAAAGCAAACGCACCTGTCCCAGTTGCGATTATCATTGCAGGTTCAGGAGCTACAACGAAAGATGGCAATACGGTTCTTGGTGACAACAATAGTTTGAAGATGTTAGCGGAAGATTTGGCAGCAAAAGGCATTGCTTCTATTCGCTATGATAAACGCGGTGTTGGTGATAATATGAGCCTTATTGCTAAAGAAGAGGATTTGACATTTAATGATTTTGCAAAAGATGCAGAAAGTATTGTGAAGGCAGTAAATAGTGATGCACGCTTTTCAACTGTTCATATCATCGGACATAGCGAAGGTTCCTTAGTTGGTATGGTCGCTGCTACTTCAAAAAAAGTGGATTCTATCGTTTCAATTGCTGGCGCAGGTCGACCAATTGAAGAAGTACTCGTTGAACAATTAACAGCTCAGCTACCAGAGGATTTACTGAAGAAGAGTAAAGATATATTAGCGTCGTTGAAAAAAGGGGAGCTTGTAGCGGATGTCCCTGAAAGCTTATATTCTGTATTCAGACCATCTGTTCAACCATATATGATTTCTTGGTTGCAGTACGATCCAGCCGAAGTACTGAAAAAGCTCGATGTGCCAACACTTATTGTCCAAGGAAAAAATGACTTACAAGTAAAAATGACGGATTCACAACGCTTAAGTACAGCAAAGCCGACTGCTAAAATCGTGTACTTCGATAAAATGAATCATGTGTTAAAAGATTCTCCGACTGATCAAGCAGGTAATGTGGCGACGTATACCGATCCATCACTTCCACTGGCAGAAGGACTTGTTGATAGTATTACAACGTTTATCTATACAGCCTTAAAGTGATGACAGAAAATCTTATTGAGTATTGGAAAAAATAGAAGAGCGATGTGTACGGCTCCTATTTCACCCAAACTCTTCAAGCTATAAATTAAGCCTCTAGAGCAGCAAAATCCCATTTAAATTAAGGATTTTGATGCTTTTTCTCTTGTGCAATTAGTAGAATACATAACTTTATAATAACAAAGAATACGAGAAGAAGAATTTGAAATTCGATAAATTATCCCTTGATTTTTACTTGTATTACACAAACTTTAGTTAAAATGAACTAATAATATTGTAATTTTTAGAATATTATAAGTTATTAAATGGTAATAAAGACAGATACAATACTAGGTAGAAATGCTATACTTAATTATCAGATATTTCAATCAAAAGAATGAGGGATAATATGGATTTTAATCAGAAAACAAAGCGTAATATTCTGTTGCTGTGGATTTTTACAGGGTTGCCACTTATGTATGTATTGTATTTCTTATTTCCGAGCCAACCAATCGACTGGACAATTTTTTTATATTTGAGTATTTTTGCAATCATTACAACTGCTATTCCATTCCAAGTCGGCAATACGACGATTGTACTTTCGCAATGGGCAACATTAGCTGCCTTTTTGTTATATGGTGTTGGTGCTGAAATGATTGCTGTTCAACTGAGTATTTTGCCGATTATTTATCAAATGAGAAATCGCCCAGATATGTTTTATCGAATCTTATTTATTTCCTGGATGTTTATGTATACATCTTTCGTTGCTGCAGGGGCGGTACATTTATTAGGTTTTGAAGTTGGTAATGCGAATCTAATGTATTTACTCATTTATGGGTCTTTATTCGTTATCATCCACTTATTTATGAATCATTTGATTTTGTATTTACGTGACCGATTAGTCGGAATCGAAGAGAAGTTTTTTAGTGAGGATATTAAATGGGATTATAGCAGTATAGCGATTACTATACCTTTTGCCATTTCTTTAGTAATTATGATTAAAGAATTGGGAGTAGCTGCAATCTTCTTGCTTGGAATTCCGTTCTTTGCGATAACATATGTTGTGAAAATTTATAATATATCAGAACGTGTTAATTATTCATTAAGTAAAGCGAGTAATTTCGGGCATGAGTTGGCAGATCGTTTAAGTGCTCAGCAAATCATAGATTTATTTATGAACCGCGTAAGTCAACTTTTTGCTCATGATGATATGTATATTGTAGATCATATTCTAGGGAAATATGTTATTCTGCGTGCTCGAGTGGATGGGATAGATATCGATGTCCAAGCGGAGTCAGAGTCGATTCGAAAATCCTTTATTCATTGTTGCTTTCAAACAGAAGAGAAACGAATTTATGGAAATGCCAAAGAATGGGTAAAAGAAGCACCTGACTTCCTGTCTCCTGATATGAATAGTGTCATGATTGTTCCTATTCACCGCAATCAACGCACAGAAGGGATGGTCATTTTAGCGGCTCGTAAGAAAAATGCGTTTGAAAAGTACCAAATGGATATCGTTCATTTATTGTCGACCTATTTTGCTGTGTCTCTTGAAAAAGCTAAATATTTAAATGCAGCAGTTGAGAAAAGCGAATCGTGTGCACTGACAGGTCTTTATAATTATCGTTATTTGGATAAAATGTTAGCGATGGAGCAAGAACGTATGGAAGCCAATCCGCATCTACAGTATTCTTTATTAATGATGGATATTGACCATTTTAAACGAATAAATGATACGTTTGGACATCATGCAGGAAATATCGTGTTAAAAGATTTTGCTAAAATGTTAGAAAGTCTCGTCCCAGATGGTGCCATTTTAGCACGTTATGGGGGAGAAGAGTTTGTTATGCTTGTCCCTCATCTAAGTAAAAGTGATGCAACAGAGTTAGGTGAGAGAATACGCCAAAAAGTAGAAAATACACCATTCTTAATTGAAACAGATTTGGCGGAAGCTCCTCGTGAAGAAATTATATTTTTGACGGTAAGTATTGGAGTTTCCCATGCCCCGGATGATACCGAGGAAACGAAAGGACTATTACGCAATGCCGATCGTGCTCTCTATATTGGGGCAAAGCAAGCAGGGCGGAATAAAGTTGCACAATATGTAAGAATATAAAGCTAATGTGTTGTCTAGTATAATGAAAAAAACGAATTTCAATCATGAATGATGAAATTCGTTTTTTTCTTGTTTTTAAATATCCACATACTTCTTTAATTTATTGAAGTTTGTTTGCTATTTGGATAAATGCTGTAACATCATTAATTTATACTTTCGTTTTATTTATGCTTTTTCAAAAAGACAATTGCAGATAAAAAGCCTAACAAGATGATTGTACCGACTATAAAAAGAATGCTCGTTGTCCCTGAAATAATCGAGCCGTTTATCTTATATACAACTCCAAAGTTCAACATATAATCTTCTGCAAATTCTACATTTCCACCAAATACTTTATCAAAAGAATCCGTCATAAAAGTATTTCTTAAAAGAACTGTAATATGACTGACAGGAAAAAAGTGGATGATTGATTGCACATAGTTCGGAAGAGCTGACATAGGAACATAAATGCCACATAAAAATCCAAGTACTGTTCCGATAATTGTATTAACTGTAGAAAATGCCGTTTCAGTGTTCACAAATAACACAATAAATAAATTGATCATACTACTCATCATCACAGCCAAAATTAATATACCAATCACTTTCATCAGCGCAATTATAGAAAGGAATTCACCGCCAATAGAGACGATAAATATTTCACAGCAAATAAAGCCAATAAAGGTCATGATAAAACCGATAATAAACGAACTAATAACATAACTTAGTTGAATTTTGAAGCGCGATGCATCCGTTACTAAAAAATCTGCGGTAATTTTTGATTCGATGTCCTTGATATAGATTCCGAACGTCGCTAAAGTCGTGGTCATCGCGATAATTGATAATAATCCAGCGACCATCCATTCACTTACCATTACTTCAATTGCTGGTGAGATAGGGACATATTGTTCAATCGAACTAACTTGTAGCTTTTGTAAGAAAATTACGTAAACACCGATTAGGATAAGTACCGATAAAAGTGAAAAAAAGACGAGTACTTTATCACGTAGAAACACTTTATTATTTCGACTTACTAAACTCCATAACATGAGGAACACCTACTTTTCTTCGTTTATTTGAATGAAAACTTGATCAATAGAGCCTTTCACGACTTCAAACGATGTAATAAACGGGGAAATTCTTTGAATAATTGGAATCGCATCCATCGTAGAAGGTAGCTTCACTTTGTATACATCGCCAGCTAAAGCCATGTCTAAGTCAATGAGTGCAGTGATTTCATGTACACGGACATCACTTTTTAGTGCAATAATAAGTTGGTCAGATGCATATTGTTCTTTTAATTCGTTTGGTGTACCTTGTGCGACAATCTCTCCTCTTTTAATGATGACAATTTGGTCAGCATTTGCCGCTTCTTCCATATAGTGCGTCGTTAAAAAAATCGTCATATTTGATTCTTGTCTTAGTCGTTCAATCGTTTCCCATACGAACCTTCGCGTATGTGGATCAAGTCCTGTTGTGGGTTCGTCTAAAAATAATACGTTTGGTTTATGGATGATTGCACGGGCAATATCCGCACGACGTCTTTGCCCACCTGATAACTGGCCGTATTTCTTTGATTCTATGTCTTCTAATTGTAAATATTTATAGACAAATTCATAATTTTCCTTTAGTTGAGCTTTTGGCATATTATAAAAACGCCCGCGATGGATAATATTTTCTTTAACCGTGAGCAGTGGGTCTAGTAAACTCTGTTGAAAAACGATACCAATTGATTGGCGTATAGATTGGTTGTGATTAACCGTACCTAGTGTGTGTCCATTGATCACTACATCACCACTCGTTTTTTCAAGTAACGTGCATAGTATTTCAATCGTTGTCGACTTACCGGCACCATTGCTTCCTAAAAATGCAAAAAATGATCCCTTTTTTACTGAAAAACTGATTCCCTTTACAGCTGTAACATTACCGTACTGCTTTTTTAAGTCTTGAACTTTAATCGCATAAGTCATTCTTGCTCGCCTCGACTTTCTTGTAAGATTTCATTCATACGTTTAATGTCTTTTTTTTGTGTCATTAAAATAAATAGCCATACAATGATATAAATGATAGTAATTCGAATGAATAATGCAACAATGGTCATCGGTTGTTCCATTGAAAACCAACTGCCAAAAATGCCGATTGTGAAAGCAGATGAAACAACGATAATATAGTGAACGGCTAAAACAGCAATGTAAGGCCATTGATTTAACTTAAATATATTGTTTGCGCAGCCAATCATGAGACCTAAAGCTAGTGCTAATAAAAATTCCTCTATTAGTTCATCACCAGCCCATAATGCAGTGGGCTCTCTAAAAGAAATTAATGCAATGGTGAAATAGGATGTGAAAACACTTACGAAACAGCTAATTAAAAAGTTTCTCATCTACTTTTCCCTCCCTAATCCAAGTGCTTCTTTAAGTAATTTAAAATAATTTCGACTTACAGGTACTGTCGCTTCGTTTGATAACACTATTTGTGGGTTGCCAAGCACTTTCGATTGAATGGAAACGATTTTATTGAGATTGACGAGCATCGATTTGTTGACACGTATAAAGGCTGAGCTGAAGCGTTCCTCTAATTCATATAATTTATTTTTTGCCTCAAACTCTTCTTCATCTGTTTGAAGGTAGACTTTGCCATCTTCAGTAAAAATCGTGAAAATTTCTTGCGGTTTGAGTAGATGGATATCTGTATTCAAGTAACCAATAAGATTTTCCAGTTGTGTATTGTTTATTTTTTTCATGAGCTGTTTCACATTGTCATCATATAGTGGTGCATGGATATGCACTTCGATTTCTTGGCGCTCGTTTTCGATATGCAAATGGACTTTCATATGGAGCTCCTTTCTTACGTTGAGTTTATCATCGAATATAAAACCTCAATGGTTTTTGTATGTAAGTGGTTAAAATGGTTAATTAAACGGTAATAAATGGTATATAAGGAGAAATGTTTAAATCTACTTAATTGTAACTTAGAAAACGATATTTTCGATACATAATGTACAATTTTGAAAAATGGAGTAAAAAGGGGTACTTGCATTTATGTTTTCAAACAATTTCCTATTCTTTAAAATAGATGTAACTGATCAAAAGTACAAATTGATGGTATTGATTTTGAAGGCTATTTTTATTTACTATTCACTCAATAATTTTAGCGTGTTCCAAATGGTGAACAAACACAAGAAACATTCAATTATTTGAAAATTCTAAATTATTTCCTGGAAAATAAAAATTACTTCCTAGGTTGAAATATTTCTTTGTTTTACAAATGAAGAAACGGCAATATTTATTTGCTATTTGTTGGTTGTGAAATTAATTGATTTGATAAAAATAAACGTTTGTTCTACAATGGAAAAAGTTGTAAACGGGGGTGTGTTTTGTGAGACCTAATTTAACAAAAGATATTAGTATAGAAAGTTTTAGAGATTACTATTGGTTAAAAGAGGAATTACAATCATTTTGTAAAGAAAATGGAATAAGTACTTCTGGCTCTAAAATAGAAATTTTTGTTAGAATCGAAACATTTCTTCTGACGGGGGAAATAAAAAAGTCTATCAGAAAATCAAGTGTAAATAAGAACGTAGAACCACAAATAGATTTAAGTTTGAATACAGTTATTACAGAAAACCATCGTTGTAGTCAAGATGTAAGAGCGTTCTTTAAGACAGTAATCCCTAAATTCCACTTTTCTACTTATATTCAAAACTACTTTAAAAATAACGTTGGAAAGACTTATCGTCATGTTGTAAATGCTTGGTATGAGGAAGAGGAACTCAAGAAAAACCCTTCGTACAAGAAAAAAATTGCACCTCAATTCGAATATAACCAATTCATTCGCGACTTTTTTGCAGACCCTAAAAATCAAGGAATCAGTCGTGAAAAAGCGATAGAAGAATGGAATGAAATCAAGAAATTGCCTGGAAGCAACAAATATGAATCCAATAAATAACCTTAGTATTTGAAAAACCTTGTTATTTTAGTACTCAGAAAAGTGTGGAAAGCCGAAAAAATCAAATGTAAATGGGGTATACGAACATTGTTTTTCATTCAAATGTCTGGTGTTCCTGGCTCTGGAAAATCCACATTAGCACGTGAAATTGCCAAAAGAACAGGTTGTATCATCGTTGATCACGATATCGTAAAAACTGCATTATTGAATTCTATGGAGGAAATTAATATGGATGGGAAATTAGCTGGGAAAATATCATATAATATTGATTTTTCGTTGGTGGACTTTCATTTATCCCTTGGGCAGAACGTAATACTTGATAGCCCGTGTTTATATGATGAGATGATTGAAAAGGGGACAAAATTATCTGCAAAGTATAACGCAAACTATAAATACATAGAGTGCTATCTTGAAGATTTCACTGAAATCAATCACCGGTTAAAGAGTCGACAAAAGATGCTTAGTCAAATTACTGAATTTCAATCAGAAACTAATTTTTACACGACACTTCAAGGTAGTAAAAAACCTTTAGTTAATGGCTCTATTGTTGTGAATACAGCGAATATTTTAGAATCGTATATAGAAGATGTTATGCGTTATGTGATTACGGACTGATATTTTTTTGTGTAGGCGGTTTATTATAAAAACATTGACACAATTCAATTTTATTGGATATAATGCTTTTCAAATATAAATTCTTAGAAAAAGAGAGTAGTTTATGTGGGATTTGGTCAGCGAGTTGGGAAATGGTGAGAGCCCAGTACAAAGAGCATAAATGAACCGCACTTTGGAGAAGCTTCTTGAAATGATAGTAGGGAATGCCGGGGAGTCACCTCGTTAACAATGGAAAGTGGTCACAGATTGTGGCAACTAGAGTGGTACCACGGGAAACTATACTCTCGTCTCTTATACATAGAGACGGGAGTTTTTTTATGGATAAAAATAAAAGAATTCAAGGAGAGAACATGAAATGTATAAAGAAATAGCAGCAATTTTAGTAACTGTATTAGAAAATCAATTAACTCAAAATGAAATTGAGAAGCTCTTAGAAAAACCGAAGCACCAAAATCTTGGTGATATAGCTTTCCCTTGCTTTACGCTTGCAAAAAAATTTAGAAAAGCGCCACAAATAATTGCACAAGATATCGCAGCCAAAATTGAAAATGACCTCATTCAAGAAGTTCAAGTGGTTGGTGGTTATATCAATCTGTTCTTAAACAAAAAGAGCGTTACGCAAAATGTGATTTCAACGATCCTTCATGCTAAATCAGCATATGGTCAAAAAGAAAAACAGCATCAAAATGTTGTAGTGGATTTTTCGTCGCCAAATATTGCGAAGCCGTTTTCAATGGGGCATTTGCGTTCAACGGTAATCGGGAATGCTCTGGCAAACATTTCAGAGAAAAATGGCTATGATGTAATTCGCATCAACCATTTAGGGGATTGGGGAACTCAGTTTGGTAAATTAATTGTAGCATACCATTTATGGGGAAATAAGGAGGCCATTGAAGCCGCACCAATTCAAGAACTATTAAAGTTATACGTGAAATTTCATGAGCTGGCGGAGGAGGATGAGCAGCTAAATGTTCAGGCACGAGCTGCATTTAAAGCTCTTGAACAACATGACGCACAAGCACTGGCACTTTGGAAGTGGTTCAAAGAGGCCTCTTTACAAGAATTCAAAGAGATTTATGATGTGTTAAATATTCATTTTGATTCTTACGACGGGGAAGCGTTTTATAACGATAAAATGCATCTGGTTATCGAAGAGCTACAACAGAAAAATTTACTTACATTATCAGATGGTGCTTATGTCGTAGCGTTAGAAAATATGCCACCATGTTTAATTACAAAGCAGGATGGAGCTACTCTTTACGCTACACGTGACTTAGCAGCGGCTATCCATCGTAAAAAACAATATGATCCTGCGAAAGTATTTTATGTAGTGGGGAATGAACAAACGTTACATTTTAAACAATTTTTCAACGTCATTTCAAAAATGGGGTATACATGGTATGAAAATTTACAGCATGTACCTTTTGGCATGATGCTAAAAAGTGGTAAGAAAATGTCGACACGTAAAGGCAGAGTCATTTTGTTAAAAGATGTCCTTAATGAAGCCATTGAAACAGCTAAAGCGAATATAGAGGAAAAAAACCCGAGTTTGACGAATAAAGAAATAGTGGCAAAGCAAGTAGGTGTCGGTGCGGTGATCTTTAATGATTTAAAAAACTTTCGCTTAAATGATATTGAATTTTCTTTAGAACAAATGATGAATTTTGAAGGAGAAACTGGTCCATATGTTCAGTACACGTTTGCACGTATTTCATCTATTCTTGAAAAAGCACAATTCAAAATGGAAGAAGCTATGCAAATTAATGAATTAGGTGAGCAAGCTTGGACAGCGATTCAGTTATTAAATCATTTTCCACAAATTGTGACCGATGCTTTTGAACAAGCCGACCCATCGTTAATTGCTAAATTTGCTTTACAATTAGCTCGTGCTTTCAACAAATATTACGCACATACAAAAATTTTAGTCGAAGATGACATGAAAGAAAGTAGATTGATTTTTAGCTATTGTGTGGCAATGATTTTGCAAGAATGTTTAGCAATATTAGGAATAGAAGCTCCAAAAAATATGTAATAGTATATGGGGGGATAATGATGATACGGAAATTAACAAACGATGACCGAAACATTGTCATGGCGCTAGTAAGTATAAAACCAGCAGAGAACTTATTTATAATCGGTGATATTGAAGCATATGGTTTTGAATCAGATATTCAAGAACTTTGGGGTCAATTTGAAGATGAAAAATTAGTCGCGATTTTATTAAGATATGATCAAAATTATATTCCTTATAGCGAAGGAGCATATGATGTAGCAGGCTTTGCTGAAATTATTAATAAAAATCCAAATCAAATAGAAATATCTGGCCTACAGTATTTAATCGCTCCTTTACGAAAATTCATTGACCGTGATATTCGAAGGGACAGTGAAACGTATTATGCAAAATGTACAGAACTGAATTATGAAGTGGATACAACTCAATTTGAAAAGGTATCATACTTGCAGCCATCTGAGTATGCAGAAAATGTTGAAATGTTAAGCTCAATTCCTGAATTTTCAACGGGGACGTTTAGTGTAGAAGGCAGAGAACGCGCGGAAAAGTATAAAACAGGTCGTACATATATGATGCGAGATGAACAGGGCGTCATGGTTTCTTCTGCATCAACTACGGCAGAAAACTCACAATCTGCGATGATTGTAGGCGTAGGCACAAGACCAGGCTATGCAAAAAGAGGATATGCAACACGTTGTATGGAAAAGCTATGTAGCGATTTATTGGCAGAAGGTAAAACAATCTGTTTGTTTTATGATAATCCAGCTGCCGGAAGTATCTATAAACGTCTTGGATTTGAGGATATTGGTTATTGGTCGATGATACGTTATGAGCCGCAAAATACTAAATTCATAATTTCATAGCATGTAGTTCATTTAAAAAAATCGTTTCAAAGCGGCCATAAATAATAAAAATGAAGAAAGGCACTGAGAGTTAAATCTCGGTGCCTTTTGAGTGCGCTATTTGAAGTAGTGAATTTTATTTTTTTAAGTTACATTAAATTTTAAATTGATTTATTTCTTCATGGATTGCCATGGCACCTTCACTTAATGATTTAGCAACAGAGTTAATCTCGTGCATAGTAGCTGTTTGCTCTTCTACAGAAGCTAGAACAAGACTAGATTGCTGTGCTGCATTATTTGCAGCCTGTGCCATTTCTGTAACAGAAGCTGCTACTTCCTCTGTGCTCGCAGAGATTTCTTCCGATGAGGCAGATACCTCTTGGATTTGGGCGGTCATTACCGTAATTGATCCAACAATATTGCTAAATGAAGCTTGAGCATTTTGTAGATAAGTAACGCCCTGGTCTACGTTTTGTACAGTTAAGTTTACACTTTCTTCTACTTCTTTAGTATCTTTTTGAATGAGAGAAGTTAACCCAACAATTTTTGAAGCAGAGCTTTTTGATTCTTCTGCTAGTTTTCGAACTTCATCAGCCACAACGGCAAAGCCTTTTCCATGTTCCCCAGCACGAGCAGCTTCAATAGCAGCGTTTAGTGCAAGAAGGTTTGTTTGCTCTGTAATATCCGTAATGACTTTTGTAATGCTTTCAATTTCAGCTGATTGCTTGCTTAACTGTTGAATTCTTTCTCTTGTTTCATGTGAAGACTTTTGGATGACAGCCATTTGTTTTTCAGCTGTTTGAAGCGTTTGACCACCTTCATTAGCCATGGATTGCGTATCAATAGATTGTGAATGCAAGCTTTGAGCTGCTTCTGCAATTCTTCCAACCCCTTGTGCACTTTCGTCCGTTGCAATAGCACAGTCATTACCAGTATCAGCAGCTTGTCCTCCAGCTGAGGCGATATGTTCCATATGTTCTGCAATATCTTTCGTGGCTACCGTAACCTCGTCTGTACTAGCTGCTAATTGTTCAGCAGCAGCAGTTGTATTCGAGACATTCATGGAGACATTACGAATAAGATTAGATAAATTTGCCTTCATCGTATTAAAAGCTTGAGCAAGTTCATTTAGTTCATCTTTCGTATTAACAACAATATCCTTATCGCTTAAATCGCCCGTTGCAATGACATTTGTAGCAGTTGTTAAACGTTTCAATGGAATCGTAATATTTCGTGTAATCATAATCCCTAAAATGATTGCTGAAATTACACCTAAAATTGAAATGATAATTAAAATCTTTTGACTAAATGCTGCATTTTCAGTTGTATCGTTACTTGAAACGTTCATTTGTTCGACTTGGAAATCGACAATATTATTAATTGATTGTTGAATAGCTCTATTTGCTGGAACGGCATAGTCAAAAAGTACAGATTTGGCCTTATCATTTTGACCGTTATTAACATATTCAATAATTTCATCTACATAATCGTTATACACAACTTGTTGCTCTTTTATATTTTTAATTTCTTCTTGCATTTGTGGCAATGTAAACAGAGGCTCGATTTCTTTTAAAGTGTTCGTAACAAGTTCTCTTTGTGTATACAGATTATCTAGATTCGAGCTTTCTTGGCGTAGTACATAAGAACGGATATATAATCCTTGTAATGAAGTGGCATTTTGGATTTTATTTGCTTCCATTACCTTATATGCACGATCTTCTAATAAAAATGTGTATTCATTATCCATTTTAGACATTTGATTTACAGAAAAAGCTGAAAGTCCAATAAGGATAAGAATAATAATCCCGAAACTTAAAAATAATTTTTTTCTAATTGACATAGTATTTGTTGTCCTCCAATAAGTTTTCATATATAGATAGTACGATATACATATGTAACTTCGACATGATTTCGCTAATTTTAATAGTATGTTATCATTTTTTTGATGTTGCAATTTTTAGAATAGTTATAAAATATGGGTCCTTGTTATTTTTAACATGTTCAATTTTGGAAGTGAAATGCATTTTTTTGGAAAAATAATTTGCTATACTTTTTTTTAGGAGGTGAGCCAATGAAAGTAAATCTTACTGACACCGGAACTTACGGAGCCAGTTGCACAAATAAAAACAAATAAAGTTACACCAAGAATAGAAGCGGTTAAAGAAGTCATCGAGAAAGAAGATTTTTCCACGAAAATTTCAGTCAGCCAAGGAAAAAGTGTATTGTTGCTTTCTCGAAATAAAATGCAAGTTGCAAGAATGGAGTTAGGAAAAGTCGTTGTGTATATGGTAGATGGTGATTGGTTTGAAATAAAGGAAACGTTACAAGAGTTAGAAAATCTACTTGGAGAACAATTTGTCAGAATTTCTAAAAGTGCAATCGTCAACATCGATAGCATAAAGACTGTAAAAGCGTCCTTTAATGGAACAATGGAGCTCTACCTTGAAAATGGTTATGAGGAAGTCATTTCGAGAACTTATCGTAAACAATTTAAAGAAAGATTAGGGGTGAAATAAAATGAAAAATGCCTTTTCTACTACGTATTTAGCATTTGAAAACGGTTGTATGATTTTTATGCTTTCATTATGTTATCATTATTGGCAAATAGGTGAAGCAGCTTTTGAAAATGTCGTTTCTCAATTTGATAAGATTGTGTTAATTCAATATAAATTTCAAATTGCCTTGCATTATGGAACAACAATACTTTCCATTATGATACTCTCCATTTGGTTAGGATTTGTAAATTGGTCATTCTTAAATTTAATATTTTACTTTACACTCACATCTATCATTTTTATTATTCTATGGGTATTCAATTATTTCATGCTTGTCAATGATGCGAAAAAAAATTTGAAAGTCGTAAGTAATAATATTCTTTATAAGTTTCGTAAATGGTCAACAACTCATCATGCTTAGTCGTTGAAAGGTGCATCGAAATATACATCAGAAGGGCGGAGCAACTAAAAAATGAACTGTATTTTTTGCCATGATATAAAAGAGGATCAGCCCTTAACTGAAACAGAAAATTTTAAGGTGATTTTTGATATTGACCCTATTCAATCCGGTCACTTACTCATACTGTCCAAACATCATTATTTAGATATACGAGAACTCTCAAATCCTCTAATTTTAGAGTTTTTCCAGTTACAAAAGCGTATCATTGATCTACTCGAAAAGAATTTTGCAGTGGATGGTGTAAGTATTATTCAAAATAACGGAAAAATTATGGATGAAGGAACACATTTGCACGTTCACGTAATCCCACGATATACAAAGGATGCTTTTTGGGATAATCAAGAAGTTGTAGAACATACCTTGTCGATAGAGAAGCTTAAAATTCAATTAAAAAGCCTATCTAATTGAAATGAGTACCGCATTCGGGAAGAGAATTTCGGAAGTGATTAACAAAAGCATGTGAAGATTAATGATCACTTTCACATGCTTTTTATGTTTATTTTAAATGTTGTTATTCATCATAAATGTTTGAATCTGTTCCTTCAATTCCATAGGTGTATCACATTTAATCGCGACAAATTCATATTCTTTTTCAATGCCCATAAATAAAGTGACTTTTTGTGGGCATTTCATTTTTAAAATGATATCAGGATATACTTTTTCGAAATCGCGAATGACAAAATCAATCGTACTTTTCGAAAGTTTACGTTGTAATATTTCTGGATCCTCGATTATCGATTCAATGTTTGTATAATCAATTTTTGCTCGCTTCATTAAGCCTAATGAAATGAAAAATGATTCGTTTGTAAAATGAATTGGGTTTAACCGTAAAGCTTGTAAATCTGCTAAGAAAAAAATAATCGAATAAATATTTAGTAGTAATAATAGAATCGATACAATCGGTGCTTTTGCATGTAACCAATAATGAACGCCCAATGTTTCAACAACGATAGCATGAATCATCATTACTTGAAATGCAATAAAGCTCGACTTTTTATACAGAGTAACCCCGTCTGGTACTTTGCTTTTCCAACTGCCCATTGCGTAATAAAACATGAGTAATTCTGAACAAATCATTTGAATAATGGGGTTATATCGAACGTGATTGTTAACGGCGTTTGAAAAGGAAAATAATAATGGTAGCTTAGTTCGTTTCGTTTCTTTTATGATTGAAGGCATAAAACGAACAAAGGTGATTATTAAAAGTAGTTCAAAAACAATGATACAACCTTCGACTAATAACCCAATCCAAGTAACTGTTACATAAGGCTCCAACATCGTGGGCGGGATAAGGAAGCGAATTAAAATACAACCGAATGCAGCTAATAATACACAAGATTTAACAGAGAACTTTTTACGATAAAGCATAATAAATAGTGGCAAAAAAAGGATGAAATCTAACAGCGACCCAAGTACGACGTATTGCGTGTCTTCCGGTAAAATGGTTGAACCAACAGCAGTTTGATAGAGCAGAAAGTTACTACTTAAGAGAAGAATGATTAAGAGTAACCAAATAGTTTTAAATTTTTCAATAACGTACAATTTACTCATCTCCAGTTATTTGAATTGGTTTTATCATTATGTTTCTAGTTGGATAGTGAGCTGATTTGTAGGTAATACAAGCATGCTCTTAGTTCTGCACAAATTGAATGAACCTTTATGGTTAAGTTAACTTAATAATAAAATATGGGTAATTTTGTTTCAATATTAAAATTATGGATAATTTAAGGAGTTAATTAGGTTATAATATTACTGTTAGAAAATTCTTATAAATAGAAGGAGCACAGATAGGCTTAATTTTATATGGCTTAGGTCACAACTATTTGTTAAAGCATGCAATTTTAAAAAGGGTTTGGAGGGAATATTATGTTTAAAGATTTTTCACCTCGGCTATTTTTTTCGATGGCCGCTATTGCAATGGTCATTATTTCGCCATTATTTGCACTGTTTACACCGATTTTACTTATCCAGACATTGTACACTGATATTACGAAAATTTATATTTTTCCATTTGGTAGAGTAGCTTTCATAATTATTTTCGCATTTATACTTTTTGCAGCTGCAAGTATGCTGTTATTTTGGAAAAGAAATATCAGTACATATGTAGGAAGTATCATCATTGTTCTAATTGGCTTTGTCGCCTTATATAGTACGACGCAAATATATACAGCTATTGATTATGAACAGATTTTTGTGAAAAATTTTGTATTTGAAGACTCGATGGAATGGGCAAATATTGATGAAGTTCTTTTTGAATATGTACCAGATGATTTAGGCGAATTTATATTTAAAGGAAAAGACGGACAACAATTAATAATTAAAGAACATAAATCTGATGTGACTAGTGGAATATATAATATAGCAAAAGATAAAAATATTCCTTACATCGAGCGAGAAAAGAAATAATGTAAGTATCAAGTACAAGAATCTTCTACAATTCTTGTACTTGTTTTTGTAATTAATGCAAATAAGTTTCATTCAAGATTTTGATTGTTGAATCAACTATTCAGCTGTCTACATCCTTATCGTTTAAATAATACTTTATTCAACTTCATGACAATAGTTGGATTAGTTCAATAGGAAATAAAAAAAGAAACTAATTTGGGGAGGTAGTATATGATAAAAGATTCATGGTTTACTGTGCAACAGATTGACGGAAATACATACGCAATTAGTGAAAATGGGCACTGGGAGAAGGTACACTCTTTTTTATTATTGGGAGAGGAAAAGGCGGCACTTATTGATACTGGCCTTGGAATTGATAATATTAAGCGAATTACTGACCAGCTGACTACCTTACCAATAGAAGTAATCACCACTCATGTCCATACAGATCATATCGGGAGTCATGGGCAATTTGATAGAATTTACGTCCATGAGGCAGATAAAGATTGGTTAGTGAATGGAATAAAAGGGTTATCAATCGAACAAATTCGAAAAGATATTCGTAGAGATATAACAATGCCTACCCCAATTACATTCGATCCAGATAGCTATCAACCGTTTCAAGGTGAACCTACAGATATTTTAGGTGATGGTGACGAAATTGATTTAGGAAATCGAAAGCTAATTATTTACCATACGCCTGGACATTCTCCGGGTCATATTTGTATTTTTGATGAAACTACCGGTTATTTGTTTACAGGGGACTTATTATATGATGAAACGCCTATATATGCTTTTTATCCTTCAACCAACCCTGTTGATTTAGTGAATTCATTGGAGAAAATCTCGATAATACCAAATGTATCAATGATTTACGGTTCACATAACACATTAGGACTTCAACCAAAAATCTTAGAAGAAGTAAAATTTGCAGTGAATTATTTGAGAGAAAATGGGCTTGCAAAATTTGGGACAGGAATCCATAAGTTTAACGGTTTTAGCGTACAATTTTAACTATTGATATGGATTAGGGACAATTATAAGCTAGCAATGCCAACAATCATCTTAAACTTGTTTCTATTTTTTATACTCGTTTTTATACCTTCACAAGAATCTAAAATCAAGATGCGTTTACCGATCCAAAATCGTATATAACAAGACTGAAATCTAATCGGTCCTTCAATTCCCTTTTTTTCGATTTCCGTTCCATCTGCTAACTCAATTTCTGTTCGTACTAGCCATGTATTACCGATACCTACTTCGAAATATTTCATGATACCTCCCAAATTATCGATTTTTATTATTATAGTGCATATTGTTGATGGCGGGAATTAAATTTTTGAAAATTCAATATAAAGGAAGGCGTCCTTAATGAAAATTAAACCAACACCAGATGTTTTAGCTTCTTGGATTGAAAGCTATGTACCAGAATTAGATTTCTATTTTTTATCTAATGAACAATATAAGAGAAAGATTGATTACTCGGATGTGCTTGTTATGCCAATTAATGAGTTTTATACACATTCGACCTATGGACAAATTGATTATACAAATAGTTATGAGTATTGGAATATCAAACATGCGAACTATGTAATTGTTGCGCAACCTAATTGGATTAATCAGCAGCTTAATGAAGAAGATCGACGATTCATATTACGTGCACAAATACAATGTGAGCGCGGATTAGTCGTACCGATTTCGTTTGTTGAACAGATTAAAGAGATTCCAGCTAGTTATATACATAATGATCAAATCGTATTACAACGTGCGATGTGGGACAAGTTGAGTTGGAAAACGAAAGAGCAATTACTGACAGCGACGGTTTTTGAATGGTGGGATAACGGAGAGTGTGAAACTATTCCAAGCTTCTTGCCAAGATATTTATCGCCATTTGCCAATAAATTTGGTGCAAAACAAGGTGCGAATTGTTTAGCCGCTGTATTATTTGCGATAACAAATGGAAAACAGTCTTGGTTTATTGAAGAGTGGGTGCATCAAAACACATTTATTGAAAAATTAACACAATACCACTATCAATTGGTAGATTCGGATGAGTTATTACCGCGAGATGTACTAGTATGGCAAGATGATAACGATGTCATTCAACATGCAGCCTTTCATATTGAACAAAACCTATTTTTTAACAAGCATGGTCAAACGTATTTTAACCCTTGGAAATTGCTAACAAAAGATCAGTTGGATAAAGAGTGGGGTGCTTTAAAGCAGGTAATATATAGACAATGTGATTTATAGAAAATTAAGTAGGTAATAATTTTGATTGGAGTGAATGAAATGAATGTTGGGAAAAAGGAATCTCAAAAAAATGTAAATTACACTTACATTGAAAATGGATCTAAAACAATTTGCTTTATGCTATCAGGTACTGGCTATACATATGATAAGCCATTATTGTATTACGCAACGATGTTAATGATAGAAAAACAATTTGATATTGTTCAAATTCATTATTCTTATGGAAAAGAGTTGTTTGATAATGAATTACAATACGTCGCTGAATTAATAGAGGCAGATGTTGATTCGGTAGTTACTGAAGTATTAAAGGGTGCGAACTACGAGCAAATTGTCTTTTTAGGAAAGTCATTAGGAACAATTCCACTAATCTCTAAATACATCCATGATGAAAGTTATTCGAAGTGTAAAACAATCTTACTAACGCCGTTGTTGAAATTTGATTTATTTTCTGATGGCGTCATGAACAGTTCAAATGAAATGCTAATTGTTATTGGGAATGAAGATAGTCACTACATTGCTGAAAAAATAGTAAAGCTTCAAGAAAGAGCGAATATAGATATGCTCGAAATAGCAAATGCAAATCACTCTTTAGAAGTAGAACCGACAAATACATTTCGTTCATTAAAAGAGATGTCTGAAGTAATGGAAGTAATACGTACTTTTATTTAACTTAATCTGTATACAAATCTAGGAAACAAAATTTACCTCTGGGGGAAGTGTTTCTAATTAATGAAAAAAATCATTAGATTGAGAATAAAAATAAGAAATAACCATAAATTAATTATGAAAACAAGAAACCATTAAATATTTTAAAAGATATTTGTTATCACCCTATTATTGATTTATTGAAAAGGGGGAGTTAGGGATGTCTGAAAAAATACAAACAAATAATAATTCAGTGATTTCTTTAATAGTTGGTATTTTATCATTATTTTTAGCATTAATTACTCCTGTAATTGGGTTAATCTTAGGCATTATCGGAATTGTATTTTCAAGGATAGCTATAGTACAAATTAACTCAACGAATGAAAATGGTAGAGGATTAGCAACGGTAGGTTTAATTTGTAGTATGGTGGGAGTTTTTATCCTTCTATTTATGGTTCTATGGTATGTCACTATTTAATCGATAGAAGAAACGAGTGCTAAAAAGCAGCACTCGTTTCTTCGTTATTTGGCTAAAATTTCTTATTGTTTTATTTTTGTAAATAGGTTGCTTTAATGTGTCCGAATAATCTGAAAAATAGTTGATAAAAATCTTAAATAATCATATTATAAAAGTATAGTAAACCGATACGAATATAGAAAAGGGGTGTAGTGTTTGAGTAAATTAGTAAAAGAGGTAATCCAAGCAAATAATGAATATGTTGAGGGTTTTGGAGGGAAAGGGGATTTAGCTTTACCACCAGCTCGCCAATTTGCCGTTTTAACTTGTATGGATGCTCGTTTAGATCCAGCTAAATTTGCTGGCTTAGCTGAAGGTGACGCACATGTAATTCGAAATGCAGGAGGTCGTGCAAGTGATGACGCGATCCGATCTTTAGTGATTTCTTATAAACTATTAGGCACGAAAGAATGGTTTGTTATTCACCATACAGATTGTGGTATGGAACTTTTCACAAATGAAATCATGGGTAATTTACTTGAATCAAGTTTAGACACAGCAACATTCGATGGGGAGTGGAAAGATAGTGGTTTTACACCAGGTTCATCAGTTGGTAAGGAAATTGATTTCTTAACGATTAGTGATTTAGCTGGAAGCGTAATCGAAGATGTAGAAAAAATTAAAAACCATCCTTTGGTGCCACCGTATATTCCAGTTCATGGTTATATTTATGATGTGAAAACAGGTCGCTTAATAGAAGTACCGGTACCTGAAGTTCTTAAAATTACTGAAGTAGGAAAATTAAAGTAATTATTAAAACGTCTATTTAGTATTGCTGCCAAATAGACGTTTTGGTTTTAAGCAAATATAAAATTTACAAATATAAAGCTGTGTTCATTTAATCAAAAGGGTGAACATGAACACAGCTTTCTGGTAGAAATTTAATTATAGGCGTTGAAGATGTGTTTCATTAAAGGAGTGTTCATACTTCAAACCAAAGCCAAAACAGCGATCCATCAATATATGTGCTACCCAAATGATAGTCAGCATTAACAAAAATTCGTTTGAAAAGAAGAGCGATACACCTAGTAAAAGTAGGGGTAGGTTGAAGCTATGACCAAAGTTGTAAATAATAGCACCGATTCGTGTATTTATTGCATAGCCGATCATCGTTAGATCCGGTACAAATAATAAAATGAAAAACAACCACCATGAAAAATCAAATTGATTATAAATGAATAATAGCATAGCAAAAGCGATTCCGTATTCAATTCTTAAAAATAACTTTATCATTTTATAAATCTCCTAAATGGCTGTGATCGAAAAGATTCGTAATCAAATTTTCAATGACCAACTTATTTTCGAAATACTTTTCTTCATGCGTTAATTGTTTCACCGTTTCTAAAATTTGTGCAGCTTGTTTATAAAACTCAATTTTTTCTGCAAGTTGCTGAAGCTTTTGATCAAACAATAGGACAGATGCCTGATTACATTCAGGCGTAATTTGTTCCATCTTCAATTCAGTTAACTGATAAATTTCCTTTAAAGTGAAGCCAAGTTGCTTTAACACAATAATCATTTTTAGTTGGTTTGCGCAATCTTCATTATATTGACGATAACCATTTTCTAATCTTTTAGGCTTAAGTAACCCTTCCTTTTCGTAAAAACGAACTGTATCTACTGGAACTTCATATTTCAGAGCAAATTGTTTAATTTGCATATTCATCACCTCGTAGCTAGCATAACATTAGATATAACTCCATGGTCAATGGGTTAATTCTACATATTAATAAAAAAGATAATTAGATTGAGAATAAAAACAAGAAATCAAAGAGGCACCTCCGATACGATTGCCATTTCAAAGTAGACCCCATAAAGTTAGAGTTAATATTATGCAACTAATTGGCTGGTATGACTTCGGTATTTCTCTGGATTCATGCCAGCCAGTTTTTATTTAATTTCTATACAATGAAAAAACTTTTCTCCAACCCTATGTAATAGATTACAATTATAAACTTTTAAACCTAAAGTATCCATGTTAAGATTTGAATGCACGTAACGTTTTCCATGCTAATTCTCGACGATTTAAGTACAGTAAAAGCGGAAAATTTGAGCAAAAACTACTATGTGGAGGTGTGAATTGTATGGATTTAATTTTTAAGTTAGTAATTACTTTAATTATATTGGTAATTCCCTTTATTATTTACTTGAAAAATACCAATAAGGAAGGGAAAATGCCTTTAATCTTCTCATGCATTATCTATTTAATTATTGCTAGTCCGGTTATTATTGCAGTAATTAATCATAAAATAGTTCAATACGAAGACGCAAATATTGGTTTGGGGCTTTCATTTTTAACAACATGGTTTCTTACAATTTGTGCATTTTTAGTCTCGCTATATTTATTAATTAAAAAGAGAGTAAATAATGCCCCAAGGTAAGCCCATAAGCAAATAACGCATATACTTTTTACTGGCTTGAATCCTGTATTTTAAGGGATTCAAGCCTTTTAATTTGCCCAAAAACACCTAAAGTAGTTCATTGTCGATACAACATCCTACTCAAGACATCCCATTCTCATGAAGATTTACTAAATGTATGACGTTGACATTGCATAGCGCGGATGCTATTAAAAAGAGCGAAGGAAGAAGGTGTGGAAATCAATTATTTTGAATGTCCGAAAATCAATCATGCGTTTCCAGTATTTCCAATATCCGAGGCGAAAAAGGCATTAAAGACAGTAGTTCAGGTTATAACGAAATAATAGCTAGAAAAATAAGAATAAAAAAGCAGCATGGTAGAAGGCCATGCTGCTTCTTGCGTTCTAAGGTCTTTTTCACCATTTTTCAATTAATGTTATTATATTCTTAATATTGGAAAATTAATATAGAAAGTAAGGGGATTTAATGGAAATTCGTAGTGCAACATTACAAGATGCAGCTGGGATAGCAAAAGTCCATGTAGATAGCTGGCGAACAACTTACCGTGGGATTATTCCGCAAAATTTTCTAGATAATTTAAGTTATGAACAAAGAACGAAGCTTTGGCAAAAGAATATTGCAGATAGTAATGGTGCCATTTTTGTTGCTGTAAATAATGCAAATGAGATTATAGGATTTGTCGTGGGAGAAAAGCGAGAAACAAATTTAGAACTTAACGCTAGCGATTTATCAGCGATTTATCTTTTAGAACAGTGGCAAGGTAATGGTGTTGGGAGATTACTATTGAATGCAGTGATGCAGTCATTTAAGGAAAAGGGATTTCAAAAGATCTATGTAGAAGTATTAGCGGAAAATAAAACCCGCCATTTTTATGAATATTACGGTGCTGAATATGTGAAAACAGTGCAACTTAAATTTGACGGAAAAGTGGTTGATGAAGACATTTATGTTTGGAACGATATTGATGCAGTATTAAGTAAGCTGCAATAATTCGGGGAATAAGTAAAGAAACGAATTGTGTAAGGATGCGATGAAAAATGAAATTATATATTATCCGACATTGTGCAGCGGAAGGACAAGCCCCTGATGCAAACTTAACTGAAGACGGTGAGAAAATGTCGCATGAATTGTCAAAGCGATTAGCTGACTATGAAATAGAGTTAGTTGTTTCTAGTCCTTATAAACGAGCAATTGACACGATTAAACCATTTGTTAGTGAACATAATATTGAATGGAAAATCGATGAACGCTTAAAGGAAAGAATTTTAAGTAGTGAAAATCTATCCGATTGGTTAGAGAAGTTAAAACAAACATATGAAGACCAAAATTTAAAGTTTACTGAAGGCGAATCCAGTAATGAAGCTACTGAAAGAATTATTGGATTAGTAAATGAATTATTAAGTAGTAATCATTCTTCAGCAGCAATTATCACGCATGGAAATATAATGTCACTATTATTAAATCACTATAGAAAAGATTTTGGCTTCGATGAATGGCAATTATTAAGTAATCCGGATGTATTTTTATTAGAGATGTTAGAAGAATCCATTCAACTTAAACGAATCTGGAATAAGTGATTGTTTATGAACTTATAGGGGGAATTCGGTGTTAAAAATACAAAAAACAACTGAAGCAGAAGCCAAAAAGTTGGGGAGCATGTCATATCCGAAAAGCTAACGCTATTTGATTATGTGAAAAAGGTGAACTAGGGGATTTAACTAAGGAAGATTGGCTAAAGTTCTTAAATATCAATCAGTTGGAGGGAAGATATGATAAATGAAAATTTGAAATTCGTCATTCAACTACTCTTGCCAATTATTTTTTATGTTGTTGGTTTAGTTGCTTATTATGTTGATATCATAAATTTAGCCATATTTATGGTGTTTATATTGGTAGCCTTTATAATATCTATCGCTTGCGTATTTTATTATCGAAATAGGAAAAAGCAAAAGATGATTTTTACAGCAATTACTATTCTAATGCTGTTACTCTCACTTTTCGAATTTCGTCTACTAGCCTATGAATTTACTACATTCATCGTTACGAGCTATAACGAGCCTTTAGAAGTTGTTGATAATTCTGGTATTCATGTACTAGCTGTCCATGAAACGGAGATTCAGCATTTTAAGGATTTAGGTTATATGATCCATTCAGTAGAACAGTTGCAAAATAGAGAAGTTTTGGATTATGTGGAAGTGACAAATAGGATGCGCTACCATTCTAAAAATATACAATTATTAAGTTATATTACCCCTTCAAAAAATTATTTTAATAAAATGAAGGGAAATGTAATTACCTATTTAAATTTTGAATCTAAAAACCTGGAAAAGTTTTTCAATCGAGATGATATAGAAGGAGATAGTGCAGGGCTAGCTTTGGCATTAAGTGGTTTGATTGAAAAAAAGGAACTTCACAATAATCGACCAGTAGCAGTTACTGGTGCGATAGATGGTTTTGGAAATGTCATGGAAATTGGTTCTATAAAGGCAAAAATATTAATTGCGGAGAAATATCATTTGCCCTATATTATCTTACCTGTAGAAAATGCTACTGAGGCGCAAAAAGTGAAATCAGAGCAAAATTTAAACATCGAAATCATAGCAGTTGAGCATGTTGATGAGGCAGTTAGTGAAATTGAAAGGATTCAGACAGTTAAGTAAATTTATTAGTTGTTATATTCGAAAACTTCCTGTATAGTCATTTGTAACTTATTGGGAGGAATCTTAAATGCGAAAATTAACAACAGTCATTTCAACAGTACATCATCATACATAGTAGTCTTGCTATCTTTATTAATTTTTTAATATTGAATAGGAAGACTATTTTTCGTGAAATCGTATAAATAAAGCCGATTGGGAGCTTTATGAATATACGATTTTTTTTATTACCAAAATGGAGGAGGAACAACGAAAATGAAGAAAATGGATTATCAAAATGTACGAGGGACACAGGATTTTTTACCGCAAGCTGAGGTTGTAAGACGTAAAATTCGTCGTACATTGGAAGATACATTTATCTTATATGGCTGCAAACCACTTGAAACACCGATTATTAACTACACCGATTTAATGGCGTCGAAATATGCGGGTGGGGCAGAAATTTTGCAGGAAATGTATACATTAACAGACCGTGGTGAACGTGATTTAGCATTGCGTTATGATTTAACGATACCGTTTGCAAAAGTAGTGGCTATGAATCCTGAACTAACGATACCATTTAAGCGCTACGAAATCGGCAAAGTATTTCGTGATGGGCCGATTAAAGCAGGGCGTTTCCGTGAATTTACACAGTGTGATGTAGATATTGTCGGAGTAGAATCACAGGCAGCAGAAGCAGAACTCATGATGATGGCAGTCGATGCCTTCGAAAAGTTAAATGTGAATATTACCATTCAATTTAATAACCGCAAGCTATTATATGGGCTATTACAACATTTTGAAGTACCAGCTGAGCACATGAATCGTGTTATTTTGATTTTAGATAAGATGGAGAAAATTGACCGTGCAACATTGATAAAAGAGCTAACGGAATTACAGCTATCAAAGGATTCTTTAATAGCAATTGAAGGATTTTTAGACGTAGCGCCAACACTTGAATATTTCGACCAATACGTTACGCAAAATGAATTTGTTCATCAAGGTGTGGAGGAATTACGTGAGTTAACGAACTTTTTAACAGCACTAAATCTAACTTCCTGTGTATTTAATCCATTTTTAGCTCGCGGTCTTGAAATCTATACAGGAACAATTTATGAAATTTTCTTAGCAGATGGTGCGATTAAATCGAGTATTGGTAGTGGTGGGCGTTACGATAATGCGATTGGAGGTTTAATCGGAACGGATCAAGCCTTTGCAACAGTAGGGATTTCATTTGGCTTAGATGTAATTTATACAGCATTTGAATTAGCTGGGAAAGTAGAAAAAAATGCATCTGTAATTGATATTTATATTATTCCAATCGCTACAGAAATAGAGGCCTTACAATTAGCATCGGCATTACGAAAAGACGGAAATCGTGTAGAGGTAGAACTAAGTGGCAAAAAGGTACGAAAAGCAATGGAAAAGGCAAATCGTGAAAATGTGTGTAAAGTGATCGTTTTAGGCGAAGATGAAGTAAGGAAAAATCAATTCTTATTGAAGGATATGAAAAGTGGAGAAGTACTGGAAATCGAATTTAAATTTTAAATGCCCTAGGTAGGATATAAAAGGCAATAATGGTAAAATTACATTTAGTGGTAATTTTGTATTTATATTAGAAAGAGAGAGTGAATTATGAAGGCTATCGTGTTTGATTTTGATGGAACATAAGTAGAAAATTCACAGGCAATTTATATTGGCGATAGTGATGCTGATGTAGTGGCTGGTAGACAGGCTAATGTTTATACAATCGGCGTGCAGTGGTTACCAGAGTATCAAACACCTATTTTTGGCGCACAACCTGATTGTATTCTAAAAAGTGTAATGGATTTTAATAGACTATTTAAAGAAGGTGCATTATGAATTATCAATGGTTAGAGTGGGCAAAGAGAATACAAGCTCTTTCTCAAACGGGATTAGCCTTTTCTAAAGATGTTTTTGATACTGAGCGTTACGAAGAGTTACGAAAGATTAGTGCAGAGATTATGTCTGAATATACTGAACTTGAAATGAGTAAAATAGAGGATTTGTTTACAAATGAAATAGGGTACCAAACGCCAAAAGTCGATGTACGTGGTGTTGTTTTTAAAGATAATCAAATTTTAATGGTAAAAGAAAAAAAGGATGATAAATGGGCTTTACCAGGGGGATTTTGCGATATTGGATTGTCCCCTTCAGAGAATGTAGTAAAAGAAATTAAAGAGGAATCTGGGTATGATGTAATGCCAATCAGATTACTTGCTTTATTAGATAAAAATAAGCACCCACATCCACCCGACCCATATCATTACTATAAGATATTTATACTGTGTGAGATTATTGGAGGGGAAGCTACTGTAGGAATAGAAACGAGTAGCATTCAATTTTTTTCGGAAGATAATTTACCGAAGCTCTCTACTACTAGAGTTACTGAGTCGCAAATTCATTTACTATTCGAATTTTTAAGGAAACCCGAGAAGGGAACCCTAATTGATTGAAGTTACTATCCATACTAGGTAGCAATTTCAGGATGGAGGTAAATCATATGTTCCAAAACAAAACAGTTATTATCACAGGGGCTGCTCAAGGGATTGGTCGTTCAGTGGCAAATCATTTTGCTAAGTCAGGTGCCAATGTTGTCATTGCAGACATGAATGAAAACTTAGGTTTCCAACTGTCAGGTGAATTATTAAAGGATGGTTACTCGGCATTATTTTTAAAAACGGATGTACGAAATGAAGAAAATGTACGTCAAACAGTTGAAACGGCTATTTCACGCTTTGGTGGCATTGATATATTAGTCAACAACGCAGGGAAAGGAAAATGGATTTCACCATTAGAGCTAACACTTGATGAATGGGATGATATCATCAATACCAATTTACGAAGCGTATTTTTATGCTCGCGTGAAGCAGCAAAGCATATGGAAAATGGTGGCGCTATTATTAATCTTGCCTCCACACGAGCTTTTATGTCAGAACCACATTCTGAAAGCTACGCGGCATCAAAAGGTGGTATTGTAGCACTTACACATGCACTAGCAAGTTCGTTTAGTGAATTCAATATTACTGTAAATAGCATTTCTCCAGGCTGGATTGAAACTGGAGATTACGAGGCACTAAAAGAAGCGGATCATACGCAGCATTTTTCAAACCGCGTAGGAAAACCAGATGATATTGCACGTGCCTGTTTGTATTTAGCAAATCCAGAAAATAATTTTATTACCGGAACGAACTTAACAATTGATGGTGGAATGACGAAGAAAATGATATATGAAGAATAATTTTTAGGTTATTGCTAATTTTTCATTTTCATTTCATAATTCAACTGTATGATATACAAGGTAAGAAAGGGAGGTGAAACATATGTCAATGGATCTCTCATCATTAAATTCAATCATGAGTTTACTAGGCACTTCAAATGGAGCAGCCGCAACATCGACACAATCAACATCAAACGCAAACTTTGAAGACTTTTTAATGAACGCATTAGGTGGATCTCAAAGTCCTACAAAGACAAGCGATTCCAGTTTATTTGATTTAATTTCTGGTTCCAGTACAACTTCCTTATTAAATGGGTTAAATTCTTCAGGTAACACAAATGACATCGCAAGTCAGTTAATTCAAAGTTTGCAAACATCGTCAACGAGTTCAACAGATTCTAGCACCAGCCTGAATAATTTATTCAATTCAACAAGTTCTACAACTTCAACAGATTCAGCAAACGCAACAGATATGTTTGCAAGTAGTTTAACAAATAATTTCCAAGCGCAAATTATGAAAAATATGAGTGCTGCCAAAGCGAAATTGCAAACAAATTTTGATGGCTATGTACAACGCGCGGGCGAAAATCCAACAGAAGCAGCAAAACTTCGCATGGAACAAATGCAGCAAAATATTAATACGGTGAGCAATTATATGACGACAAAATCAGCTGATTCATCAGCGACAAATCAATATGATACATTGCTCAGCCAATTAACAAATGGAACGACAAATACAAGTTCTCCAAATTCTTCATTACTAGATCAATTAGATGCAAAATCTTCTTTATCGCAGTATTTATTAAATATGTAAGTTAACGTTATTAAAAGAATGGATTCCTATAATTTATTAGTACATAAAAAGAGCTTGTGCGAACTGTCTGCAAAATGGATAGGTTTGTCACGAGCTTTTTTGGCTGAATAAATTGAAAAATTTCACATCAATTGCTAGGGGATATTCGTAAAGATATGTAAGTAATATACGTTTTTAGTGGACGGGACTAAGTGTAGTCGAATCAACTTATTTTAATAAGCCTTTGATTTTAATGTTATTGTAATATAATTGTAACATTTTTTTGTTATTATTGGTTTTATGGGGAATTTTTGAACATAAAAATATTATAAAGATATAGAGGGTTTATAGAAATATGAATAATTTAACGAAAAAAGTGGCTTCAGTAGCAATAGGGACATCTATTTTATTTTCGTCAGTAACAGGTGCATCTGCAGCAACATATTCAGTGAAAAGTGGAGATACATTAACGAAAATCGCAAATCAGTATGGTATGAATTATAAAGTGATTATGGATCAAAACGGTTTAAAATCAACGAATATAAATGTTGGTCAAAAATTACAAATTGGCAGTACAACTTCTACAAAAACAGCAACAAGTGTAACTTCTACAAGTAACGAGAAAGTTGTAAGTATTGCTAAAAATTACCTTGGCGCACGTTATATATTTGGTGGTTCTTCACCATATGGATTTGATTGTTCTGGCTTTATTTATTATGTACTTAAGAAATCGGGGAAATCAATTTACCGTACATCGGCATCAAGCTACTATAGCATATCTCAAAAAGTATCTTCACCAAAAGTGGGGGATTTAGTATTCTTTAGCAATACATATAAAAAAGGTATTTCACACGTAGGCATTTATATTGGTAGTGGCAAAATGATTAGTGCAAGTGGTTCAGATGTCAATATTTCATCTGTTCATTCAGGTTATTGGAAAAACCATTTCACTGCTTATGGCCGTATTTAAGAATTTCGTATGTCTAAATAAAGGTATTCTATCAGGGATTACAAAAGTAAAATAAATAATTTTAAATTAATCCATCTTTTTTCGATTATCAATCGTAGAAAGACGGATTATTTTATTTTGGAATAGCCTTAACAGCTTTAAATAAGGGAAATTTTAAAAATGAAAATCATCATCACAAACAATTTTGTCTTTGGGTTCATATGGTTCAATATGGACAAATGTCATCGCATATGGATTTAGTTGTTGTACGACCTCTTCAATTTCCTCAGTAATGCTATGCGAATCACGAACATTTAAATTTGGATTCACACTAACCGTTACATCCACTAAAAGTAGGCTACCATGCTGTCTTCCACGTACTTCCACAATTTCACGGACGCGCGGCATTTGTTCTAAATTCTCTTTAATTTCCCTTAAAAATTGACTATCAAAACCGTCAGTTAATGAAAAAACCGAGTCTTTAAAAATTTCAATTGCTGTTTTAATAATGATTAAACCGATAATAAATGCAGTAATCGTATCGATAATAGGGAATCCTAACATCGCTGCAGTAATACCAATAGCAGTTCCGATACTAACCAGAGCATCAGAACGATTGTCATATGCAGCTGCTTTCACAGCATTACTGTTAATCTTTTTAGCCAGTCGAATATTGTATATATAGACACCATACATAACAACAGCACTAAATAAAGAAACAAAGATGGTTATGCTACTGGGATTTTGGCGAATTGGAGAGAAGATATTCTTTCCAGCTCCAATTAATACTTCAATACCTACATAAATCATAATGAAGGAAGCAACTAATGAAGCAATTGTTTCTGCACGGAAATGGCCGTAGCGGTGATCATCATCTGGTGGTCGTTGAGAAATTCGTAAGCCAATTAATACGGCAATCGAAGCAATAATATCTGTCGTATTATTTAGTCCGTCTGCTTTTAACGCCTCCGAATCACCGATATAACCATATGCTAATTTAAGAGCGCTTAAAAAAATATAGGCAATAATGGATAGATAAGCGCCTTTTTCACCAGCACGTAAGTTTGTATACTGCTCCAAAATGTTTCCCCTCCGAAAAAGTTCTTTAAACATGAAAGAGGTTACACCTCACAAATTTCGTGGGTGTAACCTCTTTGAATGTAATTTAGTTATATTATTATAACATAAATTCTATTTAATATCTAATTAATTTTAGATTCATCGTGATCATGGGACTACTAATTGGACATATTGTATTTTAATGGCTCATCACCATAAGTTGGGGATGACATAATTTTAGGATTCAAAGTGATTCCTTTTTAATCTAGTCCGTTCTGCTACGCTACGGGGGACGCTTTCCTGGGGGCGTGGCTCCATCTAACTTGTTACTTGCCTCTACGACGGCAAGCAACAAGTGGATATTCCGCGCACGCTTAATCCCCAAGGGGTCGCCCCCTGCGCTTCGCGTCACTCTATTTTGGAATAAAAAATTTTTTCTAATAAGGTGTTTTAGATAAGGCTTATTCGATAAAGTATCTTTTATAAACGTGAAAATAGTTTAAATGAAAGAGTGTTCATCATAAATGAAACCATGGCATTCACTTTCATTTCAATGACGAAATAGGATTCAAAATTCACTTAGAATAGAGGATAAACTTGATCAATCCCCGCCGCCTCGCGATAGCGCAAGCGGCATTATCAGACACATTTAACCAGGTTAAATGAATGACACTTTGTATTGGAGGGCCTTGCATGCGGCATTAAAGACAGTAGTATGGACATGTACCACCTGGCCATAATGCTGTCATGCCGTAGCCCGCCAATAGCTAGACAAACTGATAAAACAATAATCAACCCCATGTTACGGTGATGAACCATTTTAATGGAAAAATGCGGCAACGGGTTATGGACAGGTTCATTCAGTCTTTGCCTATTTAGCAGGAGATATAGAAGGAGTTGCAACAACAGTTAAATTATCAATACCAGAAACAGGTGTATGTAATAGTGGACTAGGTGGATGTTGTTAGTCATAGAATTTTTTAGACAGATGTTAATAAAATGCTAAATCAAACGCAAAATAAAATCTTTTTGCCATTCACTCTACTTAAAGAACTGTTATAATACCTCTAGGCGATTTTTTATCAATTATGAGAAATCTAGATTAAATAGTTTATATGAAGGAGAATGGAACAAAAGATATGGGACAAGAAAAAGAGATTAGTTCTTTTAAATTAATGTGGAAAATGACACGTCCACATACATTAACGGCAACATTTGCGCCAATTATTTTAGGGACAGTTGCAGCACTATATGAAACGCAACTCGATTGGAAATTGTTTGCTGCGATGATGGTGGCGTGTTTAGCATTGCAAATTGCAACGAATTTATTTAACGAATATTATGATTTTAAACGTGGGTTAGACACTTCAGATTCAGTAGGTATAGGCGGAGGCATTGTTCGTCACGGATTGCAACCTAATAATGTATTAACAGTTGCTTTATTATTATATCTTTTAGCGGCGATTATCGGCGTCTATATTTGTATGAATAGTAGCTGGTGGTTAGTCGTTTTAGGTTTAATTGGTATGGCGGTAGGTTATTTATACACAGGGGGACCATTCCCGATTGCGTATACACCATTTGGAGAATTATTTGCAGGATTATTCATGGGAACGTTTTTTGTATTAATTGCTTTCTTTATCCAAACAGATACATTAACAATTGAAAGTATTTTGATTTCCCTTCCAGTAGGCATTTTAGTTGGAGCTATCAACATGGCTAATAATATTCGAGATATCGATGAGGATATTAAGGGTGGACGAAAAACTTTAGCAATCCTTTTGGGAAGAGAAAAGGCTGTGTTCGTATTAGCTTCTGGCTTTGTTATTGCCTATTTATGGATCGTTGTAATTGTGTTAATGGGTTATATTAGTCCTTGGGCGTTTATGATAATCCTAGGTGTTAAAAAACCGATTGCGGCAATTCAAGGTTTCAAAAAAGGCGCAACAGAACCGAGCTATATGAAAGTAGCGATGAAATCAACAGCCATAACGAATACAATTTTTGGTTTCCTATTGTCAGTAGGGTTATTAATCAGCTACTTATTTTAAAATATCGTTGAAGTTCATAAATACCCTCCAATGAAACGAGTATTGAAAAATACTTCGTGAAAATTGGAGGTTTTTTAGTTTTGTTACGTTTACGAACTTGAACGTATGCCAATTTTATTTACATAATTAAGTCCAAATTTCATATAAATAATTGATTAAACAAAATTAAAAAAGGATGGGAAATATCGTTCAACTATCTCCAGTTCCTATAAATACGTTTTGTATAGGAAGCGGTAAGGATCAGATTGTATATTATCCGCAAGTGGCATTATGTGAAAATAGTTTATGGGAAAGTAAAATGAATTATGCGATTTACGAACAGGTGATGGAACTTATTTCGATACAATTTGGGAATATGCCGACAACGGTTGAACAAATGCTAGGTTTTTATGAAATTAAAAATAACCAACGTCAGGTACTGAGTTTATCTCTTTCTAATTATACGTACCATTACCATGCAGCACATGGTTTGACGTATATAAAATCATTAACATTTGATTTAGAACAGCAGCGCATATGCAAACTGAATGACTTGTTTATACCTGGAAGTAATTACGAAAAGGTTCTTTCGGATATTATAAAGAAACAAATAGTGCAGCGAGATATCCAATTGCTAGATGGATTTACAGAGATTCAACCGAACCAAGATTTTTATATTGCGGATAAGGTGTTAGTAATTTACTTTCAGTTATATGATATTACTCCGTATGTTGAGGGATTTCCGATGTTCCCGATTTCTGTATTTGATTTGAGAGAGATTATTGATGAAAACGGTCCCCTTGGTAGAATGGCGATTAATAATTAAGCATCGTAATTATTAAATGATGCCCCTGGTAGGAGTAAATAGAAATCCTGTCAGGGGCTTTTTTATTGAATAAAAAGTGTGACTTTCTATATTTTTATCTATTAGTGATCATCAAGATGTGGTGGCTGAACGGGGTGGGCATCTTCTATAACACGTATCGGGCGCATCATGTCGTGATCTTCATGTTCAAGAAAATGACAATGCCACATATAATTTCCGGTATGTTCCTTCCAATGCATAATGATTTTTGTAACTTTCCCAATGTCTGCTTTTACTGTATCCTTCCAACCTCTTTCATAGTCACGAGGTTCTTCTGGTTCACCCGTGAATTCCAATTTCCCTTCTGCTACATAAAGATCTACATTAAATGGCCGACGCTCAATTATTTTAAATTGTACTAAATGGAGATGAATCGGATGGAAAACGGGCGTGGTATTGATGAAATTCCAAATTTCAATGCTGTCTAAAGCAGGTTTTTCTGTTGCAGGATCATGGTACATTTTATCGTCTAACATGAGCATCAGTCTGCCATAACGGTCTAGCGTGCTAGTTAGAGGGAGATTACGAATCGTGTGTGCATGATGCTCGTGCAAATCCATTGAGGGTTCTAATAGAGTCGGAATTTGACTTGAATCTTGACCTTTTAAAGGTAACGTAACATTAAATTTCATAATCACATTCGTATGTTCATCAGGAAACTCATCGTCATCATTCATTAATAGAATTTCTTCATTCTTATAATTACTGAAATCAATAATCACATCTACACGTTCAGCAGGGTTTAATTCTACTGTTTGAATTTCGGTCGTGGCTTCTAAAAATCCACCATCTGTTCCGATTTGGTAGAGTACATCATTGTTTGAAAGACGCAATTTATAACTTCTTCGATTCGAGCCGTTTAGTATACGGAAACGATACTTTCTAGGTTCTACATTTAAATAAGGCCATATTTTTCCGTTTACTTGAATCGTATTACCCACGTAACCTAATGTAACGGTAGGGTCTGGCAGTGGGAGTTGGTCAGGAACGGGAAGTGGAAATGGTGGGTCTAGTTTAGTGGGATAAAAAATAGAACCATCTTCATTAAATGATTTATCTTGAATGAGGAGAGGGATTTCGTAGTTTCCCTTTGGTAATTGCAAGCGTTCTTCTGAAGAATCACGAAGTAGATAAAAGCCCGCTAATCCTGCACAAACATTTAATCGCGTCAAACCCATACAATGGTCGTGATACCACATGGTTGTTCCAGGTTGATGATTGGTATATTCATGTACTTGGCGTTTAAAGGTTGGGCCGGTAGCGGTATAATCTCGTGTATACCATGCTTCTGGATGACCATCGCTTTCAGAAGCCACATTTGCCCCGTGTAGATGGACAACAGTTCGAACTTCAGATGAATTATTAACCCCGTGCAAACTCAAATCAACCGGTAAGAAGTGCTTGTCTGGAAGTTTGTTTAAGTATTTTACATAGGTCGTTTGATCTTTTTTTGCTTCGATAGTTGGACCGGGTACGATTCCGTCATAACCCCAAACTTCAGTGTATGGAAAATTTTTATGAAATTGATGTCTTGATTTCATCATCCTTATTTCATAATAAGAACCTATCGGGTAATTTTTATTCGGCCTTGGAGTAGCAGTGGGTGGCTTTATTAATGGAGTTACAAATTTAGGGATAGTATCAGGAACTGCTGGGTTTATTGGATTTAATGGATTTTCAGGGACTTTCAATACGCACATCCTTCGTTATTTTATGTAATTAGTGTATTCTTCTATTGTTAAGGTCGTTCCTTTTTACGGAGGCGTATTTGTTGCGACCTCTGTTATTTTGCATTTTTAGAGAATATACTAATAGTAAAAACAATCGTACTATATCGTACTATTTTAGAAAGTTGAGGAAGCAATTTGTATAAAACAATCGGAGTACTGGCACATGTTGATGCAGGGAAAACAACCTTTTGTGAGCAGTTACTTTATCATACAAACAGCATTAAAGAGCGCGGTCGCGTCGATCATCAAGACGCCTTTTTGGATAACCATGAAATCGAGCGTCAGCGTGGAATTACCATTTTTGCAGAACAAGGACGCATTGATTATAAAGGGGACATATACACCTTAATTGATACGCCTGGACACGTAGATTTTGCCCCTGAAATGGAGCGTGCCATTCATGTTATGGACGTTGCTATTGTCATTATTAGCGCAGTAGACGGTATCGAAGGTCATACAGAAACCGTATGGCAATTACTACGTGATAATCTAGTACCAACCTTTATTTTTATTAATAAAACAGATCGTGAAGGCGCGGATGTAGGCCATTTTTTTGCATCGATTCAAAAAGAATTATCACAAGACGCACTGCTTCTTGATGATGGCATGAACGATGTGGTAAAAGAATGGCTCGCAGAACGAGATGAAACACTGATGGATGCTTATTTCGCAAATCAATTAGATGAAGAAACTTGTATCAATAGCTTACGCAAACGGATTACTGAGCAAAAGTGTGTTGTTTGTATGGCAGGGTCAGCATTAAAAGATGAAGGGGTACTGGAATTTTTTGAACAGCTCGCCAATTTAACGACAACGTCATATGATAGCGATGAACCATTTCAAGCCCAAGTGTTTAAAATCCGTCATGACAACGCGCATCGTTTAACCTTTATGAAAGCATTGGCTGGGACACTGCAAGTACGAGATGAATTTGCGTTTGGAGATGCTACTGAAAAAGTAACAGAAATTCGTATATATAACGGCAAACGTTTTGAACAGGTGCAACAAGTTCAAGCAGGAGATATTTTTGCAGTAAAGGGACTTTCTACACCTGTTATCGGCAATATGATTGGACAATCACAAGCAAATCCGAAACCTTTTGAAATGGTGCCAACATTACAGGCCAAGGTCATTTATAATGGTCAGCAACATATGAAAGAAGTAACACGCATGTTCCGTGAATTAGAAGCAGAAGAACCGAGCTTACGAGTCGTTTGGAACGAACAGTTCCAAGAAATTTCGGTGCATGTAATGGGTATTATTCAATTGGAAGTATTAGAGGAAGTATTAAGAGAGCGATTTGGGCTTGATGTACAATTTGGCAAGCCACAAATTTTATATATGGAAACGATTAATACTTGTGTTACAGGTTGTGGCCATTTCGAACCGCTCAAGCATTATGCAGAAGTTCATCTAAAAATGGAACCAAATGAACGTGGAAAAGGCAATACATTTTCGAATGCCTGTCATGCAGATGATTTATCCGTTGGGCATCAGCGCTTAATTGAAAAACATCTTTTTGAAAAAGAACATCACGGGTTATTGACTGGATTTTCTGTGACGGATATTCATTTCACGTTACTAACAGGTCGAGCCCATAATAAACATACAACGGGTGGGGATTTTAGAGAAGCGACGTTTCGAGCGTTACGTCAAGGTTTAGAGCAAGTTCCTAATGTATTACTCGAACCATTTTATCGTTTTAAGATGAAGGCATCCAATGAACATATTGGGCGGATGATGTCTGATATTCAGCAAGCAAGTGGCATATTTGATGCGCCAATTCTAACCGAAGATAAAGTAGTTATTGTTGGAAGAGCACCGGTTGCAACTTTTATGGATTACAGCACGCAATTGGCGACCTATACAAATGGTAAAGGGGCATTAACTCTGCAATTTGATGGCTATGATTTATGTCATAATTCAGCTGAGGTTATTGAACAAATTGGTTATAACAAATATGCAGATCCAGCGTACACGTCTTCAAGTATTTTTTGTGCAAAGGGCAAGGGGTATAGTGTACCTTGGCAGGAAGCAAAAGCAGCGATGCATTGTTTAGTTGAAAATTAAATAGAAGTTTAGAAAAAGGGGTTGTCTAGCAAGTGGGACAGCCCCTAATTTGTTTAACGTAATAAATTCAAAACATTGGAAGCTGTTTGCATATGCATGGAGAGAACGGAAGTTGCAGCTTGTTGTTTAATAGATTCCGTCGTAATTCGCATTATTTCTTTGGCAATATCGGCGTCTTTAATTTGTGAATAGGCAGCTGTTAAATTTTCGCCTGTGTTTAACGTATTATTATAGGCATGCTCTAAGCGATTTGTGTAAGCTCCCATTTTGCCACGTTCTGATGATACAACATTCAAAACTTTGTCCATCACACCAATCATTGCATCGGAGTTCTCTTGAGTTAGCAAGTTTAAATCTGTACTTCCGCTATTATTCCCAATTAAGGAATCCCAACGCATATCCCTAATATAAATGTCCATATGCTGCCCAGAATTTGCACCAATTTGAAGTTTCAATGGCCTATCCTTATAATCGCCATTCAGTAATGTTCGCGTATTGAATTGTGTATCCTTTGCAATACGGTCAATTTCTTTAATAAGCTCTTGGAATTGTAAGTTCAATGCATCCCGTTCTTGAGGGGTGTTTGTATCATTAGAAGATTGAACGGCTAATTCACGCATTTTTTGGACAATCGCATGCGTTTCATTCATCGCGCCTTCTGCCGTTTGAATCATCGAAATCCCATCTTGTGTGTTTTTTGCAGCTATATTTAATCCATTCATTTGGCTAAGTAATTTTTCGGAAATCGCTAAACCTGCTGCATCATCTGCTGCGCGGTTAATTCGATTGCCTGATGAAATACGTTCCATTGCCATGTCTGTTACGGTATAACTCTTATTCAAGTTATTTATAATTGACGTTGCTGCCTTAATATTCCCTAACATAAAAAACGCTCCTTTCTGCTGGAATTATCCATTATTTATATCGTAATAAATGATTATTTATAAAGTGATGAGAAGATATTTGATAATTAATACCCGTTTTTTAAATAAATACTACAAATAAAAAAGATTCCCCTCAACAGGAGAATCTTGATTTTTTCACTAATTTAATTAATGTTATCGACTACAAACTTTTCTTTATTTTGCAGCTGCTTTAGTTTTAAAAAGTTTAAAGACATATGCAATAATGGGTGCAATAAAGCTTAAAATCGTAATCACAATAAGCGAAATAAATAAATGCCTAGAAACCCAATCGAGGTTGCCTAAACCATAGCCTGCTAAAACCCAAACGATTGACCAAATCAGTGCACCGATAAAATTGGAACTAATAAAATCTTTAAAGCGGTAGCCAGTAAACCCACAAACGAAGGGTACAGTCGCGCTTAATAAAGGTATAAAGCGAGAAAACATAATTGTTAGTTTACCGTATTTCGTTAAAAATTTACTGGCCTTATAAATAGATTTATCGGGTACGAGTCGAGATAATGAGTATTTGCGTTGTTTACCTTTAGAGCGTTTTAGTAATGTACCTAAAAGAAAATTATGTGTATCACCAGCAAGTGTAGCCACAATAAATAAAATCAATAGAATACGAATATCTAGCTGGCCAATTGCTGCAATCGTTCCACTCGCAAAAAGTGTTGCATCTCCAGGTAAAAACGTGAAAATAATAAATGCTGTTTTAGCAAAAATAATAAGAAATAAAATAAAATAAATATGTTTACCATAAATCCCTATAAAATGGTTTAGTTGCGTATCAATTGAGCGGATTGAAAATAAAAATTCTCGCAAAAAATCCCCTCATTTCATTTGAAAATATGCATTTTTTTAATTGTAACATAATGTTAGTAACCTGTAGTATTATGTCGTATTTTAGGAATAAATTAACCTAGCAAAATTTTCGGTTTCGCTAGGTTAAAAGGGTTAATGTAATTCGAATTTAGCTTCTGTGCGGATATATTAATTAGTTTTACGCTTAAATAAAATTCCTAATGTGTTTGGCCCACAATGCGTAGATACTGTACAACCTGCTTTTGTAATATGTACCTCATCGAATTGTACATATTCAGAAACAAGTGATTTCACATATTCAATGACTTCGTCAGAGCATTCTGAATGGGTAATAAAAATGCGCGAACTATCAACATCTGTTCGATTTTCTAAACGATCTTTTATATATTTCTCAAGACAGCCTTTAAAATTGCCGCGATATTTTTTGCCTACTTCCATTTTTCCACCAAGTACTTCGATTGAAGGTTTGATTTTTAGTAAAGTCGCGCCAAAAGCTTCGATGCTAGAGCAACGTCCACCACGTTTTAAATAGTCCATTTTATCAATGATAAAGCTTGCTTCTACTTGTGAAGCTAGTGCTGTAATTTGAGTAACAATTTGTTCAGCACCTAATCCTTGCTTAGCTAGTTCAGCTGCTTCAATAACTAAATGGCCACTACCAGTTGATAAATTTTGAGAATCAACAACAAAGACATTACTGAATTCTTGTGCCGCTAACTGTGCGTTTTGATGGCATGAAGAAAATTGCACCCCTAAACTGATATGAATAACTGCATCAAATTGCTCCGTAAATGGCTTGAAAAATTGTTCGTATTCGTATGTATTTATGGCTGCAGTAGAACAGGTTTTATTCTCAATACCAACATAGTGGAAAATGTCCTTCGGTGTGATATTGACACCATCCAAAAAATCTTCTTCATTAATTAACACATGAAGTGGTGCCAATGTAATATCATATTCTGCAAGAAGTTCTGGAGATAAGTCACATGTACTATCTGCTGTAATTTTAATCAAATTGTCTACACCTCTTAATAAATTTAGTCTCATAAATTGTAACATGTAATAATTTATAGATGTAATGCTAATTATAGCAGTGTTCGAGAGAAATGGAAAAAGGGTGGTACTTATTTGGGGTGTTATGGATAATAACGAATGCAATTTCTAAAGTCATGAACTTAGTATGTAAATATCTACTCTGTTTCTTCATAGTGTTTCTGCAACTTCAATTTAGAAAATGCGTAAACACAAACCCCAAAAGCGACTTATAATTAAGATATATCTCAAAATGGTACTTGTGCGTATTACGGTTTTATACAAGCACGAAAAGAAGGACATCGAAAATAGTTGCATATTGAGTTTGTACAAGATGTAAATTGAAATAGAATAAAAAAATAGCATGAGTTCAATGTAATCTCAAACTCATGCTAAATGGAACGCAAGTAGTGTGTGTTTTATTGCAAAGGTAAAAAGCCAGATTGCCATATACCAGTTTCACTTAAAACCATACGCCATATGGATTCATCACCACTTCCTAAAGGAAAGCGAATGCCGCCTTCTTCTCCATCAAACTGAAAATCTCCTTTTTTGATGAGTTGAGCATATTCAAGGGCTTTAAGTCGCTCGTATGAATTTTGAGAAATTGTCGATTGCTGAGTATGTTCTTGCTCCGACCAATGTACATATTCCTCGCGTGTTGTATACAAACGATAATTCGTTTGATCATCCATTAAAAAGTCTGCATAAAGCTGAACGCGTACATATGTGATTGGGTCCACATCACGAAATACCTCGATATCATTTGTCTTTTTAAATTCTAAATAATACTGATGCTCTAAGTCAGACCATTCTGATTCAAAATTTCTAACTTCATAACCAAGCACCTTACCTTTTAGTTGATTTAGGGAGATCACTTCAATGGCTCCGCGTGCCCAATTATCTGGAACGACGAATACTTGATTCTTACCAAGTGTCGTTCGTGGGAAATTATAAAAGAAAACCTCTTTTGCAGCTTGTTCATTGATATTTGCGTCTTTAAGCTTTTCTAAATAACTTTCATAAACCGTTTCACCCATTATTTTTGCAAAAAAGTAATCCTGCGCAAAATAAATGGAATCTACTACAACCGTCCCATTAATTATTTCCACTGTTTCATCTGGCAAGCCAATGACACGACTTAATGTTTGCTGACCTTTTGTGTTTGTATACGTAATGATGTCACCGCGTTCTAATTTATCGATTTCAGGATCAATAACGATAGGGTAGCGATAATACTCTTTGTTGCCACGATCCATTGTGTCTGTTTTTAAATCGAGTACCGTTTGTTTAGCTGATAATGAATCGATAATGGGGACATTGAAATCTTCTTCAATCGTATCAAATGTGTCTGTTAACCGTTTCCATTGTCCATGTTGATTTTGTGCAACAATACGCGCGGCTTTATCACTTACCGCAAACCAGTATGTGAAGTTATTATCCAACTGAATTGTTTCGGCTTCTTGCTGGCCCACGATAATTTGACTTGCATCAAAATTTGATATTATGCCAGCATACATAAAAGGTGCATTATCTGTGGAACCTCTTGAACCCCAAGGATTTTGATTGTTCATTGGCTTACTTGTCACACCAGTCGTTTGCTGCCATGCCCAACCATCCTTATATTCCAAATATGCTAAATAAATTCTCTCTACATCCGTTCGTTCGATGAAAGCTACAAGTGCATCCTGTTTTTTCACATAATCAAATTCCTGAAAAATCACTTCATAATCTTTCCCGTGCATCTTTTGTTCAAAGTAAGTTGTAAATTGTGCCTGCACGGAATCGTTTTGCTTATATAGTCCGCCAAAAACAAAAATTATAAGTAGCGCGGCAAAACTAATGGCCGTGAACCAAATTTTACGTTTTTTCGTTTTTGGTTGCTGGAATTTTTGAATTACATGTTCTTCACTTACCCTACTAAATCGCGATTGTTCTTCCAATACTTCGGTTAATTCTCGCTTAATGTCATTCACAAAAAATCACCTCTCCATTCGAGTTCACTAAGTGATGTTTTCAATAAAACACGTCCGCGCCTTAACCTCGTTTTAATTGTATTTTCCGAAACTTCTAAAAGTGACGCGATTTCAATGCTTGTCATTTCTTCGTAATAAAAAAGGACGATTACTTCTCGGTATTTGATTGGCAGTTCAAGTACAGCCTTTGCAATCCTTCTGTGCCTCATAATCCGAATAATTACCGCTATAAACCGAGACATGTCCTTCGTTTATTTCCCAAATCGTTGTTACTACATGATCTAGTAAGTTTCGATTGTGACTAATTAATAGGACTGCGCCGTAATAGTGCTGAAGCTGTTCCTGTAAAAAATCTATCCCATTTTTATCTAAATGCGATGACGGTTCATCGAGAAGCAATGCGTCATAGTAATGACTAAAAACTTGTGTCAACTTCAGACGTGTTAGTTCACCACCACTATGTGGGTTAACAGCATTCAATTTGTGTTTTAGTGCTACGTCTATATAGTGCGGTGTATGGGCAGGGGCTGTTTGTTCAAAATAATAATAATCGACATGTGCCTTTACACTACCTAACTGTGGCGCTAAAGCACCAGCTAATAACTTTAATAAGGTGCTTTTACCAGCGCCGTTTTTACCGACAATACCGATGCGATCGAATTGATGCACTGCTAATTTTGGAATTGCTAATAGATCCCTATCTAAAAATTGAACATGTATATTTTTAAGCTCAAAGCATACGTTTTCCATGTTTGCTACCTCCGAAATGTAGAATTTCGTATCGATAGCTTATCGATACGAGCGAGTTAAGAATGATCGCTCGTATTAAAAGAATAGAAGCATCTGCATAGTTTTAGTCCTCCATTAAGATTAGTGAGTCCAAAACGCAATAAAAAAGCAGACATCTTGTATGCCTGCTCAGAAAAATATAGAAAACCCGTTAAAAGGGGAACTCCTACAATAATCCTTCGATTACAAGCATGACAAAAAAGCCCTAAAATAAAGGGTTTACTTTTTTATTGCCAGCTTAGCGTAAACGAAGTAAAAACATAGGAAAATCCCTCCTTCTCATAAATTATTATAATCGTAATCGATTTTAGTTGAAAATTCAAATTATATTTTATTGGAATTCGACCTTGCATGAACGACCATTGAAATACTATTGGCGTCAAATCTTGCTTTTGTCCAAGAACCGTATAAATTGATTAGTTCAAATCCATGCTGTTCTAAAAGACGTTTCATTTCTAAAGGATATGTGTATCTAAGATTAATACTATCTTTATATTCGTTTGATGGTGATATATATGTAGAAGTACATTCTAAAATTTGCGTTATTGGGTGATACGCTTCCTGACTGATTACAGTGATCGTTTCACCATTCTTCTCTAATGTTTCTTTAGAAATTTCAACTGCTGCAAGTTCATGAAGAATAGGGTTTCTCGTATCAAAAATAAATTCACCATTGGGATTTAAATGCTTTCTTACAGACGTGAATAGAGCATTTTGACTTTCGTTTGTTAAGAAGTGTTGAAAGGAGTTACCCGTCATATAAATAAAGTGCGATTTAATAGGTAAATTCAATTTTGTGCAGTCTTGGACATTGAGGTGAATGTTAATGTCTTCTAACTCGGCTTTTTCTTGAGCATGCTTCAACATCCCAGTATCGATGTCAACACCGTATACTCTGTGACCACGTTTTGCTAAGGGAATTGCTAAGCGTCCCGTTCCGCAAGCTAATTCAATGATAGTTTGCTTCGTACCTGCTAAATGATTTTGGATAAAATCTAAATCAGCAGTATAGTTTTTATATGAAATATCATATTCTACTGGGTTTGCATATTTTGATAAATTATTTGTGAATTCATTTTTTAACATAAAGGTACCTCACATTATAATTTTTTGAATATTAGTATAATTTATTTTATCATTAAATTTTATGTGCGGAAAGATGCAGTAATTTTAAAAAGGTTAACATCAATGTAAAAGAGGGAAGAGATCCTTGTTCTTATGCGGTCAATAAATTTAAATTTTAAAATGACAACTTTGATAGGTGGTTAAAATGTGAAACGATAAGATATTGATTTATTATGCACAATTTTATATGAAAGTTATAAAGAAAACTATATAGCTGCAATGCAATGATTAAAAGAACTAGTAAACACTGTTAAATTCAAGTTTTGGTAACTTGTTTACTTAACGATGAATATCCGTGTTTTTTGATGGTACGACTTAAAAGGGGCGTGAAAATATAGTGGATACCTTCAATTGTTAAAAATATAATAAGGGAATTATTTTGTATTTAATAAGAAGAGATTTTTATTTTGAATTATTTTTGAAAAAGTATTGACCAATTAAATAATTTCGTGTATTATTTTATAAGTCGCCAAGAGATGCCGCGGCAAACGAAATTAAATGAACCTTGAAAACTGAACAAGCAACGTTAATGAAACAAAGCTTCTTAAATGAAGCAAAAATAGATATCAACTTTTAGTTGATACGCTAGCAAAGCAAATGAGCTTTCAAACTAACTATTATGGAGAGTTTGATCCTGGCTCAGGACGAACGCTGGCGGCATGCCTAATACATGCAAGTCGAGCGGACGAACTTTTGGTGCTTGCACTAAACTTTCGTTAGCGGCGGACGGGTGAGTAACACGTGGGTAACCTACCCTACAGACTGGGATAACTTCGGGAAACCGAGGCTAATACCGGATAATACTTGGAACTACATAGTTCCTTGTTGAAAGATGGTTTTGCTATCACTGTAAGATGGGCCCGCGGCGCATTAGCTAGTTGGTGAGGTAACGGCTCACCAAGGCAACGATGCGTAGCCGACCTGAGAGGGTGATCGGCCACACTGGGACTGAGACACGGCCCAGACTCCTACGGGAGGCAGCAGTAGGGAATCTTCCACAATGGGCGAAAGCCTGATGGAGCAATGCCGCGTGAGTGAAGAAGGATTTCGGTTCGTAAAACTCTGTTGCAAGGGAAGAACAAGTAGCGTAGTAACTGGCGCTACCTTGACGGTACCTTGTTAGAAAGCCACGGCTAACTACGTGCCAGCAGCCGCGGTAATACGTAGGTGGCAAGCGTTGTCCGGAATTATTGGGCGTAAAGCGCGCGCAGGTGGTTCCTTAAGTCTGATGTGAAAGCCCACGGCTCAACCGTGGAGGGTCATTGGAAACTGGGGAACTTGAGTGCAGAAGAGGATAGTGGAATTCCAAGTGTAGCGGTGAAATGCGTAGAGATTTGGAGGAACACCAGTGGCGAAGGCGACTATCTGGTCTGTAACTGACACTGAGGCGCGAAAGCGTGGGGAGCAAACAGGATTAGATACCCTGGTAGTCCACGCCGTAAACGATGAGTGCTAAGTGTTGGGGGGTTTCCGCCCCTCAGTGCTGCAGCTAACGCATTAAGCACTCCGCCTGGGGAGTACGGTCGCAAGACTGAAACTCAAAGGAATTGACGGGGGCCCGCACAAGCGGTGGAGCATGTGGTTTAATTCGAAGCAACGCGAAGAACCTTACCAGGTCTTGACATCCCATTGACCACTGTAGAGATACAGTTTTCCCTTCGGGGACAACGGTGACAGGTGGTGCATGGTTGTCGTCAGCTCGTGTCGTGAGATGTTGGGTTAAGTCCCGCAACGAGCGCAACCCTTGTTCTTAGTTGCCATCATTTAGTTGGGCACTCTAAGGAGACTGCCGGTGATAAACCGGAGGAAGGTGGGGATGACGTCAAATCATCATGCCCCTTATGACCTGGGCTACACACGTGCTACAATGGACGATACAAACGGTTGCCAACCCGCGAGGGGGAGCTAATCCGATAAAATCGTTCTCAGTTCGGATTGTAGGCTGCAACTCGCCTACATGAAGCCGGAATCGCTAGTAATCGTGGATCAGCATGCCACGGTGAATACGTTCCCGGGCCTTGTACACACCGCCCGTCACACCACGAGAGTTTGTAACACCCGAAGTCGGTGAGGTAACCCTTGTGGAGCCAGCCGCCGAAGGTGGGATAGATGATTGGGGTGAAGTCGTAACAAGGTAGCCGTATCGGAAGGTGCGGCTGGATCACCTCCTTTCTAAGGATTTTTCGGAATCATTCCTTCGGGGAATGAAACATTAACGTTTGCTGTTCAGTTTTGAAGGTTCATCGAAAGATGAAAAACTTCAAAAAAAATATTTGCTCCTTACGCTAGCGCTATTGTCGCAAAGCTGCATGAAGCAAATTCAGCGAAGCTTATTCACGATGTGATTGAAGTCAGCTGCTTTGTTCTTTGAAAACTGGATAAAACGACATTGAAAGCAATAAACAAATTTTCTATTAGTAATGATAGATCACAAACGTCAAGTAATTGACGTGCAAACTTAAATCTTGAACTTGTTCAAGTTTAACTAAACTTTTGGTTAAGTTAATAAGGGCGCACGGTGGATGCCTTGGCACTAGGAGTCGATGAAGGACGGCACTAACACCGATATGCCTCGGGGAGCTGTAAGTAAGCTTTGATCCGGGGATTTCCGAATGGGGGAACCCACTATCTTTAATCGGATAGTATCTACACGTGAATTCATAGCGTGATGAAGACAGACGCAGAGAACTGAAACATCTAAGTACCTGCAGGAACAGAAAGAAAATTCGATTCCCTGAGTAGCGGCGAGCGAAACGGGAAGAGCCCAAACCAAAGAGCTTGCTCTTTGGGGTTGTAGGACATTCTATACGGAGTTACAAAAGAATGAGCTAGACGAAGCGACTTGGAAAGGTCCGCGAAACAAGGTAAAAGCCCTGTAGTCAAAAGTTCATTCCCTCCAGAGTGTATCCTGAGTACGGCGGAACACGTGAAATTCCGTCGGAATCTGGGAGGACCATCTCCCAAGGCTAAATACTACCTAGTGACCGATAGTGAACCAGTACCGTGAGGGAAAGGTGAAAAGCACCCCGGAAGGGGAGTGAAATAGATCCTGAAACCGTGTGCCTACAAGTAGTTAGAGCCCGTTAATGGGTGATAGCGTGCCTTTTGTAGAATGAACCGGCGAGTTACGATTACGTGCGAGGTTAAGTTGAGAAGACGGAGCCGCAGCGAAAGCGAGTCTGAATAGGGCGAATTAGTACGTGGTCGTAGACCCGAAACCAGGTGATCTACCCATGTCCAGGGTGAAGGTGAGGTAACACTTACTGGAGGCCCGAACCCACGCATGTTGAAAAATGCGGGGATGAGGTGTGGGTAGCGGAGAAATTCCAATCGAACCTGGAGATAGCTGGTTCTCTCCGAAATAGCTTTAGGGCTAGCCTCGTGACCAGAGAATACTGGAGGTAGAGCACTGTTTGGACTAGGGGCCCATCTCGGGTTACCGAATTCAGACAAACTCCGAATGCCAGATATTTATACACGGGAGTCAGACTGCGAGTGATAAGATCCGTAGTCAAAAGGGAAACAGCCCAGACCACCAGCTAAGGTCCCAAAGTAATCGTTAAGTGGAAAAGGATGTGGCGTTGCTTAGACAACCAGGATGTTGGCTTAGAAGCAGCCATCATTTAAAGAGTGCGTAATAGCTCACTGGTCGAGTGACACTGCGCCGAAAATGTATCGGGGCTAAACGATTCACCGAAGCTGTGGATGCATCCGTATGGATGCGTGGTAGGAGAGCGTTCTAAGGGCGTTGAAGTCAGACCGGAAGGACTGGTGGAGCGCTTAGAAGTGAGAATGCCGGTATGAGTAGCGAAACATGGGTGAGAATCCCATGCACCGTATGACTAAGGTTTCCTGAGGAAGGCTCGTCCGCTCAGGGTTAGTCGGGACCTAAGCCGAGGCCGATAGGCGTAGGCGATGGACAACAGGTTGATATTCCTGTACCACCTCCTCACCGTTTGAGAAATGGGGGGACGCAGTAGGATAGGGTAAGCAGAGCGTTGGTTGTCTCTGTTCAAGCAGTAAGGCGTGTATGTAGGCAAATCCGCATACTTTAACGTTGAGCTGTGATGACGAGCTCGTATGAGCGAAGTTCCTGATTTCACGCTGCCAAGAAAAGCCTCTATCGAGGTGAGAGGTGCCCGTACCGCAAACCGACACAGGTAGTCGAGGAGAGAATCCTAAGGTGTGCGAGAGAACTCTCGTTAAGGAACTCGGCAAAATGACCCCGTAACTTCGGGAGAAGGGGTGCTCTTTAAGGTGAATAGCCATGAAGAGCCGCAGTGAATAGGCCCAGGCGACTGTTTAGCAAAAACACAGGTCTCTGCAAAACCGTAAGGTGACGTATAGGGGCTGACGCCTGCCCGGTGCTGGAAGGTTAAGAGGAGTGGTTAGCGCAAGCGAAGCTGCGAATTGAAGCCCCAGTAAACGGCGGCCGTAACTATAACGGTCCTAAGGTAGCGAAATTCCTTGTCGGGTAAGTTCCGACCCGCACGAAAGGCGTAACGATCTGGGCACTGTCTCAACGAGAGACTCGGTGAAATTATAGTACCTGTGAAGATGCAGGTTACCCGCGACAGGACGGAAAGACCCCGTGGAGCTTTACTGTAGCCTGATATTGAATTTTGGTACAACTTGTACAGGATAGGTAGGAGCCAGAGATTCCGGAGCGCCAGCTTCGGAGGAGGCGTCAGTGGGATACTACCCTGGTTGTATTGAACTTCTAACCCATACCCCTTAGCGGGGTAGGAGACAGTGTCAGGCGGACAGTTTGACTGGGGCGGTCGCCTCCTAAAGAGTAACGGAGGCGCCCAAAGGTTCCCTCAGAATGGTTGGAAATCATTCGAAGAGTGTAAAGGCATAAGGGAGCTTGACTGCGAGACCTACAAGTCGAGCAGGGTCGAAAGACGGGCTTAGTGATCCGGTGGTTCCGCATGGAAGGGCCATCGCTCAACGGATAAAAGCTACCCCGGGGATAACAGGCTTATCTCCCCCAAGAGTCCACATCGACGGGGAGGTTTGGCACCTCGATGTCGGCTCATCGCATCCTGGGGCTGTAGTCGGTCCCAAGGGTTGGGCTGTTCGCCCATTAAAGCGGTACGCGAGCTGGGTTCAGAACGTCGTGAGACAGTTCGGTCCCTATCCGTCGTGGGCGTAGGAAATTTGAGAGGAGCTGTCCTTAGTACGAGAGGACCGGGATGGACACACCGCTGGTGTACCAGTTGTTCTGCCAAGAGCATCGCTGGGTAGCTATGTGTGGACGGGATAAGTGCTGAAAGCATCTAAGCATGAAGCCCCCCTCAAGATGAGATTTCCCATTACGCAAGTAAGTAAGACCCCTGAAAGACGATCAGGTAGATAGGTTCGAGGTGGAAGTGTGGTGACACATGGAGCTGACGAATACTAATCGGTCGAGGACTTAACCACATTTTATTGCATAACTCAATGAAACGTTTATCCAGTTTTGAAAGAACAATTCTTTCTACATATACACGGATGTTCTTTAAATTAAAAGGAACGTCTACTAAGAGCGCCACGTCCTGTGGCAAAGTAGACGCCATGACATCCATGTCAAAGTGAAGTGATGATGGCAAAGAGGTCACACCTGTTCCCATACCGAACACAGAAGTTAAGCTCTTTAGCGCCGATGGTAGTTGGGGGTTTCCCCCTGTGAGAGTAGGACGTCGCTTCGCTTAATTTTTATAAAAAGTATAATGTATAAAGCTCTATTATGTCGGAGGGGTAGCGAAGTGGCTAAACGCGGCGGACTGTAAATCCGCTCCTTAGGGTTCGGCGGTTCGAATCCGCCCCCCTCCACCACTTTTTATAGGGGCATAGTTTAAAGGTAGAACTACGGTCTCCAAAACCGTCAGTGTGGGTTCAATTCCTACTGCCCCTGCCAATTTTTAAATAAACAATATAATAGTGGCGGTTGTGGCGAAGTGGTTAACGCACCGGATTGTGATTCCGGCATTCGTGGGTTCGATTCCCATCAGTCGCCCCATTTTTAATATAAAAAATTAAAAACTTTGGGGTATAGCCAAGCGGTAAGGCAACGGATTTTGATTCCGTCATGCCCTGGTTCGAATCCAGGTTCCCCAGCCATTTTTAGTGCCATTAGCTCAGTTGGTAGAGCATCTGACTTTTAATCAGAGGGTCGAAGGTTCGAGTCCTTCATGGCACACCAGTTTTATAATATGTCTGCTGCGGGTGTGGCGGAATTGGCAGACGCACTAGACTTAGGATCTAGCGCCGCAAGGCGTGGGGGTTCGACTCCCTTCACCCGCACCATTTTTAATTTTAAAATAATAGTTTAGCGCTCGTAGCTCAATTGGATAGAGCATCTGACTACGAATCAGAAGGTTGTAGGTTCAAGTCCTGTCGAGCGCACCATTTTACGGAATGTAGCTCAGCTTGGTAGAGCACTTGGTTTGGGACCAAGGGGTCGTAGGTTCGAATCCTGTCATTCCGATCACAAATGAGGCCTTAGCTCAGCTGGGAGAGCGCCTGCCTTGCACGCAGGAGGTCAGCGGTTCGATCCCGCTAGGCTCCACCATAAAGATTAACAAATAAAGATACTGGCGGTGTAGCTCAGTTGGCTAGAGCACTCGGTTCATACCCGAAAGGTCGTGGGTTCGACTCCCTCTGCCGCCACCAAATTTTTCAAAATAATAGTATTATCGCGGGGTGGAGCAGTGGTAGCTCGTCGGGCTCATAACCCGAAGGTCACAGGTTCAAGTCCTGTCCCCGCAACCAAACTTTTCAAAATAATAGTATTATCGCGGGGTGGAGCAGTGGTAGCTCGTCGGGCTCATAACCCGAAGGTCACAGGTTCAAGTCCTGTCCCCGCAACCAAACTTTTCAAAATAATAGATTATCGCGGGGTGGAGCAGTGGTAGCTCGTCGGGCTCATAACCCGAAGGTCACAGGTTCAAGTCCTGTCCCCGCAACCAAACTTTTCAAAATAATAGATTATCGCGGGGTGGAGCAGTGGTAGCTCGTCGGGCTCATAACCCGAAGGTCACAGGTTCAAGTCCTGTCCCCGCAACCAACTTTTCAAAATAATAGATTATCGCGGGGTGGAGCAGTGGTAGCTCGTCGGGCTCATAACCCGAAGGTCACAGGTTCAAGTCCTGTCCCCGCAACCAACTTTTCAAAATAATAGTATTATCGCGGGGTGGAGCAGTGGTAGCTCGTCGGGCTCATAACCCGAAGGTCACAGGTTCAAGTCCTGTCCCCGCAACCAAATGGTCCCGTGGTGTAGCGGTTAACATGCCTGCCTGTCACGCAGGAGATCGCCGGTTCGATCCCGGTCGGGACCGCCATTTGTGGGTTTGTAGCTCAGTTGGTAGAGCATTAGATTGAAGCTCTAAGTGTCGGCGGTTCGATTCCGTCCAAACCCACCATATGCGGGTGTAGTTTAATGGTAAAACCTCAGCCTTCCAAGCTGATGTCGTGAGTTCGATTCTCATCACCCGCTCCAAAATAGGGCCTATAGCTCAGCTGGTTAGAGCGCACGCCTGATAAGCGTGAGGTCGATGGTTCGAGTCCATTTAGGCCCATCATAGTATTTTTCCGAAGTAGCTCAGTTGGTAGAGCATCCGGCTGTTAACCGGCAGGTCGTAGGTTCGAGTCCTACCTTCGGAGCCATTGGCCCGTTGGTCAAGCGGTTAAGACACCGCCCTTTCACGGCGGTAACACGAGTTCGATTCTCGTACGGGTCATATATAAGTATGTAGCATATGCTGCATACTTTTTTTGTGTTTTATAAGGATTTGAATTTTTGGTAAAACAACTTTAACAGTTTCTGGCGAATTAGAAGCATTAAGGAAGGCAGAAACACAGCTTAATTTAATTTTATATAGATACTAATGCAGAATTAGGAGCAACTTATTCGCGGACCATGTGTGTATTTAAACCATAAGTTATATTAATCGACGCTACTTAATTTATCGATAATTTCTCCGTTTTTAAATATTAATATAATAAATAAAGTCTTCCAGCAAGCCTATTTCACGAGGGCGCTCATCCATTACTAAATCGACTCTCCAAACTTTTATACCTTTTTCAGCATCTTTTGAATAATGATATAATTGCAAAGTCTCCGTATCATATTCTGTATAAAGCTTAGGATTTGCATAACCTTCGTCTATAGCGGTTTGAATTGCTATTTCTTCAGCTTCTTTTGAAGTTATGATGCTATTGGAACGGCCATATAAATAGTTTCTGAGTATTAAAGTATATTCATAACATAACTGGCCAACGAACACATTGGTACAATTATGCTTATAACCAGCCCTCTCTATAACTAATCGATCGATCAATTGTATTAACAATAATTTTTTTTCCTATTGCTAGGGGAAACATAGGGTGTGTATGAGAACAATCAATATTGGCTAGAATCGGTATTTGTGTTCCATCTAATTGTTCTAGCAAGATATCTACGGGCTGCTTACCAGTGCCTAAATCGTCATATTGTTCATGCTTTCCAAGTAAAATACAATGTACTTTATCGAAAACTTCATGTAGTTTGAGCATAGCCATATTTTTTTCTACAATAGCCGCGTTTTTCATTGTGTCTTCAATTAATAAAATATCTCCTTGTTTTATTTTAGGGAAAAATGAAGTACCTATAAAGCCATACATCGCATTGTTATTACCGCCAATTAGACGTCCTTCGACAATGCCATCATAAATACTGATCCATTCATTTTTATATAAAGTTTTAGGCTTCTCAAAAGATAGCCAGTTGATCATTTCGTCTGACCAAAAGGGTGCTTTTTCGATTGTATAAGGTACAGAAGGTGAACAAAAAAATCTTTCGAAATAGTGATACGTATCGGAAACGAGTGGCTCAAATTCACCGAAAGATGGAATCAGAGCTGGCCCATAAAAAGTTGGAATATTTGTTTTGGCATATAAAGCCAATAAAATAGCTGTTGCATCAGAGTAGCCTACGATAATTTTTGGATTCTTTGCAAAAGCTTCGTAATCAAGGTATGGAAGCATACTATTCGAATTAGTACCACCGATTGATGACATAATCATTTTGACATTTGGATTACGAAGATGTGCATTTAATTCTTCTGCCCGTTCTTTGGGTGTACCGGACCGATACCCATCTTGTTTTCCAGTCAATGAACCTTCTACTAGATGAAACCCTTTATTTTCTAAATATTGCTTTCCACGTATGTATCGTTCTTTTTCCGTTGTTGTATCTGGAGAAGAAGGAGAAAAAATTCCAATGCAATCTCCAGGGTTTAAAGTTTGAAACATATATAATCACATCCTTTTAATGTTTATCAAATATTTTTGTTTATTTTAACGTTTAATGGTATTTTATGGGGATCGATTTACCTACGATCCCTGGCTTTAGCTCAAGATTCGAAAAATATCGTTTAAAAATAGTTCACTCTCCATGCTCTACCTCCGTAAACAACAAGTTTATTTATTATAGAAAGACTGTTTAATAAAATGGCAAAAACCATTTATTATGTGCACGATGATCGTGGATGTGATGTATTAGCGAGTAATAAAGGGACAATTATGCCACTTTATAATGACTACCGCGTGGGTTTTAGATTATGACCGAGAAACAATAGAGCGTGTTTTTGAATTAAAATAAATTGACTCCATGAATTGTGAAAGAGTGTGGAAATCTTTTGTGTCATATTAAAAATTAAATTTACTTTTTTGTTTGATTTTTTTTATTGAAGAACAAAAGACCACCTTGAATAAATAAAAATATGCCAATAAATTTCACTAGGATTTGTACTAAAATAGGAAGGTCGAAAACATATATGGTAAGTATTTTGGCACCGATTAAAAATAATAGTATGCCTAATAATTTTTTCAAGGTGATTCCCCTTTTTTGAAGCGACTTATTAATGTATTAATTCAACAAAAATCCTGATTTCCCTTCACAAATACTTTCATAGCAAGGTTTAGGAGCGTTATATGTATAAATCAACTAAGACATTAAAGACCCTTTTACTTATGATAAGGCTTTCCTCAACTTTTGTAATTACGCTTTTAAATAGGGAAATGCTTATTAAAAATCTTGGCAAAGTAAAAAAGTTTTCCGGCATAATTGGAGGTGAATTATTTGAAGGAATTTGAATAAGCATAGGTAAGGAACATGAATATTCGTTTAGGTACTAGACAAATGTTTTTTTATATTGTATACTAAGGTCAATGAGATAAGTTACAAAACAACAATAAATTCATCTATTACAAAGCGTATTAGTGTTTTATTTGGTGCTTTTTGTAATGTATGAATTTTTTTCTTTTTAGAAGAAATGTGATCTTATTAAATACGATCAATGGAGGTCATTTAAATGACACAAGGTACAGTAAAATGGTTTAACGCAGAAAAAGGTTTTGGTTTTATCGAAGTTGAAGGCGGAAACGACGTATTCGCTCACTTCTCAGCAATCCAAGGCGACGGTTTCAAATCTTTAGACGAAGGTCAAAAAGTTGAATTCGAAGTTGAAGACGGTCAACGTGGCCCACAAGCTACAAACATCGTAAAACTTTAATTTTAATGATGTAATCATAAAAGAGGTATCCTTTCATTAGGATGCCTCTTTTTTTATTGGTGTTATTTATTTTGGAACTTTCTGAATTTCGAAACGTTTTATTGGTAAACAGTTAAAAAGAGGGGATTTAATATGCAAAAATTCAATGCCATTATTTTAAGTTCAGTCATTGTTTTAACAGGTATTATCGTATTGTTATTATGTATATTTGTATTACCAAGTTTAGCGTTGGAAACTGCACGAATAAATCCGGAAGTTGCCTATCTACAATATCCGATTTTATTAGGAATGTATGCAACTGCGCTGCCATTTTTTTATGCGCTATACGAAACGATCATGATGATTCAAGTTACTGAGCGGGAATCCATTTTTTCAAATCACATTGTTCAAGGATTAAATACAATTAAACATTGTGCCTTTGTGATTATGGGGTTGTATGTTGTAGGATTTTCAATACTTGATTATGAAAATGCATTACCTCCATTAATCGCGGTTATGGGAATTTGTATTATTGTTATTACCATTTTGGTGGCGACAGGAGCCGCTTTTTTAAAAAATGTACTGTTAAAAAATCAGATCGAGATTATTTAATGAATGCAAGACCATTCCGAAAACTAAATGGAGTGGTCTTTTGTTTGCACTTTAATCCGACCTTATGTAAATCTTAGCTCTATTCACCAAACTCAAAAAACTTCTTCTTATAGCGATATAGCATATAGCTCGCATTTTTTACATAAAAGCCTTGTTGGATACTCGGTGCATCTTCTAACTCAACGCCAAGGGAAAAATCAAATCCCGGTCCAATGCCTAATTGACCAGGTATTATTACTTCTCCATTAGCATTATTTAAATTTAAGAGGCTTAAAAAGTTGCCTGATGAAACTTCACCATTTTTCTCTATTATTTGATTCGCAATGAGGATACCGCCGTTTCGCTGCATATTATTTTTCGTCGTAAAGCTAAAATAAATATCGTTTTCACGGTAAGCCACATTATCAAGTAAAATATCATTCCCTTCAATTGTAGCAACAACTTCCTGAATTATAATCTCCTCATCTTGCGCTTTTGGAATCCATTCTGGTTTCACAAAAATGTCTATCGGTACTTTCCGGTCTTGCAATATTAGATAATATTTTTGTTGTGAGAGTACTTGCTGTTCTAGTGCGTTATTTGAAAGCTGTGGGTTATACAAAAAAACACTAGCAAAAGCGACAACCAATAATATGAAACATATTGATATAACTTTTTTCATAAAAGCCTCCTTGTTGTCTCCAAAAATAAATATTTATCCTGAACAAACACCTCTGTTAAATTGTTTATTATATGCACCAATTTAAAATTTTAATAGGTTTATTTTAATTCTCAGCATGACTTAGCAAAGCGTTTTTTAACAAACAATTTTGGATAATTTTATGTCAAAATTTACTTTAAAAGAGGATAAGTTCAGGTTATGATTAACTTAATATTTCATCTTCCTACCAAAAATGCATAAGTAAGTAATTGTTGCTGTCGTTAGTGTTGAAAGTTAGTAAATGAGGACCGCATTGAAAATGGAGGAGATACGAGTGTAATTAAAACTACCTTTTGAATGAGTAATACAAGAAAGGGTAGTGAAGATGAAAAAATCATTTCATTTTTTATGGATTAGTCAATTATTTGCAAATTTAGGTGATGTATTTTATATTGTTGGATTAATTTCGATTTTATATCATGCAAGTGAGTCGGCGTTTATTATGGTGCTCTTACCATTTTTTAATATGGCCGGTCGCATGATGAGTAGTAGTATTGCGCCACTTCTGTTTAATCGTTACCGTTTAAAACAAGTACTTGTTATTTCCCAAGCATTAAAAACGGTTTTATTGTTGATTTTAGCAGTAGGTTCGCTTCAAACGTTATCATTTATATTCATGTTCATCATTGTGTTTGCTGTGGCATTGTTAGATGGGGTTGCACAACCAGCTAGTACTTCGCTAATTCCTCGTATCGTAGAAAAGTCGAGGTTATTGCGTGCTAATGGTATTTTATCGATGATTAATGAATCAACACAGCTCGGTGGATGGGCACTCGGTGGATTACTAGTTGCAGCTACAAATGGTAACATCATTATTTGGATTACATTGTTACTTTATATGATTTCTACTCTGTGTATAGTTTTCATTGTAGATCGAACACCATTTGAAAGAAAAATAACAGTTTCTAAAAAACATGAATTAAGTGAAGGCTTTAAAATTATTTGGAAAGATCATTCATTCCGAGCGATTCACGTCATGCTACTTCTTGAATCGATTGCCAATGTCGTTTGGGTCGCAGCTATAATGTATATTTTTGTAGCGAATGTTCTGCATGTATCTGAGGCATGGTGGGGATATTTGAATACCACTTTCTTCATTGGATTGGTTCTGGGTGGTTTTATTTGTACCAAATTCGAACAAGCTTTTATGAAAAAATTAAAGGGTATCGTGCTATTCTCTTCATTTGCAATGGCAATCGTGATGTTATCATTTGGATTAAATCAAGTTGCCATAGTTGCGCTTTTATTAAGTCTATTATTCGGTGTTTTTGATCAGTTCAAAGGTATTCTACTGGGCACGTGGCTGCAATTAAAAGCATCCGACGAACAGCTTGTAATAGTTTATAGTGCACAAGGTGTATTAACTTCTCTGTTATTCGCACTCGCTACATTACTAGCAGGAGCGTTAGCAAGTATTTTCCCTGTCCAGTGGCTTTTTATAGGAGCAGGGCTACTACTACTTGTGTCTGCAATTTATTTTAGTTATGTACAAAAGAGATTTAAATAATTGAACCAGTAAAAGACCTCATAATTTTGAAATGAGGTCTTTTATTCATTAATAAAGAATCTACTATTCATAGAAGAGATGAAGGAGAAATATTATCAATTGTCGAACTATGTTTGTGGAAGAAATATTATATTTTTAGGAGGATACTATGGGGTATATTGAAGATTTACGTAAAGTCGTTGGCAATCAACCGCTTATACTAGTTGGAGTTGCGGTTGCTGTAGTAAATGAAATAGGCGAATTATTATTACAAAAACGAATTGATGGACAATGGGGCGTTCCAGGTGGATTTATTGAATTAGGCGAATCTACTGAAGAAGCAGGGAGAAGAGAAGTTTTAGAAGAAACAGGAATTGAACTTGGTAAACTTGATTTAATCGGTGTATTTTCAGGTAAGCAGCATTTTGTTAAGTTACCAAATGGTGATGAATTCTATCCTGTTACTATTGCATATATCTCAAAAGAAATTAAAGGCGGAGTTCTTAAAGCAGATGGTCAAGAAACGACTGAAGCAAAGTTCTTTAAAGTAAATGAATTACCAGAAGGACTTAATCCAATGATAAAAAACCTTATTAAACAATTTTTCGTCTCCGTTTAATGGTTAATTTGGCTCGGTCATTTGTTTCTTCTTCAACTAAAGGAAGGACAGTACTATAAGGTAATGAATTTTTTAGGTAAAGTATAGAGGGGGATTTTGAATGGATTGGTTATGGGCTTGGTTTGCGTTTTCCCTTGCTGCTGGAGCATTTTATAACTCCGATCAAGTAAAAAAAGAGAATCGAAAGTTGAGAGAAAGAATTGAAAAATTAGAAGAAGAAGTAAATAAATTCAGCTAACGGGTGCTTATGTAATTGGATTCATGAAAGAAGCATTTTTTAACCATAGTATAAGCTATTCATTCAAAATAACCTCGATACTAACAAAAAGCTTGAAATATACGCTAAGGAAATGTATTTTACATATATCAAGGAAGGAGCGAAAAATATGAAGTATATAATGGGTTTGTATCTAGTTATGATAATAATGGTAGCTGTTAATTTGACAAGCGAATTTATTTTTAAAGGTGATTATTCAGCAATTGCAAGTTGGGGTACCGTTATACTGTTTCTATTAGGGACTATATTTTTTGCAAATGCAAGATATTTTCTATCTAAAAAGGCTGACATTCCTAAATAATATTTAAATGCATACTAAGGTATAAAAATTGCTTTAAAGCTAGTGGGTAAATAGCCCAAAAAGTGCCGATATAAGCTAAAAGGAGTGTTTAAATGGAGTTAGTGTTTATTCGCCACGGTGAAGGAGAACATACATTAGATATACCTAGCAGCCTATATATAGAAGATCCGTCATTAACTGCTAAAGGGATTGAACAAGCAAAACTTTTAAGAAATCAAATTCCTTTAAACAATAAAGATATTATTTTTATAAGCCCTATTAGAAGAGCGTTAGAAACAGCATTCATTTGGAGTAAAAATATAGACTGTCGTAAGATTGTAAGCCCATTAGTGTCTCCTAAAATATTTCCCATTCGTCCAAGTTGTAGCACATTACCTTGTGATAAAATAATTGATTTAGAAGTAATTTTATATTTTTATCCAACATTTGAAATTGATAAAAAAGCCTCTGGAAATATATGGACTGAGGGCATAAATACTTTACCTGAAGAACAATTTACAAAACTTGCTGAAGAATTCATAGTAAATTGTAAGCGACTACAAAAGGAAAAGATATATATCGTGTCACATGATGGTACGATTACTTCCTATCGCCAAATGATTTCTGGTCAAAGACTCACAAGAAAAGATTTCCTACAAGAAACAGATTGGTTTCAAATTACTTGTTGAACCAATGAGTGATTTAGTTCAACAAATAACTCCTTCGCACCAAATTATAAACGGTATAGTAATTCCAAATAATGGAGGTTGGGGATGAAGAAAATTATTGGATTTAATTTACTATTTTGTTTATTAGTTATTGTTGTTTGTAATTACTATTATGATTCTAAATCAAAACAAACGATTGCTTATTTTCATGCGGAAAACTATATTGAAACAAATTATAATATTGATAAGGAAAACTTAAAGCCTGGAAAAATTGATTATTACAGAGGGCTAGGTTTATTCGGAGTTGAAGTAGTAAACACCACAACAAAAACAAACTACTTTTTTGAAGTAGATATCAGTGATGACTATTCATTACTTTATATCCATACAGAATCTTAAGTACATCCGAAAATCAGATAACCCTTCCATTTGTCCAAACACCGATTTGTGCCCATAAAAATATTATGGGGGGCTTATATTAGTTCCAATGAGACGGTATTTGGATATGTAGAGGCAATAGAGTGTTCGCATTTCCTTTTGCCGAATTGATATGCATTTGAGTTAAAAACATACTTGTAGAAAGATTTGCATTACTTAATCGTGTATTTCATATCAGCAGCAATCAAATATGCACATTTAAAGTTTACACCTCTTAAATCTTTGCTTAAGTTTTTACCTATCCAAAGGATTAAAAGTTATTTTCATCAGTAATGAACTAATTTCCCATTATTTCAAAAAACCTCTGATTGTTAACTAAATTGACCAATTATATCTATGAACTTTCCAGTGTGTTCATCCATTACAATACTTGATTCACCATCAGCATATTTAATTGTAACTGCCCACTGCATTCGATTTGTTAATTCATTCCAAAACCCGCGTTTTTGTTGAAGTTCTACACGAATATTCTCCTCTGGAAGATCGTCTAATCCATCAAATGAAATTGAATTTCCCCATTCCTCTGGAGGATTTAATAAATAGTTTTCTGCATTAATTATCGCTTCGTGTCTACTAATAAGGGGCGTTTTATAAAAGTACATAAAACAGATTACTAGGATAGCGACAAAAACGAGGCCCATTTTTTTTCATAAAGTACCCCCTAAAATAAATGATTGTTTAAATAATTCTATAATGAATGATTACGTAAATCGATTATAATTCAAATTTCTATGTATTCACAAACTTTACAATTTTGAATGTTTTTTTAGAATTTTCATATATACCGGTGCTAACATAACCTGTAAACTTTACAGTGTAGTAATAAAAGAAGGGGTGGTTACGTTTTGAAAAAAATTAAAGCGTTTACATTATTGATTAGTCTGACTATTTTATCGGTTGTTTTTTTAGCTGCATGTTCAGATGACTCAGATTCATCATCAGGTGATAAAAATGTCTTAACAGTTTACTCGGCTCGTAGTGAAAATTTAAACAACCTTGTCATATCTAACTTTGAAAAAGAAACGGGTATTAAGGTTGAATTAATTGTTGCAGGTACAGGGGAACTTTTAAAACGTGTGGAATCAGAAAAGAACAATCCACTAGGCGATGTACTGTGGGCAGCTGACGAAACGATGTTATCTACTTCAAAAGAATTCTTTGAGCAATATGTATCTCCGGAAGATAAAAATATGATTGAGCAATTCCGCAATAAATCTGGTTACTTTACACCAGCGTTTTCTGACCCAACTGTATTAATTGTTAATACAGATTTAATTGGAGACAAAAAAATGGACAGCTTTGAAGATTTATTAAATCCTGAACTAAAAGGAAAAATTGCTTTTGGTGACCCAGTTAACTCAAGCTCTGCATTCCAATCATTAGCAGCAATGCTTTATGCAATGGGCGATGGAGACCCAATGAGTGACAAAGCATGGGATTTCGTAGAAAAATTCATTAAAAATCTAGATGGAAAAATGATTGCCAGCTCAGGACAATTACACAAAAGTGTAGCAGACGGGGAATACCCAGTTGGCTTAACTTGGGAAGATCCTGTAGTCAATTACATTAATAATGGCGCGCCAGTAGAAGTAGTATTCCCAACTGAAGGAGCTATTTTCCCAGGGGAGTCTGTACAAATTGTTAAAAATGCGAAAAACTTAGAAAATGCGAAGAAATTTGTAGACTTCATGATTTCAGAAGATATTCAAACGCAAGTAGGCCAAGAATTAACAGTGCGTCCATTACGTGATGGCGTAGAATTGGCTTCTTATATGACACCAACAGAATCCATCAAAATTGCCAAAAATTACGAAGAGAGCTGGGTAGCTGAAAATAAAGATGCAATTACAGCGAAATTTACAGATTACCTAGAACGTTCAATGGACTAAACAATTTATAGAGGCAGTTTTTCAGGTGTGTTTGAAAAACTAGCCTCTTATTTTAATAGGAGGAACTACAATGAGTGTAACAATCAAGGTGAACGATGTAGTTAAAAAGTTTGAAGAAAAAACGATTATCAATCAATTAAACTTAACAATTCAACCAGGTGAGTTGTTCACACTGCTAGGTCCTTCAGGCTGTGGGAAAACGACGTTACTACGTATGATAATCGGTTTTAACTCAATCGATGGTGGAACGATTGAAGTCAATGAAAAAGTGATTAATAACATTCCTGTAAACAAACGAAATATGGGTATGGTGTTTCAAAATTATGCGATTTTCCCACATATGAATGTTCGTGAAAACATTGCATTCGGTCTTAAAAATAAAAAAATTTCAAAAGATGAAATGAATGCCCGTCTTGATGAAATTATTCAAACAGTAAAGTTAAATGAATATGAAAACCGTATGCCTGAGAAATTATCAGGTGGTCAACAGCAACGTGTAGCGCTTGCCCGTGCGATTGTTATTCACCCTGAAGTGCTATTAATGGATGAACCGCTTTCAAATCTTGATGCGAAGCTACGTATTGATATGCGTAATGCTATTCGTGAAATTCAACAAGAGGTCGGTATTACGACAGTTTATGTTACACATGATCAAGAAGAAGCGCTAGCGATTTCAGATCGTATTGCAGTAATGAATGAGGGTGTGATTCAACAAGTAGGCTCGCCACAAGAAATTTATGATCACCCGTCAAATTTATTTGTGGCCAATTTTATCGGTACATCGAATACAATTCATGGAAAGCTTGTAGAAGGTGGTACACTTCAATTTAATAATTCGTATCAAATTCAGTTAGCAAACTGTCCAGTTAAAAATCAAGATGTATTAGTTTCTGTTCGTCCAAATGATTTAACAATTAATCAAGAGGGGCGCGGTATTAAAGGAGCGATTACAAAAAGTATTTTTTTAGGAATGTATACGACGTATTTTATCGAATTAGAAAATGGCGATGAAATTGAAGTTGTAGAATTCAATGAGAAATCGGATATTTTACCAAAAGACACTGTTGTTTACTTAACGGTAAATGAAAAGAAAGTAAATATTTATGACGTAAATTCGAAGGAGAATCTTTTAAGAGGAGGCGAGACGCTTGAATGAATCTGCTAAAAAGAAATTTACCACATGGAATACGATTACTCTTGTTATTTTAGCCGTATTTATTTTATTTATTATCTTCCCCTTATTTCTAGTTTTAAAGAAAAGCTTTTTTGACACAGGCACTGGCGATTTTACACTTGGCTACATAACGAAGTTTTTTGACCGTAAATTTTATTGGATAACGTTAGTAAACAGTATCAAAGTAACATTTGTAACAACATTACTTGCGTTATTAATTGGTTTACCAATTGCCTATATGATGCGTAAAATTCGCATTTTCGGGTCAGGTGTATTAGAAATTGTCATTATTATTTCTTATTTATCACCTCCGTTTATCGGTGCTTATGCATGGATTCAATTATTAGGGCGTGGTGGTAAGGTAACGCAATTTTTGAATGATCTCTTTAATGTTCAGTTAAATGGGATATACGGATTTTGGGGAATTGTCTTAGTTATGACATTACAATCGTTTCCACTTGTGTATATATACATTTCAGGGGCATTGAAAAATTTAGATAACTCTTTAAATGAAGCAGCAGAAAGTTTAGGTTACTCAAGCTTCCAACGATTATACAATATTATTTTACCGCTGATTATGCCAACTGTACTTGCCAGTGGATTACTAGTATTCATGCGCGTTATTGCAGACTTTGGTACACCAATGCTTATTGGTGAAGGTTATCGTACTATGCCCGTATTAATTTATACGCAATTTATGAGTGAAGTTGGCGGGGATGATGGATTTGCTGCCGCTTTATGTTTAATTATCATCGTCATCACAATGGCATTATTTATGCTGCAACGCGTATTGGCAAAGCGTTATTCTTATTCGATGTCAGCACTTAAACCAATGACAAGAGTAACAGAAAAAAATATGAAAGGATTTTTAGCGCACATACTTGTATACTCTACGGTATTATTAGCAATAATTCCTCAGCTCGTAGTTATTTTAACGTCATTCTTAAAAACTTCAGGTGGTGCCGTATTTAGCGGTGGCTTCTCACTGGAAAGTTATAAAAATATTTTGCTAGGGAAGAATAATTTTGTTATTTTGAATACGTATTTAATCGGTATTATCGCGATAATTATTATCGTCGTATTAGGTATATTAATATCTTATTTAACGGTACGTAAACGTAGTAAAGCAACGGCTTTATTAGATATTACGTCGATGTTTCCGTTTATCATCCCAGGCTCTGTTCTCGGGATTGCATACTTATTCGCGTTTAGCGAAAAGCCTTTATTATTAAGTGGCACTATGTTTATAATGATAATAGCTTTTGCAATTCGTCGTATGCCTTATACGATTCGTTCTTCTACAGCGATTATTAGTCAAATTAGTCCAAGTATTGAAGAAGCAGCGATTAGTTTAGGAGCATCAGACAGGAAAGCATTCACAAAAGTAATTATTCCTATGATGATGCCTGGTGTTATTGCCGGTGCCATTATGAGTTGGATTACGGTAATAAGTGAATTAAGTGCATCAATTATTTTATATACGAGTGGCACACAAACTTTAACCGTATCGATTTATACAGAGGTTATCCGCGGGAACTATGGTAATGCCTCCGCGTATTCAACTATTTTGACATTAACTTCAATTATCTCATTATTAATTTTCTTCAAAGTAACAGGTAAAAAAGAAATTACTATGTAATATAGGGTGATGACAATGCGAAAATCCAATCAATTCGACGAGTATTTAAAATCTATGTTTATGCGATACTCTGTTTTAATGATTATTGTGATTTTTGCATTGTTTTTTAGTACGTTATTTTTGGTTTATGAGGAATCGGTTGTAAAGGCGAACAAAAATTCAAACTTAAAAATTCAAGAACAATTAGAAGGTGAATTTAAAGATATTCAATTCAACTTAACTAATCTATCAAAAAATGTTCTTGTACTAGATCGGCTCATTAATCACAAAAACCAGACAGCGGTAAACCAATATTTATATACATATACTAACGGGACACCTTACGAAGATTATTTTTTACTAGTCGATAAAGAAGGTGTTCCCATCTCGAGTAACTTATACAAACCGAATCAAGATCGTTTAACTAATAACTTAAAAATGAAAAATCTATTACGTCAAACGGCTGCACAAAAAGATGTGATAAATCAGCAAATTAATCCAATATTATTTGAATCCAATCAGTATAGCCAATACGTATTTAGCAAAACGGTTCAATTGAATGGTGAGATTTATGGATATCTACTTCTTTACATTAAAGACTTAGAAGAATTTATCGATTTTAAAAATACAGATGCAATCGTTTTAACAGATCGTTTTGACAATGTGATTTACTCATCTTTTTCAAACGCATATCATATTCAACAAAAATTTAATCTGAATCAGCCTAATAAACAACTGCAAAAAATTGCAGGAAATCCTTATTACACAGTGAAGAGTAAGTTAGGTAGTGTGCCGATCCAAATCATGACATTTGTTTCTGTAGTAACCTTTAAAAAATTTATCGTGCTAGGAACCATTTTACTTAGCTTGTCTTTTCTTGTCCTACTTGGCATTATGATGATGGTCATTCCTCGAATTAGCAAAAGGGTATTAAATCCACTTAACGCATTACTTGAAGCTTTTGCAAATTTTAAAGGTAAAAATATGAATCTGTTCGTTAAAGAAAAAACATTTGATGAGTTTCAAATTGTTATTGATGAATTTAATGCTCTGACCAATAAAGTAGAAGCACTCATCGAACATAATCAGCAAGTAGCGGAAAAGAAAAAGCAATTAGAAATAAAGCATTTAGAAAATCAATTTAACCCACATTTTGTATTTAATACGCTTGAAACACTACGTTATGAAATTGCTTTTGATACCGAAAGTGCAGAACAAATGGTCATGGCCCTTGCAAATTTGATGCGTTACTCTATAAATGAAGGTCCATCTGAAGTTTTGTTAGAAACGGAAATTAAACATATAGAGGATTATTTACAAATCCAAAAAGTGCGTTTCGGAGAGAGACTGCATTATTCAATAGATGTCTCGGATGATGTTAAACATTGTTTTGTACCAAAGCTAATTCTGCAAAATATAATTGAAAATAGCATCAAACACTGTATGGAAAAAACATTAAACTTACAAATTCAAATTAACGTGGCGCTGGAGAATGGACAACTTATCCTTTCGGTTCAAGATAATGGTATAGGCATCGAACAAACACGCTATCAACAAATTTTAGATGTATTCGAACAAGAAAATCCGCCAGAAACCAATATTGGACTTTATAATACGAAAAAAATAATTGAATTACTATACGGAACGGAATTCGGAATTGAGCTATATAGTCAAACTTTACAAGGTACTACCATCAAATTACGCTTACCAATTCTAAGGGGTGGAATTCATGTATAAAGTGTTAATCGTAGAAGATGAGCTGATTATTCAAAAAGGGATTCATTATAAAGTAGATTGGCTTATGCATAACTGTGTCGTTGTAGGAACGGCAAGCAATGGGCAAGAGGGGATTGAACTGATTAAAAAATTACAACCAAATATTGTGATCTCTGATATTCGTATGCCTCTTATCAATGGGATTGAACTTATTGAGCGAACGAAAGAACAGATTAATTACGAAGCCATTATTATATCGGGCTATAGCGATTTTGAATATGCTAAAAAGGGGATTCAATTGGGCGTAGTCGATTTCATACTAAAACCGATTCATTACGATGAATTAAACGCAGCGTTAATAAAAATTAAAAAAAAACTAGATGAAAAAGCGCACGTGAAAAGCTCCAACTTAGAACAAATTCAAACGTTAATTGAGCTCCCTGAATTGAATGGGCAAACACGAGATATGAAATATGTAAAGGAAATGATTGATTATATTCAAAGTCATTATGCTGAAAAAATATCTATTCATGATTTAAGTGAAACACTTCATACATCGCATACCACGCTCCACACTAAATTCAAAAAGGCAACAAACTATACGTTTAATGATTTCTTAAACCGCTACCGAATTATGAAGGCGATTGAATTCATGCGTGAGGAGCATACGCTCATATATGAAGTCGCATCAAAGGTAGGGTTTATAGATTATAAATATTTTAGTCAGGTGTTCAAAAAGTACACCGGTTATTCACCTAGTCAATTTGCATAAAAGGGCTAATCTATCTGAATGACTACTGATGAGCGTAAGCCAGTCATTTTTTGATTATTAGCGTATTGTTATATAAAGTAGCGTACAAATATATTGACATATACCCCATGGGGTACTAATATAGGCTTATAACTTTTAAAAGAGGTGAATGTTGATGATGTACGATGATAAGGTGAAATTGCGTTTAAAAAAAGCAGATGGTCAATTAAATGCTATCTTACGTATGATGGAAGAAGAAAAAGATTGTAAAGATGTGATTACCCAATTAAGTGCAGTTCGTTCAGCTGTTGATCGTACAATTGGCATTATCGTAGCAGAGAATTTAGTAGATTGCATCTCAGAAACGCAATCAAAAGACGAAAAAGATCAATTAGTCAAACAAGCGATTGAGTTATTAGTAAAAAGTCGATAAGGCTTTTTATTTTTAAAAATTTGTATACCTATACGGGTATAGGGACTGAAAGAGGGAAACTATGAGTACAGTCATAATAATAGCGATAGTGGTAGTGTTTTTTGCGTGGCGTCTGTTGCCAGCTAAAGGCATAAACTCCATTACAACAGCCAAACTGAAAGAAATGCTAAACGATAAAGATAAATTATTTATCGATGTGCGTACACAAGGTGAATACAAAGCACGCAATATTCGCCAATTCAAAAATATGCCTCTTGGTTCTGATTATTCAAAATTACCAAAGGATAAAGAAATAGTGGTCATTTGCCAAAGTGGTATGCGTTCTCAACAAGCATGTAAACAATTAAAAAAATTAGGTTTTGAAAAAGTAACGAATGTCCGTGGTGGCATGAGTACTTATTAGGAGGAAAATAAAATGAAAACAATTCAAGCACAAGAAGTTCAAGAAAAATTAGAGGCTGGAGAAGCGTTAAAAATAATCGATGTTCGTGAAGTAGACGAAGTTGAAGAAGGACATATTCCGGGCATTACTAACATCCCACTTGGTTTACTTGAATTTAAAATGAATGAGTTAGACAAAAAAGAATCTTATATTATGGTTTGCCGTTCAGGTGGTCGAAGTAGTCAAGCAACAGCATTTTTAGAATCTCAAGGATTTGATGTAACTAATATGGCTGGCGGAATGCTTGCTTGGAATGGCGAAGTCAAATAACTGTATAATTTATAAATTAAAACATACCCTATTCGGTAAAGATGGAGGAAGTACATGGTTCAATCAGATGTTCAATTAGATGCGAAAGGCTTAGCCTGCCCGATGCCGATTATTAAAACAAAAAAAGCAATGCAAGAACTTACAGAAGGTCAAGTATTAGAAGTACAAGCTACAGATAAAGGCTCCGTGGCTGATTTAGCTGCTTGGTGTAAAGCCGTTGGACATCAATATATTGGCTCTCGTGAAGAGAATGGAGTTCTCTTTCATTATGTTCGCAAATGTAATCCAGAAACAAGTGACAAATTAGAAAAAACATTTGAGGATACAATTTCAAACGAGGAAGCACTGAAAGCATCTGGTCTAATTTTAGATGTCCGTGAAGCTGCCGAGTTTGCATTCGGTCATATTCCAGGAGCGAAGTCAATTCCATTAGGGGAATTAGCGGACCGATTAGACGAACTTCATAAAGAAGAACCGGTTTACGTGATTTGCCGTACAGGCACACGTTCAGATTTAGCAGCAAAACAGCTTGCAACAGCGGGCTTCAAATATGTTAGAAATGTTTTACCAGGCATGAATGCATATAACGGTGAACTAAAGAAAGAGGTTAAATAAAATGTCAAACAAAGTAGCAATTATCGCAGCAAATGGTGGATTATTTGATGCATACAAAGTGTTCAACATTGCAACAGCAGCAGCCGCTTCTGAAAAAGAAGTAGCCATCTTCTTCACATTTGAAGGGTTAAATTTAATTCATAAAGGAGCAATGCACAACTTAGAAATGCCAGCTGGCAAAGAACATTTTGCTCAAGGTTTTGAAAAAGCACAGGTTCCATCTATTCCGCAATTAGTGGAAATGGCACAAGAGCTTGGCGTGAAATTTATTGCTTGTCAGATGACAATGGATGTTATGAGCTTAACAAATGAAGATTTAGTAGAGGGTATCGAAACCGGCGGCGCTGTTACATTTTTAGAATATGCAAAAGATGCTGCACCAACATTAACGTTCTAGTAATTAACAATCGTCTACAATTAACTAATATTCTTATATTTGGTTCGGGAAGCAAGGCGCTACCCGAACTAAAAAAATCTAAAATTTTATACCTATGGGGGTAATGAAAGTATGGCAGTAAATACTTGGACAGCAGCTCAAATTGCGCGGTATGTCATTGACAACAAAGATTTATTTGTTTTAGATGTACGAAATCATGATGCATTTGCAGATTGGAAAATTGAAGGACACAAATTTGAATACTTAAATATTCCTTATTTTGAACTACTCGATGGCATAGAAGAAATTTTGCCGCAAATTCCAACAAATAAAGAAGTATTAGTTGTCTGTGCAAAAGAAGGCTCATCGCTCATGATCGCAGAAATGTTATCAGATGCAGGACTTGAAGTTGCATATCTTGAAGGCGGTATGAAATCTTGGTCGATGTACTTAGAGCCTATCAAAGTAGGTGACCTTACTGATGGCGGCGAATTGTATCAATTTGTACGTTTAGGGAAGGGTTGTCTTTCATACATGGTGATTTCTGAAGGGGAAGCAGCACTTATTGACGCTGTACGTTTTACAGATGTATTTACAACGTTTGCAGAAAGTAAAGGCGTGAAAATTAAGCACGTATTTGATACACATTTACATGCAGACCATATTTCAGGTGGCCGTCATATCGCAAAAGAGACGGGTGCAACATATTATTTACCACCAAAAGATGCAGAAGAAGTTGTGTATGATTACACATCACTAAGTGACGGTTTAGTAGTTCAGCTAGGGGCATCAAAAATAGAGGTTGGCGCACTTTATTCGCCAGGTCATACAATTGGTTCAACTTCCTTTGTAATCGATTCGAAATACTTATTAACAGGTGATATTTTATTCATCGATTCAATTGGTCGTCCTGATTTAGCAGGACTTGCCGAAGATTGGGTTAGTGATTTACGTGACACTTTATATCGCCGTTATCGAACATTGGCAGATGATTTAATCGTATTGCCGGCACACTTTATGATGATCAAAGAACTTAATGAAGATGGGACAGTAGCAAAACGATTAGGAAATCTGTTTGCTGAAAACCACGGTTTAAATATTGAGGATGAAGAGGTATTCCGCAAAATGGTTACAGAAGGGCTTCCACCACAGCCAAATGCGTACCAGGAAATCCGACAAGTTAATATGGGGAAAATCACACCAAATGAAGATGAACAAACGGAAATGGAGATTGGACCAAATCGTTGCGCTGTGCGCTAACGAATCGGTCCAATCAGAGGAACAAATGCAAATTGCCACATCCTGTGGCAATGCATTTGTGACGAACATCGTGTTCGCCTCAAATCAGAATTTCAATAGGAAAAGAGGAATACAAGATGAATAGCACAAAATCTTTAGACGTAAAAGGATTAGCATGTCCTATGCCAATCGTTAGAACAAAAAAAGCGATGGATACTATGAAATCTGGCGAAGTATTAGAAGTGCTCGTTACAGATAAAGGGGCACTAAATGATATCCCAGCATGGGCAACTTCTGTTGGAAATAAAGTAATCGAACAAAAAGTAGAGGCAGATGTGCTGACCTTCTACATTCAAAAAGCATAAAATCAAATAGCGAGTAGCGCATTTCTACTCGTTTTTTTGATGAGAAAGAAGGTTTACTATGGATATCTCGATCACATTTATCCTTGTCATATTTGCACTAGGGTTTGTCGGCTCTTTTTTATCAGGGTTACTAGGAATTGGGGGCGCGATTATTAAGTTCCCTATGCTTTTATATATTCCTCCCTTATTCGGTTTAACGGCCTTTACAGCACATGAAGTCTCAGGGATTAGTGCAATTGAAGTATTCTTCGCATCGCTTGCTGGAGTTTTAGCCTATCGAAAAGGTGGCTATTTGAATAAAGAACTCATTCTTTACATGGGGAGTGCCGTTTTAATAGGAAGTTTCATAGGAAGTTTCGGTTCCAACCTTTTAACTGAAAATGGCATAAACATCGTATATGGGGTCCTAGCCTTAATTGCAGCTGTGATGATGTTTGTTCCTCGAAAAAATATAGATGAAAATGTGCATCAACCAATTCAATTTAATCGTATAGTAGCGAGCATCCTTGCCTTAATAGTCGGAATTGGTTCGGGAATTGTCGGGGCTGCTGGTGGTTTTCTACTGGTGCCTATTATGCTCACTATTTTAAAAATTCCTACACGGATAACCATTGCCACAAGTTTAGCTATTGCATTTATTTCTTCAATAGGTAGCAGTGTCGGCAAACTTTTGACGGGACAAATCGAGTATGTACCGGCCTTCATTATGATAGTAGCGAGCTTAATAGCAGCGCCACTGGGGGCAAAGGTAGGAAAAAAACTGAATACGAAAATGTTGCAAATGTTATTAGCACTTATGATAGCAGGCACGGCAATTAAAATCTGGATTGATATTCTGGTGAAGTAATTTTTGGTTTTAACAAAGCAATTCAACTGTTTATCCTACTTTAAAATGCTATTTATTCTGTTAAAATATAGTAAATAATATACAGCTTTGATAAGGAAGAGTAGGTATTGGATTTTTTATAGAGAGCTTCTGATGGTGGAAATGAAGCAAAATGATTTTACTGAACATGGCCTTTGAGCTTCGTACCGAAATGTAGGCTACGACGAGACGAGCACTCGTTACAACGGCACCAGTATGAACATTACTGTTAGAGTCAAATAGTGTGAGCTATATGTAAAATTAGGTGGTACCACGAATAATTCGTCCTAATCGTTAAATCGATTAGGGCGTTTTTTTAGTGGATAAGAAAGCATATATCTTCAAGTAGATTCACAAAAAGGGTATAATTCCGCTTATTTTGCACGAAAAATTTTTTAATTAAAGGGAGGAAGTAAAATGATTTTAGAAACAGAACGATTAGTATTAAAACCATATGAAATCGAATTTGCAGATGAAATTTATGAGGTTGTCAAACATAAGGAAATTGCTGATACGATGGTGATGATTCCCCATCCCTATCCACGGGAAGTAGTGGATCAGTGGATTTCCTATTTACAAAAGAGCTGTGAGCGTGGAACGGCATTTGAATTTGCAATCTTTTTAAAAGGGGAAGAGCCTCGTTATATTGGAAATTGTGGTTTAGTGAGTATATCCAAAAATCATCGAAATGCAGAAGTAGGCTATTTTATCGATGTAAATGAATGGGGAAAGGGCTATGCAACTGAAGCATGTAAAAAAATAATAGAGTATGGATTTGAAGAGCATCAATTAAACAGAATTTGCTGTATGGTGAGAAATAGCGCTTCTCGAAAAGTTATGGAAAAGTCAGGAATGGTATGGGAAGGCCGTTTAAAACAAGAATTTTTGAAAGATGATGTTTATGAAGATATGGATTACTTAGCTATTTTGGCAGATGAGTATTATAAAAGTTAAAAAATATATTAAAATATGAATAAAATTTTAAAAACCTGGGTAACTACTAATATTGAAGTATCTCTATCTTTGTTTAGAAGGATATATACAAGATTAGCTTATTTCAATTTGAGCGCTTTCTTAGTCGAGACTGAAAATATTAGGAGGAGTAGACATGAAGAAAAATGAAAAAATTGAGCAGCTAAAACAATTTACGGTAACAGATGAGGGGCAAGCGTTAACAACCAATCATGGAGTTAAGTTAAGCGAGGATGAACATTCACTAAAGTCAGGGGAACGCGGTCCCACATTAATGGAGGACTTTCATTTTCGTGAAAAAATGACACATTTCGACCATGAGCGTATTCCTGAACGTGTCGTACATGCAAGAGGAACAGCAGCACACGGGATTTTTGAAAGCTATGAGGATGCTTCAGATATTACAATGGCGCATTTCTTAGGAGAGAAAGGTCGTCAAACTCCCGTATTTGTACGCTTTTCTACCGTTGCAGGTTCTCGTGGCTCGGCAGACTCAGTTCGTGACGCACGTGGTTTTGCTACAAAGTTTTATACACAAGAAGGAAATTATGATTTAGTTGGCAATAATATTCCAGTGTTTTTCATTCAAGATGCCATTAAATTTCCGGATTTTGTCCATGCAGTAAAACCCGAACCACATAATGAGATTCCTCAAGCGCAAAGTGCACACGATACGTTTTGGGATTTTGTTGTGAATAATCAGGAAACCGCACATATGGTGATGTGGCATATGTCGGACCGAGCAATTCCAAAAAGTTTGCGTTTAATGGAAGGCTTTGGCGTTAATACGTTTCGCTTTGTAAACGAAAAAGGGGAACCACATTTTGTGAAATTCCATTGGAAACCTGTATTAGGTGTACATGCATTTGTTTGGGATGAGGCGCAAAAAATTGCAGGTAAAGACCCAGATTATCATCGTCGAGATTTATTCGATAATATTGAAACTGGAAATTATCCTGAGTTTGAACTATGTGTACAATTAATTGCACAAGAAGACGAATTTAATTTTGACTTTGATATATTAGATCCAACAAAACTGTGGCCAGAAGAAATTGTGCCACTGCGCAAGCTTGGTAAAATGACATTAAATCGTAATGTCGATAATTTCTTTGCTGAAACAGAACAGGTTGCTTTTCATGCTGGACAGGTCGTACCAGGAATTGACTTTTCAAACGATCCATTATTACAAGGACGTCTATTCTCATATACCGATACACAGTTAATTCGACTAGGAGGACCTAACTTCCACGAGCTTCCGATTAACCGCTCCGTATGTCCTTTCCATAATAACCAACGAGATGGTTATAATCGAATGACGATTAATCGTGGCCGTGTCGCTTATGGTGAAAATCAGATACAAAATAACACACCGCATACAGTCGATGAAAAAGATGGCGGTTATGTACACTATGAGGAAAAAGTTGAAGGAAGAAAAGTACGCACACGCAGTGAATCTTTTGAAGATCATTTTACGCAAGCACGTCAATTTTGGTTAAGTCAAACACCAGTTGAACAAACGCATATAATTAATGCTTTTAGCTTTGAATTAGGTAAAGTTGAAACTTTAGAAATTCGCAAAGCAGCTGTCGATATGTTCGCACAGGTAGACAAAGCAATGGCAGAACAAATTGCTGCTAACATTGGGGTTATACCACCAACAGAATCTATTAAACAGGTTAAAGATTCCCAACCTTCGAAAGCGTTAAGTATGCTAGCCGACCCTGTCCTATTTGTGGAAACTAAAAAAGTGGGTATCATTATGAATGAAAATAGTGATTTAACTCAAATTTTACAGGTACTCGAAAATAAAGGCATAGTAGCTGAATTAATTA